>JAOZOH010000019.1 GCA_029933365.1 Desulfuromusa sp. | reverse complement strand
GAACTGATCAAGATTGATTGAATATTGACCTCGACTTCTGTTTTCTGTTTATGTTGTTTCTTTTCAATAGATTTAAAATAAAAAAGGATCGGCTAGATGATTGATTTTTTTATACGCGGTGGTCCACTGATGTATCCTATTTTACTCTGCTCGGTGATTGGGTGGGCTATATTTATGGAGCGGATTGTTGCTTTTATTAAGGTTCGCCGCGGCCTTGCACCACTCCAAAAAGAGATCCATAATTATTTACAAATGGATACGGCTGAAAAAGCGGTTAAACTCTGTGAGCAAAAAAAGTCACCACTCGCTAAAATACTGCTTGTCGTCCTTAAAAATCGTGGCAGTCAGCGTAGTTATCTTAAATCTCTTGCTGAAGAAGTTGGAGAGAGAGAAGCTGTGGCATTACAGCGCTATTTGGGATTGCTTGGAACCATCGCCAACATTACCCCATTGCTTGGACTGCTTGGAACTGTTTTGGGGATGATTAAGGCTTTCAATGTGATTGCCACTGAAGGGATGGGGACTCCAGCAACCTTGGGCGGTGGGATTTCTGAAGCCCTCATCACAACTGCAGCGGGTCTGACCATTGCCGTTCCTCTGATTTTGTTACACCGTTATCTGTCAAGTCGTTCTGAACGATTGGTTTTAGAGCTGGAAGAGGCAACCATGAAAATTATTGATCTGGTTGAAGGTTAATATGGGTTTTCGGCGTCATATTCAGGAATCACCAAAAGTTGATTTAACTCCGATGATTGATGTGGTTTTTTTGTTATTAATCTTTTTCATGATTTCAACAACTTTTATAGAACGGCCCGGTTTGAATATTGATCTTCCCGCGTCCACTTCTGAACAGATTAAAATGAATAAAAAAGAGGTGCAGGTTTATCTTGCTGAAAATGGAGATATTTACCTGCAACGCGAAAAAGTTTCTCTCGATGAACTCCTGCAGCATCTAGCGAGTTTTGACCCGGTAATAACAAAAAGGATGACCTTTTTACTGATGGCCGATAAATCTGCTCGGCACGGTAAGGTGGTTCAATTGATGGATGCGGCAAAAATGGTGGGTTTTGGCAGCCTTGCTATCGCTACTGATAAAAAAACCACAGAATAGAGGACGGGATTGGTCGTTACCCTCCGGTTTTTTTTATTTATCAGTCTTCTGAAATCTGGTTGGAATCCGACTTTTATCAATAATGCAATTTTCTCTACCCGGGCAGTCATCAATCTCACAGGGGTCAATATGGATGATCACGTTTGCTCCAGGAATCTCTTTTTCGATCTTCTTTTCCAGACTGTCTGTCAACTTATGTGCTTCGGCAACGGTCATGTCTTTACAAACTTCCAGATGAAAATCCATAATTTTAAGAGATCCGGCACGCCTGGTTCGCAGACCATGATAACCTGCTAGAGGTCCTTCGTGGGTACTGATCAGATGATGAACTTGTTGCTGTATCTCATCAGGTAATTCGTGATCCAGAATATCCGTCAGACTCCGCTTAATCAGCTGCAGTGCTTCGTGCAGGATGTAAGATGCAACCAATATCGACAGGGCCGAATCAAGCCAGTGGATATCAAACCAGCGCACCATAAATAGCCCCGCCATTAAACCGAGATTGCTGTAAATATCCATTCTGAAATGGAGTGAGTCCGCTTCTAATGCTGATGAGTCAGTTTGTTTGGCAACTTTGCTTAAGTTCCGGGCGATAAACCATGAAACGATCGCACTGAAGGCGAGAACGCCAATTCCTTGATCGATATTTTCGAGCTGGTTGTTTCTGCTCAGCCGAACCACTGATTCATAGATGATCCAACCTCCTGAACCAGTGATAACCAGCGCTTGAAACAGCGTCGCTAGAGTCTCAAACTTTCCATGTCCGAAGGGGTGAGATTGATCAGGAGGTTGCTCTGCATGACGGATCGCCATAAAGTTGACGCCAGACATCAGGATATCAAGTAAGGAGTCAATGGCTGACGCCATGACTGCCATCGAACCGCTCATAATGGCAACGGTTAATTTAATAATAGCCAGGAGTAGAGCGCCACATATAGAAAAAGTTGCTGCGCGTAGTTTAGGATTGTCGATTCCTAACATGTGTATTCTCTATTGCAATGGGCAGTCATTGTTCCAAGCCGTAAAGTTATCTCCGGAGAGGTCATTGAAGCTATTAATCCGTTGTTGGTAAAATTCCATATTGGAGCAAGATTGAATAATGTTTTTTGCCAGAGCCTGGTCAATCATTTTATTAGCGACACAAAAATCAGCAAAATAGCTGACACCAGCTAAGATGTTTTTCAGCTCGACTATATTTGGTTCAAGGGTGCTGATAATATACCAGTTTCCAGCAAAGCGATGAACAAGATCCTCTGTCAGTTTGAAGGGGCTTGTACGGCGATTGTCGAGCATGAAATCACGCAAAAAATAATCTGCACCACTTGCATGGGTTCCTGCTTCAAGTGGAGAAATGTTCTTATTTTTCAATAGATACTGATGGTATAGTTTAAGGAGTTCTTTACAAATCTGATCAGCCCTGATTTCATCCTCCAGAGTTTCAATTACATAGTTTTCTGGATCGAAGGGGTCTGTTTGATTGGGTTTCGGTTCTGTGTGGTTCATGAAATATCCTATTTAATTATCAGTTCAACCGGTTGGATATCACTCCGCTTGAGTGGGGGTGAATAATGTGATTTTTAGCATTGTGACACTGAATGGTCAAGTCGTGCATGCCTGTTCGCAGTGTCCTTCTATTTACATCCAGAGGTGCCTTTGCTAGGATACCCCGCCTTGTGCCATACTTGTTTTATTGTTTATTTATCTCTGCGTAATTTCAGGAAGTTAGAATGTCGACAACAACTCCAGTGATGCGCCAATATCTGGAAATAAAAGCAGATTATCAGGATGCTGTTTTGTTTTTCCGTTTAGGTGATTTTTATGAAATGTTTATGGAGGATGCTGTCCTTGCTTCACGTGTGTTGGGAATCACACTCACATCGCGAAATAAAGGGGTTGAAGATTCTGTGCCACTTTGTGGCATCCCTTACCACAGTAGTCAGGGGTATATTGCTAAACTTATTTCTGCTGGTCATAAAGTTGCAATTTGCGAACAGGTCGAAGATCCCAAAACTGCTAAGGGTATCGTTAAACGTGAGGTCGTGCGGGTTGTAACCCCTGGATTGGTGACCGATACAGACACTTTAGTGCCAAAAGAGAACAACTATCTACTGTCTATTGTTGACCATGACAATAGTTATGGCATAGCTCATATTGATATCACGACGGGTGAGTTTCGGGTCGCTCAGGTTGATACTCTGCAACAGGTTGAAAGTGAAATGGGTTCGTTACGCCCGCGCGAAGTTCTTTTTGTTGATTCAGAGCAAAGCCGAGATTTGAAACAACAAATTGGCCATCTTCTTGAAGGAACCATGTGCAACTTTCTTCCTGAATGGGTTTGTGAGATAGATTACGCAAAAGAACAACTTTGTACCTTTTTTGGTGTCTCCGGATTGCAGTCCTTTGGTTGCAATGATCTGGTTGCCGCACAACAGGCTGCTTCTGCTGTCCTCTATTATCTTCAGCAGACACAGAAGGAAGAACTGCGTCACATCCGGGCACTCCAGACCTATCATACCCAAAATTACATGATTCTCGATGACTCTACCCGGAGGAATCTGGAACTTACGGCAACATTGCAGGACGGTAAAAAGCGTGGCTCATTATTGGGTGTTCTCGATCGTACTGTGACTGCAATGGGGGGGAGGACCCTAAGGCAGTGGATTCATTATCCCTTGATCGATCAAGAACAGATTAAACAGCGACAGGATGCCGTTGCTGAGCTGGTTGATAGTAGTTTGCAACGGATAGAGCTGATCGAAGCTCTCGATGGTGTTTATGACCTGGAACGTTTGAACAGTAAGATCGCTATGGCCAGCGCAAATGCTAAAGACCTTGCTGCGCTCCGGGTATCTCTCGGTAAACTTCCTCAGATTGATGATCTTCTCAACCCATTACAGAGTCATTATCTTAAAAGTTTACGTCAGCAGATTGACCTTTTACCTGAGTTGGTCTCTTTGCTAGATCAGGCAATTGTGGATGATCCACCGTTTGTTTTGCGTGATGGCGGACTTATAAAAGACGGATTCAACGAAGAACTTGATGAATTAAGAGCGATCAGCCGTGACGGGAAAAGTTGGATTGCAGCCTTAGAACAACAGGAACGGGAACGGACTGGAATTTCATCCCTGAAAGTTAAATATAATAAAATATTTGGCTATTTCATCGAAGTCACCCATCGCAACCTTGAGCGTGTTCCTGAAGACTATCAGCGTAAGCAGACCTTGACCAATGCTGAACGATTCATCACTCCGCAGCTAAAAGAGTATGAAGATAAGGTTCTAGGTGCTGAAGATCGCATTGTGGAGATGGAATATAATCTGTTTCAACAGGTCAGACTAAAGGCATCTGCAGAGGGGGGTAGAATCCAACAGAGTGCAGATGCTCTGGCAATTCTCGATTCCTTGCTGTCTTTAGCCGATCTGGCTCATGAGCGCAATTATGTTTGTCCACAGATAGATGATTCTGGAGTGATCCAGATTGTCGCGGGGCGGCATCCGGTGGTTGAAGGAATGCCACTGAAGGAAGCCTTTGTCCCAAATGATGTAGGGCTTGATACGGAAGAGAATCAACTTCTGATCATTACTGGTCCGAATATGGCTGGCAAATCTACTTTTATGCGACAGGTGGCTTTGATTACCCTGATGGCGCAGCTGGGTAGCTTTGTTCCCGCTGAAACCGCACGGATCGGGGTGGTTGACCGCATCTTTACTCGAGTCGGGGCAAGTGATAACCTAGCAAAAGGTGAGTCAACGTTCATGGTGGAAATGAACGAAACGGCCAATATCCTGCGCCACGCAACTCAGCGTAGTTTAATTATTTTGGATGAAATAGGGCGTGGTACTTCGACTTTTGATGGCGTCAGCATCGCTTGGGCCGTCGCCGAATATTTACATGACAATGCTGCTGTAGCAGGCAAGACGCTCTTTGCAACTCACTATCATGAATTGACCGATTTACCACTGACCCGAGAGCGGATAAAAAATTACAATGTTGCAGTTAAGGAATGGAACGATCAAATTATTTTCTTGAGAAAAATAATCACCGGGAGTGCCAGCCGTTCTTATGGAATTCAGGTTGGTCGCTTGGCTGGATTGCCCGACGCTGTCATCGATCGTGCAAAGGAAATTTTACATAATCTCGAAGCGGGAGAATTCGTCCGCTCCGGAGAACCCCGGCTCGGGGAGAGTAAAATTCAAGCAAAAAAAGAACCGGCAGCACAACTTTCTCTGTTTAATGTGGTGCAGGAAGATAAAATTCGCAAGCGACTCGAATCGATCGATGTGAGATGTACCACTCCGATTGAGGCGTTGACCCTACTGGATGAACTGAAAAAGATGCTCTAAATAATGGTGGCGTCGCAAAAAGTCCGCCCTCCTGCGTTGCAGTGTTTTTTCAAGACCTCGACATACAACATGTATGCCTTCACCCTTGAAAAAACACTACGCCTTGTGGAACAAAATTTTTGCTTAGCCATCTAATTCGTTTTTGCGAGACCATCAATAATGAAACTTCAAACCTTCTTAGCATTTATATTATTTATACTTATTATAGTTGCTTTCCCCCGTAGCGGCAGGGCAGAGGATTATACTGTTCTGCGACACGACTATCAACAGCTGATCAAGTCTTCCCAATTACAACGCCAGCGAGGTAATTGGGAAAAGCTGATAGAGCGTTTTGATCGTTTTAGCGCACAACAGCCATACGATAAAAATATTGAGAATATTTTCTTTCTATTGGCACGAACCTGGGATGGTCTCTCCAAAGCTTCCGGCAGTTTTTCCGATACACAAACAGCAGTTGATCACTATATCAACTTGGTTGATCAATATCCGCAAAGCCGGTTAGCTGACGATGCTTTATTCCTGGCTGGACAGGCCGCTGAATTTCGCCTTAAAGACCGGCAATCTGCCTATGGTTACTACCAGCGACTGGTTTCGGAAATGCCTGCTGGAGATATGTTTGCCGATGCACAAAAGAGGCTGTCGCGACTTCCTGCCCCATCCGTAAAAATGAAACCTGTGAGCGCACCTCAGAACCAACACAATTATCAGAATGTTGGTGATTCTCCCAGGCTGGATAAAATCAGGTACTGGAGTGGCCCGGAATACACTCGGATTGTCCTTGATCTCAGCGCTCCAGTTGTTGCTAAACCACATTACCTTAAAGGTGAAAATCCGCGCCTTTATTTTGATCTGCTCTATACCAAGCAGACTGATGATTTACCCCCAATTGTGCCGATCCGAAATGGTCTGGTAAAGCAAATCAGAGTCAGTCAATTTGATGCACAACGCACTCGGGTTGTTCTGGATCTGAATCGAGTTGCAGAATATAAGCTGGCGACTCTGGAAAATCCGCATCGCTTGGTTGTTGATATCAAAGGTGAGCCGCTCAATGTAGGTTTGACAGCCCAGCAACCAGGAAAACAGAATGCCCCCGTTGCTGCGGATGATTCAATTGCTTCAATTCTCAACAGTTCCTCTGATCGGCAGGAGGTTCTTCATGTTCCCCAGGAAGTCCACGATGAGGGGATCCACCTGATTGTTGTAGATGCCGGGCATGGTGGCAAAGATCCCGGTGCCATTGGACCGCATAATGTTTATGAAAAAAATGTGACCCTTAAAATGGCCAAAGCCCTTGCTAAGGCGATACGACAACAATTAGGGGTTAAAGTGCTCTTGACCCGTTCTGATGATCGGTATCTTAAGTTGCGGGAGAGGACTGAATATGCAAATCAGGTTGGCGCTGACCTGTTTATTTCGCTGCATGCCAATGCTACTGCCAACGGCAAGGCATCGGGGGTAGAAACCTACTTTTTAAATTTGTCAAAAAACAATCAGGCGGCTGAGGTTGCTGCGCGAGAAAATGGGACTACACTGCAGGAGGTTGGCAATCTGGAGGCCATCTTATTCGATCTGATGGCAAACGCAAAAATCAATGAATCGAGTCGCTTGGCTGCAGAGGTTCAACAGTCCCTGGTTGCTGATTTAAGGTCCCACTACAGCGGTATCAAAGATCATGGGGTCAAGCAAGGTCCATTTCACGTTCTTCTCGGAGCCACAATGCCTTCGGTTTTGATAGAGACAGGATTTATCAGCAACAAACGTGATGAAAAACGATTAGCTTCTGCGGGCTACCAAAAAAATGTTGCTGCTGCAATAGTCAAAGGTGTCAGGAAATATTCCGCAACGATAGAAAAGGTTGCTCGGCAATGAGTGTCGCCAGTGACGAGCCTGCACTGGAAGTCTTCCCGTCCGACGTTCTAATCGATGCGGTTAATTTTGAATCTTGCCGAGACTCTTTGTTGGACTCAGCCCGCCAGTTTCTGGATTTCCACCTGCAGAGAATTGATCAGTTAAATGACAAGGGCGGTTCAGGTCGTCAGGTTGTGGATGAGTTGACTGCCATTTTTGATCAGCTTAACGATAATCTCTTTAAAGTGGCTTCTGCAGATTTAAGCGAAGATGAGGTGGCTGGTTGTGCACTGATCGCTCTGGGTGGCTATGGTCGCGCTGAAATGAATCCCCGTTCAGATCTTGACCTGATGTTTTTCTATGAAAATATTGGTAAAAATGCTGCGCGAGTTATTGCTGACAGGATGCTTTATCTGTTGTGGGATTTGCGCCTGGATGTCGGTTACAGCGTCCGTTCAAGCGATGACTGCCTTGAAGAATCGCGAGACAGTACCGTCCGATCTGCCTTGTTAGATGCCAGACTCGTCGCGGGCAACCAGGCATTGTTTGATCACTACAGTCTCACGGTTGGTCGTGTCATGCTCAATCAAGACACGCAGCGTTTCATCAAACTTAAGCTTGAGGAGCGTACTGGGCGCAAGATCAAGTACGGGTCATCAGTTTATCTGCTGGAACCAAATTTGAAAGAAGGGGAAGGGGGGCTCAGAGAGCTGCAGGAAGCACTGTGGATTGCCCGGGTAAAATTTAAGGCTTCCGGCTTAAAGGAACTGCTTAAAAAGGGTGTTTTCAATGAACAAGATGTTCAGGAATATAATGATGCTCTCGATTATCTGTGGAAAATACGCAATTTTCTCCATTTTAAAGGGCAGCGTAAAAGCGATCAATTGACCTTTGAACAACAACAACTGCTTGCAGAGTTTTTGGGTTACAGAAAAAAGCGCCGGACTTCAGCTGTCGAACAGTTTATGCAGGAATATTATGCTCATGCTATTCAGGTGGAACACTTGTCAGCCAAGTTAATCCTCGCTGCAACCCAACCCAGCACTCGTCCCAAGGACAATGTTTTTAATTTTTTTGGAAGAAGAAATCTCGAAAATGGATTTTACATTATCCGTGGTGAACTGCGCGCCAAGGTTGACCAGCAATTATTAGAGGATCCAGTCCTGATGATGATTGCTTTTGAATTGGCACAAAAGCATGAAGTGCAGTTATGTCTGGAACTTAAACAGCTGATTCGAGATAACTCACATTTGATAAATGATAAAATCCGTCGTTCCCGGCGGATCAATCATTCCTTTATGCAGATTTTACGTCATTCAAAGGGGGCTAGTGAGATTTTGCGCAAAATGCATCATTTGCAATTTCTCAATGCTTTTATCCCTGAATTTAAAAATATCTACTGCCAGGTTCAATTTGACTTATATCATATCTATACGGTTGATATTCATACCCTGTTCGCGGTGAAAGAGATGGAAAAGCTGTGGCGTGGAGAATACCAACAAAATCACCCTCTCCTCACTGAAGTTGCCAGTCATATAGAGAAGCGTGAACTTCTGCTGCTGGCAATTCTATTTCATGATATCGGTAAGGGTAGTGGCAAAAATCACAGCGTTCGCGGCGCAGAAATGATTCCGACAATAGCCCGGAGGCTACGTTTGAATCGTGAAGACAGTCAGCGTCTTGAGTTTTTGGTTTTAAATCATTTACAGATGGCACATATTTCTCAACGTCGCGATTTACAGGATGTTAAAATGATCACTCAATTCGCGGAGCTGATGGGAATGAGTGAGAATTTGCGCATGCTTTATCTGCTCACGTTTGCTGATATAAAAGCGGTTGGCCCAGATGTTTGGTCTGAGTGGAAAGGGAGTTTGCTCCGTGAACTCTATGAAAAAACCTATGATGCGTTGGAAAAAAATGAATTTTATCAGGAAAAGCGTTCAGAAAAAATCCGCAATAGAAAACGTAATATTCGCAAAGCTTTGCAGGATGATTTTTCCGAAAGTAGAATTAATAAGGCTATCAATAGTTTACATACTCGTTACTTGATGAGTTATCGTTCGCAGGAGATTGTGCCCCATTTAAGGCTGGCTTTAAGTCGTGGTAAGAAAACCCTTGCTATGCAAATAGAACATAATCGAGAGGCTGAATATACGGAACTGACCTTGGCAACAATTGACAGCCCGGGCCTTTTTTCTCAAATTGCTGGAGTCATGGCGGCCCATTCCATTAATATCCTCGGGGCACAAATCCATACTAGAAAAACAGGAGCAGTTTTAGACATTCTTCAGGTTACCAGCCCGATTGGTGGTGTTGTCGAAAAGCCACAAAAATGGGCACGGATTGAAAATGAACTGTGCGCAGTTCTTGAAGGGCGGACTTTTGTTGAGACTCTGTTTGCTAAACGGCAGGAGCCCGACTACCTGAAAGCGTCTACACAGCACCCGCAAAAACGGAATATGGTTGAGATTGACAATGATGTTTCGGACCGTTACACCGTTATCGATATTTTCGCTACAGATAAAATCGGTTTGCTCTATGAAATCACCCGGACTTTAAATGAGCTGGGACTTTATACTGCAGTCTCCAAAATATCGACCAAAGTTGATCAAGTTGCCGACGTTTTTTATGTTTCTGATATCTTTAATCAAAAAATTACTGATTTGGCAAAACTGGAGGAGATACGGACAGTCATGCTGGGTCGACTGGCGTGAGAGTGGGCTGTAGGGAGATAGACTGTAGGCTGAAAGTAGGTTCAAAATCTACAGCCTAAACACCTTCAGCCTTGTTTTGCCACTTTTCACTGCAGGTTGATATGGATCAATATCTCGATTATTTTTTTAACTTTTTAGCTGTCGAAAAGGGTCTTTCAGATAATACCCTGAGTGCCTACGCTCGGGATCTTACTTCCTATTCCAGATATCTGAAAAAACATGAAAAAATCGACAATCCTGCGGCTATCCGTCAGCTGATGCTGCTGAACTATCTGACTTTTTTGAAAAACAATGGTATCTCTCCACGGAGCAGGGCTCGTGTGTTAAGCACACTGCGCAGTTTCCATCGTTTTTTACTGCAGGAAAAGTATGCAGAGCATGACCCTTCGGCATTGATTGAGGCTCCCCGCTCTTTATCTGTGTTGCCAAAGCTATTATCACAAAAAGATGTTGAGCGTTTGTTACAGTCTCCAGTCGGTACCAGCCCCATAGCAGCAAGGGATCGGGCGCTGCTTGAAGTTCTCTATGCGACCGGCATGCGTGTGTCAGAGCTGGTTGGATTGCGTTTAGGAGATTTAAAACTTGATATAGGCTGTCTCAACGCCTTTGGTAAGGGGTCTAAGCAACGACTCATCCCTCTGGGTGATGTCGCTATTGAAATTTTAAATGAATACCTGCAGAATGGACGACTGAAATTGTTGAAAAATCTTTCCAGTGAAGAGGTATTCTTAAATTCACGTGGAAAGGGACTCAGTCGGCAGGGCTTCTGGAAAATAATTAAGAACCATGCAATAAAGGCTGGTATTAAACAAAAAGTTTATCCACATATGCTGCGTCATTCATTTGCAACCCATCTGCTTGAAAATGGTGCGGATCTGCGTTCTGTGCAGACAATGTTAGGACATGCAGATATTTCGACAACTCAGATATACACACATGTTATTCAGGAACGCTTACAGAAAATTCACGCGCAATATCATCCGCGAGGATAACCACAGTAAAGGTTGAAAAAGAGATGAAATATATAATATTACTTGGTGATGGCATGGCCGATGAGCCGATTGCCGAGCTTGGTGGAAAAACCCCACTTCAATTTGCAAACACACCCTATATGGACCAACTCAGTCAAACCGGAAAAATTGGCTTGGCAGCAACTGTGCCAGAAGGTTATCCACCCGGGAGTGACGTCGCAAATCTTTCCGTCTTTGGTTATGACCCGGCTGAGTGTTATTCGGGACGTTCACCTCTAGAGGCGGCTAGTATGGGAGTTGAGCTTGGCCCTGAAGATGTTGCTTTTCGACTGAATTTTGTCTGGTTGGAAGCTCACTACGGCAAACTTTATATGGGAGATTTTTCAGCTGGGCACATTTCTACTGCCGAATCTAAATTATTGATTGAGACCTTGCAGGATGAGCTAGGGGGTGATGAGTTTGATTTTTATCCCGGAGTTTCCTATCGTCATCTCATGGTTTGGAAGAATGGTAAAGATCAGCTCACTTTTACTCCGCCTCACGATATTTCCACCTACAGTATTGAAGGCCATTTACCCCAAGGGGATGGGGCTGATATTTTACAGGATTTGACCAATTCTGCACAAATGTTGCTGAATAGCCATCCAGTGAACAACCAACGAGTTGCTGAGCAAAAGTTGCCCGCTAATTCAGTCTGGTTCTGGGGGCATGGTCGTAAACCGATTATGGAGACCTACCGACAGCGTTATGATTTGACTGGATCGGTTATTTCTGCCGTCGATCTGATCAGAGGGGTTGGGGTCAATGCCGGGCTGAATATTATTGAGGTTCCTGGGGCGACCGGCTACCTTGATACCAACTATCGTGGCAAAGCAGAGTATGCTGTTAATGCTCTGCAAGAATCTGATTTTGTCTATGTTCACGTGGAAGCACCTGATGAAGCTGGTCATGGCGGCTTGATAAAAGAAAAAATTGAAGCGATTGAAAGCTTTGACCGTGACGTCGTTGGAACTATTGTTGAAAATATTTCAAAGATTGGTGATTGCCGAATTCTGGTGACTCCAGATCACCCAACCCCGGTTGAAAAGAGAACCCATACCTCTGATCCGGTTCCCTATATTTTGTTTGACTCACGTCATATTGAAGATTCTCAGGCAACAGCCTATTCCGAAGCAGAGGCCGCGCGCTGCGGTGAGATCATCCCAGGTCATCAACTCCTCTCCATGTTGATTGATAAACGTGATGAAAGCTGAGGCTGAAGAATTAGAGCATCAAGAAAAAATACAGCTTGCAGTTGTTTTAGTTGAACCGCAAGGGCCTCTGAATATTGGTTCTGTCTGCCGGGCGATGCTGAATTTTGGTTTTACTGATTTGCGCCTGGTCAATCCCCAGGTAGATCATCTGTCGAATGACGCACGATTGATGGCGGTTAAAGCGGCAACAGTTTTGGAAAATGCACGTATTTTTAACTGTCTTGAGGATGCCCTTGGCGGTTGCAAATTGAGTTTCGGGACAACTCGCCGATTTGGTCGTTATCGTGAGGGACTGTTACATCCGAGTGAAGCGGCAAAACGTCTCGTACCAGTTGCGCAAAGAGATTCGGTTGCTTTGGTTTTTGGTCGTGAAGACCGAGGGTTATTTACCTCTGAATTGGATCTTTGCCAGCATTTTATCACCATTCCAACTGACGAAAACCTGCCATCGATGAATTTGGCACAGGCCGTTTCACTTTGCCTCTATGAAGTGAGTAAGGCCAGAGGAAGCTTTACCGGGCAAACGTCTGGACGCAAAAATTTTGCAAGCAATGAAACCCTGGAATCTATGTACCAACATATGCGTCAATCACTGCTCGATATCGGCTATCTTGATCCACAAAACCCGGATCATATTCTGCGTAGTTTCCGGCGTATCCTTAATCGTTCGGGGCTTAATGATCGCGAAGTGAGAATTTTACGAGGCCTGTTCAATCAGATAGATCTCTGTACTGGCCAGAAAATAAAGCGAAAAACATTGAAAGAGAATAGTGAATAAACCCTTTCATACAAGAAGATTGGGTGGCGGTGTTGTGGTTGATTTTTTTGATCAGAATAATCGTTATTTTGGGGATTTCCATCGGCTAAAAATAAATGCTATCGCAACGATTTCATTTGATACGGCTACTTTGCCTGCAGATTTACAAGAATTTGCAGCATCTTATTCGGGCAATATTAAATATAAAAAATCCCTTGAGCGAATGGGAGTTGTCACCAGCCTTGTTGAAATAGTTACTCATGAACTGATTGTTGATTTTATTGAAACGGTTGAGAACTATCTGAAAAAGAAGAACTTTGCAGAGAATCTGTTGCGTAGAGAGTTACAGAACAAAACAAAACGCAGCACTTATTACCAATAATACCTGGATCAGTGAGTAGGTGGCAGATAAAAGAGTGCAAGTGCTTGGATTGAATAAGCGGTTCCAAAATCTAAGCTGCACCCAGAGGTTCAGCGGTGATTTTTGAGTCATTTAGGCAATTCAATGACTTGTGCTATTTGCCGTCGAGTATTCACTGATTCAGGTAATAGTTAAAATTCTACTTGCTTTTAGAGATTTTGAGTGCTAAACAGTAACGGTTTTAATGTTGTACCTTAGAAAGTGAGCCCTGGCTCGCTTTTTTTATTATCCAGAGGCTGCTGTGGCACAAGTTACGGAACAAATTGAAAAACTGGTTCAACCACTACTTGAAGATCTGGGTTGTGAATTGGTTGACCTTGAGTATCAGCGTGAACAACGAGGCTGGGTGCTGAGATTTTTTCTGGATAAAGATGGCGGTATCAATTTGGATGACTGTGCAACGGCGAGCCGTGAAATTAGTTCGCTGCTTGATGTTGAGAATATCCCCAGCACTGCATATAATCTTGAGGTTTCTTCACCTGGAATTGAGCGGCCATTAAAGAAAACAAAAGATTTTGAACGTTTTTCTGGTCAGCTCGCTCAAATTAAAACACTGGATGCTATTGACCCTGCTGGCAGCGGGAAAAATCACAAAACGTTTGTTGGCACTTTGTCCGGAGTTGAGGGGGGCGATGTGTTGCTGAAATTAAAAAATGACGTTGATGCAATTCATATTGCATTGCATCAGATAGATAAAGCAAATCTGAAATTTGAGTTTTGAATCTTTAGCATTGATTCAATAAATAATCACTGGCTGCCATTGTGTGTCGGCCAAAACACTTTATAAGGGGTATGTCGGATGGTTGGTAACCTCAATCACATCATCGATCAGGTGGTTAAGGACAAAGGCATCAATCGTGACGTGCTGGTAGACGCTCTCGAATCTGCTGTCCTGTCTGCTGCAAACAAGAAGTTCAGGAACACTCGCGATCTTGAGGCCCATTTCAACGAAGAAATTGGTGAGGTCGAAGTTTTTGAATTTGTGACTGTTGTCGATGAAGTTGTCGATTCATATAAGGAAATAGATTTAGAGGAAGCGCGAGAAGTCGATCCTGATGTTGAAATTGATGATTCCCTTGGAATGATGCTTGATGCTGGCAGTTTCAGCCGCATTGCTGCACAAACGGCTAAGCAGGTTATTATCCAGAAAGTCCGCGAAGCTGAGCGTGAAGGTGTCTACAACGAGTTTAAAGATCGAGTCGGTGAAATTGTTAATGGTATCGTTAGACGCTACGAACGTGGTGATTTGATCGTCGATCTGGGCCGAGCTGAAGCGCTGTTGCCAAATCGGGAGCAGGCTCCACGGGAGAATTATCGCCAATCCGATCGTGTCCGCGCTTATATTTCTGAAGTTAAAATGTCATCCAAGGGGCCACAGATTATCCTTTCGCGTACCCACCCAGGCTTGCTGATTTCTCTTTTCAGTTCTGAAGTCCCTGAGGTTGCAGAAGGTATTGTTGAGATTAAAGCTGCCGTCCGTGAACCCGGTAGTCGAGCAAAAATTGCGGTTGTTTCTCACGATATTGATGTCGATCCGGTGGGTGCTTGTGTTGGCATGCGTGGTTCAAGGGTGCAGAATGTGGTCACCGAATTGCGCGGTGAGCGAATTGATATTATTCCCTGGACACCAGATCCAGCTCGTTTTGCCTGTGCGGCTCTTGCCCCTGCAGATGTTTCCAGAGTGTATATTGATGATGAAGGCCAAACGATGGAAATTATTGTCCCCGATGATCAATTGTCTCTGGCAATTGGAAAGAAAGGGCAGAATGTTCGTCTTGCCGCAAAATTGATTGGCTGGAAGATCGATATTAAGAGTGAAACGCGTGCTCAGGAGGAGGAACAAGCAGAAACTGCTCCGGAGGTCACAGAGGAAAGCGATCCCCTCACTGAGGCTGCCGATGAAAGTAATTTGGACCAGGTAAGCTCTGAAGAAGTTGAGGAAAATAAAGAGAAGGTTCCTACAGAGGAACCACCCAGTGAAATTGAGGATTGATTTTATCATCCATTATGGTCGTTAAAGAAAAAGGTCCGCAGCGCACCTGTATTGCCTGTCGACAGACGAAAGACAAAAAACAACTGGTCCGTTATGTTGTCGCTCCAGATGGAGCGGTTCTGGTTGATTATCGTCAGCATCTGCCTGGTCGCGGAGCTTATACGTGTTTTGCAACACAATGTGTGCTGGATGCGGTAAAGAAAAATTGTTTTAAGCGTTGCTTTAAAGGAAGAGAATGTGCAGTTGATGCAGCTGTATTAATGGATCAATTGATCGCAGCGGTTAACCAGAAAATTACAAGTTTGATCGGGATGTCACGCAAGTCGGGGCAACTTATTTCTGGCAGCAACATGATCATCGATACACTGAGAAAAAAATCATCCATTGCTGTAGTTATCATTGCTGATGATATCTCGCCTGGAATTGGAAAAAAGATTGAAGCATTGGCAGAAAGAGAACAAATCTCTACTGCCCATTTATATAACAAGCAAATGATTGGGCAGTTGCTTGGTAAAGAAGAGCGAAGTGTTATAGCGGTTAAGGCTGGTTTGTTAGCCGATTCGCTATTAAACGAACTGCACAGATACGGGCAACTGGTAAGGGAGAATTGATGGGCAAGGTAAGAGTACACGAACTCGCAAAGACAATGGGTCTCGAAAGTAAAGAGTTGCTGGCTAAGCTGGGTGAAGCTGGAATTGAAGTAGCGTCCCATTCAAGTTCTCTGGCTGAGGAAGACTTACAAAGGTTTGAAGATTTCAATAATCCTCCTGAGGAAAAAATTGAGGAAGCCAGGATAAAACCGGGAATTATTCGGCGCCGGCGGACGGTTGTGCGTGCTCCTGTTAAGGAAAAACCTGCTGTAGCAGAACCCACTGCATCTGAATCTGTCATAGAACCTCCAGTGAAAGCTGCTAAGGAAGAAACCCTCGTGCCTACGCCGGAGGAGACTCCTTCCAAAGAAGAATCATTACCAGAAACCGATAAAAAGATGACGCAGCCTGAGACAGATATGCAGGTCGATGCAGAATTGCCAGTTGCTGTGGATAATAAGGTTTCTGCAGAAGAGACGATTTCTGCAGAAAAAGTGAAAAAGGTCAAAAAACCCACTGTAGAGAAAGTGACGGGCGATCATGCTAAAATTCTAGGCCGAGTTGAATTGCCACAGCGTCCTCCTGCTGGGCAACGTAGAGCAAGGCCTGCTGAACGTCCTGCACGTCCGGGACAGAAAACAGTGCGCCCTGGAGTCAAACCAACCGTCCGCCCCGCAGCATCTCCGAGTCGAGGAAATAAGCGGGTTGATCCTGCCCCAATGGCACCGCTTGATCAGCCCTTACCTGAAAAAGAAGGTCGGAGTAAAAAACGCACTAAAGGTCGGCGTAATGAGAATACTGATGCTCAAGATGGACGTGTTTCACGCCGTGGGAGAAGAGTTGAAGTTTTTGAGCCAGGCCGTGCTGGGCAAAAGAAAAAACGTGGAGGAAAGCACTCTAAGCAGGCTAAGCAGACGGTCGTTACCGTCAGTAAGGCCATAAAAAGGGTTGTCAGGATTAGTGATTCAATTACCGTGGGTGAGTTAGCTAAGCGGATGGGTGTCAAAGCTAAAGAGCTGATTGCTGAATTGATGCGTCAAGGATCTATGGTCACAATCAACCACCCACTCGATTTTGAATCTGCTGCACTTTTAGCTTCAGAATTCAACCATGAAGTTGAAAACGTCGCCTTTGATGAAGAAACAATTCTTGCTGTTGAACCGCTCAAAGTGACGGAAGATAAGGCTGAAGATCTTCTGCCTCGCCCGCCAGTTGTTACTATCATGGGTCACGTTGACCACGGTAAAACCAGCCTTCTCGATGCTATTCGTAAGGCCAATGTAACAGAAGGTGAAGCGGGAGGAATAACTCAGCATATTGGTGCTTATGATGTTGATTTAGAGGGTAAAAAAATAACCTTCCTTGATACTCCCGGTCACGAAGCTTTTACGGCGATGCGCGCACGTGGTGCTGGAGTCACAGATATCGTCATTTTAGTTGTGGCTGCTGATGATGGGGTGATGCCACAAACAAAGGAAGCAATTAATCACTCCAAGGCTGCTGGTGTGCCGATTATCATCGCTGTTAATAAAATTGATAAAGCCAATGCAAATCCAGAGAGAGTTAAGCAGGAACTGACCGAATATGAACTTGTCCCGGAAGAATGGGGTGGTGATACTATCTTTGTTGATGTTTCAGCGAAGCAACAAACAAACCTGGATACGCTTCTGGAAATGGTGCTGCTTCAAGCAGAAGTTCTTGAATTGCAGGCTAACCCGACGAAACATGCCAAAGGATCGATTGTTGAAGCCCGCCTTGATAAAGGTCGCGGTCCGATAGCAACGGTTCTCGTTCAGGATGGCACCTTGAAAATTGGCGACGCTATTGTTGCTGGACTTCATTATGGTCGAGTGCGTTCCATGCTGACAGCAACTGGAGCTCAGGTGAAGGAGGCTGGCCCTTCTTTTCCTGTGGAAGTGACTGGTTTGGGTGGTGTCCCAAATGCCGGTGATACCTTTCACGCAGTTGAAAGTGAAAAAGCGGCTAAAGATGTTTCCCAGCACCGTCAATCAAAACAGCGTGAAATTGATCTCTCAAAAAGCAGTAAGGTTTCACTTGAACAATTGTTTGCCAAAATGCAGGAAGGTGTGGTTGAAGAACTATCTGTTATTGTTAAGGCCGATGTTCAAGGTTCCGTGGAGGCCGTACGTGATGCTCTGGAAAAACTGTCGACTGATGCATGTCACTTAAATGTTATCCATACTGGTGTTGGTGGAATTTCGGAAAGTGATGTGACTCTGGCAACGGCTTCAAATGCCATTGTACTCGGCTTTAATGTCCGTCCAGAGACTAAGGCAAAGACACTGGCAGACGCTGAAAAAGTTGATATCCGCCTCTATTCAGTCATCTATGATGCTGTTAACGATATCCGTGACGCAATGGAAGGACTGCTGGCTCCGACACTTAAAGAAAAAGAGCTGGGTCGTGTCGAGGTTCGGGATACTTTCCATGTTTCGCGTGTTGGGACGATTGCAGGCTGTTATGTTGTCGACGGTAAGATAGTACGTAACGCCCAGACCCGGTTGGTAAGGGATAGTGTCGTTGTCTGGCAGGGCAAGTTAAGTTCGTTGAAGCGCTTCAAAGATGATGTTAAGGAAGTCGGTAATGGATATGAATGTGGTATTGGCCTGGAAAATTACAACGATATCAAAGTCGGCGATATTATTGAAGTATTTGAGATTGAAGAAGTAAAAACGTCACTTTAATTTCGGGATCGGTGGGCAACAGTGGTTGTTGGCGTCATCCGTATCGATGTACGTTTATTTGATATCCATTCACTGAAGCAAAAACGCTCTCAGGTGAGCCGTCTGTTGAACCGCCTGCGCTCCAGGTTTCCCCTGTCCGTTGCAGAAGTAGGGCACTTGGATCTTTTGCAGCGCTCTATTTTAGGTGCCACTATGGTGGCGGGCAAAGAGGCAATAGTTCAGTCAGTTTTCAAAAATCTTGAGGATGAATTATATTCCTCTGGAATTGTTGAAATAATAGATCTAGATATTGAGATTTTACACTATGGAGAAGAAGGTCGTTGAGTAGTTATCGTCCAGAACGAGTTGGTGAGCAAATTCACAAAGAAACAACTCGTTTATTAATGTTTAACATTAAAGACCCCCGGGTGGCTTCGGTAACTCTAACCGGAGTTCAAATGTCCCGCGACATCAGTTCTGCGAAAATATATTTCACTGTCAGTGATAAAGCTGTGGACCGTAAGGACGTAGAAAGAGGTCTGAAAAGTGCGGCACCCTACATTCGTCGAGAATTGGGGAAAATAATGCAACTGCGCTTTGTCCCTAATCTTTTCTTTAGATATGATGAATCAATTGATTATGGCCAGAAAATTGATGCTTTGCTGCATCAGGTTCAGGATGACTTGAATGATAGTTCAGCAGATAATTGATAAAATTGAGAAGAATCAAAGTTTTCTGGTTGTTGCGCACGAAAATCCTGACGGAGATGCAATTGGTTCTACCCTTGGTTTAGCTTTGGCTTTACGTGACATGGGTAAAGATGTCATCGCTTATAATGTTGATGGTGTCCCTGAGGTGATGCAGTTTCTCCCGCAATCTGATTTTTTACAACGCTCTTTAGCGGAGGGGCAAAAATTTGATGTGGCATTCGTTCTTGATGCTGGTGATGTAGATAGAACAGCGCTACCAGTCAAAGAATTATGTCACACAATGATTAATATTGATCACCATCCCTACTCAAATTTTGGGGATCTTTGTTATCTTGATACCACCGCCTGTGCTACGGCTGTCTTGATTTATCGCATCTTGCAAACTTACCAATATAAACCTAGCCTGGCCGTTGCAAAAGCACTTTATCTTGGGATCTTGTCAGATACGGGTTCTTTCCGTTATTCGAGTGCAAATGAAGAGTCGTTTGCGGTTGCCGGGGAGTTGGTTGCCTTAGGAATTGACCCTTGGGAAATTTCCAGTAACCTCTACGAAAGTCTCGCTCCAGAAAGACTGCGTCTGCTTGGTCTGGTTCTGCCGACCCTGCAAATTTCTCCCTGCGGTCAGTACGCTTCTGTCTCTATGACGTTAGACACTTTACAACAGGCTGGTGCTACCGAAGAACACTCTGATGGGTTTGTTAACTATCCTCGAGCCATTCGTGGGGTTGAAGTCGCTTTCTTCTTTCATCAGGTGGACGATAATCTTTATAAAGTAAGTTTTCGTTCGCGGGGCACAATTGATGTTGGAGCTCTCTCGCGTGAACTCGGTGGCGGTGGGCATCATAATGCTGCTGGTGCTAAAATCAGTGGAACTCTGGATGAAGTCAGAGCCACTGTCTCCCATTTGCTTGATCAACTGCTTAGCTGATATCTGTGCACGGACTTCTCCTAGTCGATAAACCTTCCGGTATGACCTCCCACGATGTTGTACAAAAGGTCAGACGTATCTATCGTACTCGCAAAGTGGGGCATGCTGGAACGCTTGATCCACTCGCAACAGGAGTGTTGCCTGTTGCTATTGGGGATGGAACAAAAATCCTGCAATTTCTCCTGGCTGAAGATAAATCCTACCGTGCAACCTTTAAGCTTGGCATAAGCACAGATACTCTGGATGCAGAAGGTCAGGTTGTGCAGGAACGTCCGATTCCTGAGTTTAATATAGCTGATCTGGAAAATATTTGTGCCCTTTTCCGCGGGAAGATTGAACAATTGCCACCAATGTTTTCAGCGTTGAAAAAAGATGGTGTTCCGTTGTACAAATTGGCACGTCAGGGAAAGACTGTTGATCGTAAGTTGCGTTCGGTTACAATTAAACGCCTTGACCTGATTTGTCATGACCGACAAACGGTGACGATTGAGGTTGATTGCTCTAAGGGGACCTACATTAGGACACTCATCAGCGATATTGGTGATGAGTTGGGCTGTGGTGCACATTTAACAGCTCTACGTCGATTGCAAAGTGGCGATTTTCTGATCAAAGATTGTCATTTGCTGAATGAGTTGCGGCAGTTGGATACCCCTTCTTCTGCCTTGCTTTCTCTGGATGCTGCCTTAGGTCGATGCCCGGCGGTACAATTAAATGAGTCTGCGGCTGAAGCATTGAAATTCGGGATTCCTCCAGAGCTGAATCAAGTTAAAACAGTCGGAGAGCTTGAGAGTGGAGAACTTATCCGTTTGCAGGTTGATCTTACGCTGGCGGCAGTCGCCCGCTACGCTCCGTTGCGCAGCAAGGAAAAGCGCGGAGACTTTGAGTTGATACGAGTTTTTGTGAATCATTGAAGTAATAAGGGTAGACTGGAGGCTGTCAGGTTGAGGGTTTAACACCTAACCACCTTCACCCTTATTTTGCTAAACTGCTTTCTCATATATTAATCTTTACACTTGAACTTGAACTGTGGTAGAAATCGCAGCTCTGTAGATAATGTTAAAACAGCCACGCCACTGGCTTTATTGAACTAAAAAAGGAGATCATCGTGCTCGGCACAGAACGTAAACAAGAAATCATTAATGAGTATAAGCGCCACGAAGGTGATACTGGTTCACCGGAAGTACAAGTTGCACTTCTAACTGAACGGATTACTTATCTGACTGGTCATTTTAAAACCCACAAGAAGGATCATCACTCCCGTCGAGGCCTGCTGAAAATGGTTGGTCAGCGACGGCGATTGCTTGATTACCTGGTAAAGCAGGATGTCGAGCGCTACCGGACAATAATTAAAGCTCTCGGTCTGCGTCGTTAAAATGAGCAGCATGTCCTGACGGGCATGCTGCTTTTGTTTTTAGTTGTTGAGCTGTGGAGGCTGTCCGGAGAGAATTTCTGACTTAGGAGGCTGTTTGACTATACGGACTGATGCGAAAATTCGGAGGTTTGAAAACAGTTTTAAGCTCGTTTGTAGGCTCATAGCCATAGCTATGGGGCATAAAGGAGCTTAAAAGTGGGTCAAACAAACGGATTTGCAGCCAGTTCATGGATAGTCAGACAACTTCCTAGAAATCAGAGTTTGTCTCAGGCCAACCTCCTATAGCTGTTTATACCAAGCGAAGATTCCACAAGGGTGGGATCAATATTTAAAGGAGAACACATATGGCCTTTCAAAAGGTTGAAGTAGAATTCAATGGTCAGCCTCTGACAATTGAAACTGGTAAAGTTGCCCGTCAGGCTGACGGTGCAGTCATTCTTACTTACGGTGAGACCAAGGTGCTTTGTACCGTAGTTTCAGCAAAAAAAATGCGCTCCGGTCAGGATTTCTTTCCTCTGACCGTTAATTATGCTGAGAAATTTTATTCGGCAGGTAAAATTCCCGGATCATTCTTCCGTCGGGAGCGTGGGTCGACTGAGCGTGAGACCTTGATTTGTCGTCTTATCGACCGTCCGATGCGTCCACTGTTCCCTAAGGGATATATGTTTGAAACCCAGATCATGCCATCGGTTATTTCTGCCGATCTGGTTAATGATCCGGATACTCTGGCAATGGTTGCCGCTTCAGCGTCTGTGGCCGTCTCGGGTATCCCGTTTGAAGGTCCAATTGCAGCGGTTCGGGTTGGTCGTGTTGAGGGTCAACTTATTGCTAATCCGACTAATGAGCAAATTGCTGAGAGTGATCTTGAAATTATCGTTTCCGGTTCCAAAGATGCGGTGATGATGGTTGAAGGTGAGTCTGAGTTCTTCAGTGAAACAGAAATGCTTGATGCTATCTTCTTTGGTCATGCTGCTCTGCAGCCACTGATTGCAGTCCAGGAAGAATTGGCTAAGTTGGTCGGTAAGGAGATGCGTGTTTTCGAAGTCCCTGAGCCCGATGAAGTGCTCGTTGCTAAAGTGACTGAGCTGGCCGAAGCAAAAGTTGCCGTTGCAGCTAAAATTCAGACCAAGCAGGAGCGCTATGCTGCTCTGGGCGATATTCGTACTGAAGTCAAAGAGCAATTAGCAGATGAGTTCGAGGATCGTGAGGATGAAATTTCTGCAGCCCTAGGTGCAGTGGAAAAAAGAGTTATCCGGCTCATGGTCACGAAAGATCGAATCCGGATTGATGGTCGTGATATGACCACTATTCGTCCCATCAGCTGCGAAGTGGGAGTTCTCCCTCGAGCTCATGGTAGTGCTTTGTTTACTCGTGGTGAAACCCAGGCTCTGGTCGCTGCAACTCTCGGCACCAAGGTTGATGAACAGCGCATGGATAATGTTCAAGGTATGGATTTCAAAAAATTCATGCTCCATTACAATTTCCCTCCATTCTGTGTTGGTGAAACCAGTATGCGCCTTTTCCCGGGTCGCCGCGAAATTGGTCACGGCATGCTGGCAGAGCGTAGCGCCGCGCAAATATTACCGAAACATGAAGACTTCCCTTACACCATTAGGGTGGTCTCTGACGTGCTTGAGTCAAATGGCTCTTCGTCAATGGCATCGGTCTGTGGTGCTTCTCTGTCGCTGATGGATGCTGGTGTTCCAGTCTCCGAGGCGATTTCCGGGATTGCCATGGGTTTAATTAAAGAGGGTAACGATGTTGCTGTGTTGTCCGATATCCTCGGTGATGAAGATCACCTTGGCGACATGGACTTTAAGGTTACTGGCTCCGCTAAAGGAATCACTGCCCTGCAGATGGATATCAAGATCAGTGGAGTCACTAAAGAGATCATGCAGCAGGCTTTGGAGCAGGCTCGTGAAGGTCGAATTCATATTCTTGGCGAAATGGAAAAAGCGATTGCTGCACCACGTGCTGAACTTTCTGAACATGCTCCACAGATTACCAGTATCAAGGTGAAATCTGATCAGGTTAGAACCGTTATCGGTTCGGGGGGTAAGAATATTCGCGGTATTATTGAAGCGACTGGTTGTGCCATCGATATTGAGGACGATGGAACGATTAAAATTGCCTCCACCGATGGTGCTGCTGCCAAGCAGGCCATCCAGATGATCCGCGACCTGACCCAGTCCGCTGAAGTTGACAAACTCTATATGGGAACAGTGAAAAAGGTTATGGAATTTGGTGCTTTTGTTGAAATCTTCCCCGGAACAGATGGTCTGGTTCATGTTTCTGAACTGGCAAAAGAGCGGGTTCGAAATGTTACCGATGTCCTGAATGAGGGTGATGAGGTTTTGATCAAGTGTATTGGTGTTGATCGTCAGGGCAAAATTAAGCTATCCCGTAAAGCAGCTCTCGGTATGGAATTACCTGAAGAAGATTAATTCTTTGTTTAACGCTTAAAAAAATTGTGAAACAATGGCCGGTGGAGAATATAATTTTCACCGGCCTTTTTTAGTTGGAGTTCAAGTTATGCAGAAACCAGATGTACAAGTAAAAAAACTTCATCCAGACGCAAAAATTCCTGAGTACATGACGGAGTTAGCTGCCGGGTTGGATGTTTGTGCGCTATTGGAAGAGACTCTGCTGCTTGAACCAGGCCATCGTTCTCTGGTTCCAACCGGATTGGCCTTTGCAATTCCCCCTGGTTATGAAATGCAAGTCAGGCCTCGCTCTGGGTTAGCAATAAAGCATGGTATTGCCTTGGTGAATTCACCTGGAACGATTGATGCTGATTACCGTGGTGAAGTCTCCATTATTTTGATAAATCACGGTCTGGAGAGTTTTACAATCAATTCTGGAGATCGAATTGCACAACTTATTGTTGCCCCTGTCAGTCAGGCTAACTTTGTAGAAGTTCTTGACCTTGACGAAACGAACCGTGGGGCAGGGGGGTTTGGGCATACTGGGTATAGGGGATAAAGGTATGGATAAAATTGCCATTGAAGATTTGTTGGAGTTTCCCTGCCATTATCAGTTTAAGGCGATGGGGCTTGCTGGTGACCGTTTCAGGCAAGCAATTGTTGCTGCTGTTTGTCAACATGTTGCAGTAGCAGAAGATGCGATTAAATGTCGCCTGAGTGGAAAAGGTAAATATCAATCTGTCTCTATTGTTGTGACTCTGTATAACTATGATCAACTCACTGCAATCTATGCAGAGATACGTCAGGTTGACGGCTTGAAAATGTTGCTTTAGTTTCGCTACTGGATTATTATTATCAAAGAATTCTAGTTATTTACAGGGAGTCTCACGGTGTTTTTATCTATAAATCCAGAAAACCCACAACCACGTTTAATCAAGCAGGTTGCCGAGTGTCTGCAGCGGGGTGGGGTTATTGTCTATCCAACCGATACAACTTACGGGATTGGCTGTGATATCTTTAATCGCAAGGGGATTAAACAGATATTTCAGATCAAACAACGAGACCAACGCAAGCCTTTTTCTTTTATTTGTAATGATCTTGCAGAGATATCCAGCTATGCCCAAGTGAGCAACTTTGCTTTCAAAGTGATGAAACGGCATCTCCCTGGAGCCTTTACCTTTGTCCTTGAAGCAACAAAAATTGTCCCTGATTCCCTCAGCACCAAGCAAAAAACTGTTGGTGTGCGGATGCCGGAAAATGAAATTTGTCGAGCGATTGTCAAGGAGCTTGGACACCCTTTGGTGACGACCAGCGCCAATACCTCTGGAGAAGATACTCCTCAAGATCCCCGCGATATAGAAGATAAAATGGGGCAGATGGTTGATTTTGTTATTGATGGCGGAATCTCAATGGGTGAAGCCTCTACGGTGATCAGTCTTCTGAATGACCAGATTGAAGTGATTCGGCAGGGGAGCGGGGATACCTCCTGGATCGAGTGAGATTATGCTATTTTCCATGATTCAAGTATGGAAATAGCAAAATCGGGACTGTCCCCGAATGGGGGGCTGTCCCAGACTTTTGCGGCGCAAACCACCGTATTTTTATAGTCCGTAAACTTCTTGGGACAGCCCCCAATGAACCTGGGGACAGTCCCGAATTTACTCGGATGTGGTTTTCGGGTGTCGCTTGCGTCCAACGTTTGTCACTTGACTTCCCGCAAGCAGCACTCGCAACCAACTTCTTGGGAATAATACTGCGGGGTTTATCAGCGTGTTTTCAGAAATATCTGCCCTCACCAAGTTTATTAATCAGAACACGGATTTAAAACTTCTGATTTCCAGAATTCAGGAAAGTGATAATGACTTCTGGTTAGTTGGTGGCTGTCTGCGTAACTTTCTCCTCCATTTACCCCAAGTTGATATTGATATTACATGTTCAGGTGATCCAACCGTTTTGACACAAGCTTGGGCTGCTGAGGTCTCAGGACGCTGGTTCTGGTTGGATTCAAAACGGAAGCAAAGTCGGGTATTGTTGCAGAATGGTCTGACTCTCGACTTTGCCCCTTTGCGAGCTCCGTCAATCATTGAAGACCTGCAATTGCGAGACTTTACCATCAATTCATTAGCTCTGCCCCTAAATGAATCATTTCCCGAATCTGCACTGATCGATCCAGTCAGCGGACTCCTTCACCTGCAGAAGAAACAGCTTCAGATTAGTTCTCAGCGTAGTTTTTCAGATGATCCGTTGCGGATGTTGAAAGGAATCCGGCATGCAGTGACCCTGAATTTTAATTTCTCGGTTGAGACACAAAGACAAATCACCTCTTATGCACAGTTGCTGACAGATGTTGCTGGTGAACGAATCCGGGAGGAACTGGGTAAAATTTTTAACGCTGAGAATGTCATCAGGGGCATTGAGTTGCTGATTGTTACTAACCTGCTGGAGGTTCTTTTGGGACCAGTAGGTAACGATTGGGATAAGAGAGCAGCTGTTGTAGAAATAGACCAATTCAACAAAAAAATGTATGAGGTAGGTCTGACAACAAAAGAAGCTCTGTCAAAGTTTGGATCGCCCGAACTATTGTCTTACCGTGCTATTTTCCTGTTTACACGGTTACTAAAAAGGTATTCACCATGTGATCTTCCCAAGTTGCTGCATCACCGTTTAAGACTTAACCGTAAGCTGCAGAGATTAATTATAGAGTTGCAGGCTGAACCGGATTTGGAAATGGTTTCTCTTGCAGCAACGCTAGAAGGGCAAAGGCTCCAAGCGTTGTTGGTCGAGCTGTTACAGCCTTTTGCCTGTGAAAAATTGCTCTACTGGGGTGTTTGCAGTGACCTTTTAACCCTGAAGAGAGTCCTCGAATTGCAAGCATCTTATGCTGCCGAACAGAAGTTTGGACGAGTGCCTGATTTGCTTAATGGTAGATCAATCGCCGTTCTTTTAGAAGACTCTCCAAATACTCAGATAGGCGAATGGCAGTCAATGTTGAAACTAGCTGAAATTAATAGTGAAATTAGCACAATCACCGAGGCTGAAAATTGGTTAAGAGCTAAATTATCATTTGACAACAAAGAAGCCTAATCACTATACTGCGCTCACAAATGCGGGAGTAACTCAGTTGGTAGAGTGTCAGCTTCCCAAGCTGAATGTCGCGAGTTCGAACCTCGTCTTCCGCTCCAATAAATATCTGCCCCGGGTCTTTGATTCGGGGCTTTTTGGTCTGTCTGTTTCTTTTTAAGACAACTGTCGTTATAGTGGTGAATATGAATGATCTTGAACTGAATTGCCCCCGTTGTGGAAGAAAAACCTTTTGGAAAGGTAATCCTTCTCGCCCCTTTTGTTCCGAAAAGTGTCGCACCGTTGATCTTGGTTGCTGGGCTAGTGAAGAATATAGTGTCGATGGCGGGGAAGCCTCACAGTTAGAACCCGATCTTTAATAAATCAGGAGATGAAAATAATATGTACCATTTAACCATTTTGACCCATTTTGCTGCTGCCCATAATTTATTAAATTATCAGGGTGACTGCGAAAATCTGCATGGCCATAACTGGAAAGTTGAGGTGACCGTTAATACTGAGAATCTGGATAAGGCCGGATTGGGTATCGACTTTAAAATATTGAAAAAACACACCAAAGAGATTATGAACTATCTTGATCATAAGTATCTCAATGATCTGGATGCATTTAAAGGAATAAGTCCCTCATCGGAGCATATTTCCAAATTTATCTTTGATCGGCTGATTGATAGTTTGGCAGAATACGCTGTCAACTTAGAGAAAATCACTGTCTGGGAATCGGATAATGCCTACGCCACTTATACCCAAAGCTGATTTGATTGAAATTTTCTCTTCGATACAAGGGGAGGGAGTTCTGGTTGGTCACCGTCAGATCTTTTTGCGTTTTCCCGATTGCAATTTGAACTGTCGTTATTGTGATACCAATTTTTTAAAAACCGCAACCTGTAATATCGAAACCAGCCCTGGCTCTGGGAAGCTAAAGGTTTTCACTAATCCGCTCGACTATTCCAGAGTAAAAAACCTGATTACAGCATGGACCTCTGAATTGCCGGGAGCACACCACTCCATCAGCATCACTGGTGGCGAACCATTGCTACATGAACAAGTTTTATCGTCCTGGCTGCCGGAGTTAAAAGCCATTTTGCCAATTTATCTTGAAACCAATGGCACTCTGCCAGACCAATTATCACGACTGATTCAGTGTTTGGATTGGGTCTCAATGGATATCAAACTTCATTCACAGACCGGATTGAGAACCGAGTGGGATATCCATCGGCGTTTTCTGGAAATTGCCAATCAGACGAACTGTTTTGTTAAGCTTGTCGTCGGTGAGAATACTCCTGATTTGGAATTACAACTGGCAGCTGATTTGATCACCGCAATTTCAAAGCAAATTCCAATCATCTTGCAGCCCGTCACGTTGGAAAACCGGGTTGCTGTTTCAACCAGACGTTTATTAGAAATGCAGGCTCTTATTTCTGATGTCAATTCAAATCTGCGCGTCATTCCACAAACCCATAGATTTATGGGTGTTCTGTAGTCTTTTTTAATGTATTACATTAAAATCATAAGGTGAGATGGGGCAGTGTTGTTTTGCTGTGAGGTGCTGTGTCAGGATTTAGTTGTGACCAAATTTCTTCATTAATTCTTGCATGACTAATGGTGGCACAAACTTACTGATATCACCCTTCAAGCGTCCAACCTCCTTGACAATTGATGAGCTGAGATAGGCAAATTTAGGGGAAGTCATCATGAATAGAGTCTCGACCTGTTGGCAAACGGTGTGATTCATCTGGGCCAGCTGAAATTCAAATTCAAAGTCTGTGACCGCTCGCAATCCGCGTAAAATAACCCGAGCTTTTTTGGCAACAACATACTCAACCAGAAGACCGTCAAAGGTTTCCACTCGCAGGCGGGGATTGTCCTCCGTTAATTTCTTGAGGATATCAACTCGCTCAGTAACCGAAAAAAGGGTTTTTTTCTCCGAGTTATTTGCAACCGCGATCACCACAGTATCAAAAATTTCCAAACCCCGCCGTACAATGTCCATATGTCCATGAGTAAAGGGATCAAAAGAGCCTGGATAAATAGCAATATGACGGTTCATTTCAGTCCTTCGGGTCGTGGTAGAGGTGAATTCTGGTTGAGCCGTAAACTCTGCTTTTAATCAGTTTTAATGTCTCAAAATCGCCTAAACTTTCATCTTTGGCTGATTCGGCACAGATTATTCCATTTTCAGTCAGTAGATTCAAGTTTTCTATCTTTTTGATGACCGTTGGAATTAAATTTTGTTTGTAAGGTGGATCAAGAAAGATTAAATCAAAGGGAGCAGAAGAGGTCAGCGATGGTAAAACTGTCAAAACATCCTGTCTTAAAAAACGTGCGCTAGATTCAAACCGGCAACGCTGAATATTTTCATCTATGAGTTGTGCAGCAACGTAACTGTAATCGACCATGATTGCGGCTTGAGCCCCCCGACTGAGCGCCTCCAGAGACTGAGCTCCACTCCCGGCGAACAGTTCCAGAACCTTGAGCCCGTTGAAGGTTCCGCAGTGACTGACCAGAATACTGAACACCGCCTCGCGAACCCGATCTGGGGTCGGTCGAATATCTTTTCCGGAAAAAGTTGCTAATTGTCGCCCGCGCGCCGACCCGCTGATAATCCGCATATCAACTAGAGCTTTCGATCTGAACCCTGAAATTATCAACAATTGTTAATAATTGAAAGGGGAGTGGTTGATCAACTTTACAGGCCAGGCCAATGACTCTCTCAAGCTTTACATCGTTTATATCACGGGTAACAATATCAGAACGTGAGGCAGTTGAATGACTTGGAACTAACGAAAAACCAAGACCGGCGGCAACCATATCAAGAGCATATTCCTCATTACTAACGACGGCTTTGGTGTTAATTTTAATCCCCTGTTTCTGGACAGCAAAATTCCACGATTCAATAGCATCACAGAATGTCCTGCTGATAAAAGGGAGACCATCAATCTGCTTCAATTTGATATTTTTTTCACCTGCCAGTAGGTGATTTTCTGGGAGTGCCAGCACATATTCATCCTGCCAGAGTTTATGAAAACGTTCATCCTTTGCAACCATGGTGCTCGAAATAATTCTGGCATCAGCCGCTTCGTTCCAATCAACAATAGTTAAATCCAGACCTTCAATTGAATTAAGTAGTTCCTTGATAAATTTACCAATCCTCTCCCCGGAAAGAAATGGCATGAGGCCAATTTTAAACGGCAGAGTAATTGTTTTTTTCTGAAAAAAATCTTTGATTGTCTGGATATCATTGAGGACTTTAAGTGCATAAGGGTAGAGCAGTTTACCTGAGTTGGTCGGGCTGACTCCTCGAGAGTGGCGAATAAACAGTTGCCGATCCAATTCTGCTTCAAGCTGTTGCACTGCTGTAGAGATGGATGGTTGTGAAATGCAGCAACGTTTTGCCGCTGCACTTAGGCTCAACTCTTCATAGACAGTAATAAAATAATGGAGGGTTCGAGTGTCCATTCATGATCCTGTTAATTAGTCAGTGTGGGGACAAAATAACATGTTCTGAAAGACGCCGCCAATAATGAAATATGATTCTTCTCGACAGTGGTATTTTATGGGACTATTCTTTTCTGAGTTAATTGTTTCTATCTGATGCTTCACTGTCTATAAGGACGTTATTTTATGAAAAATATTTTTGTTATTGGGGCAGGATTGTCGACAATCAGTCTTATTGATTATTTACTGAAGAACGCCCCCCAATATGATTGGCACGTCACTGTTGGTGATATTTCTTTGTTAGCGGCTGAAGCTAAAGTTGCCAATACTGCAAATGGCCGTGCTATTCAGTTTGATGTCATGGACACAAAACAGCGGCAGAATGAAATCTCACAAGCTGATATTGTAGTTTCAATGCTGCCGGGATCGATGCATCAACTGGTTGCCGATGAGTGTCTGTTGTTGGGAAAACACCTGCTGACCCCATCCTATGTGACTCCTGAAATGAAAAATATTGCCTCTTCGGTTACCGAAAAAGGGCTGGTTTTTCTGAATGAGCTGGGGGTTGACCCCGGTATTGATCATATGTCAGCGATGCGGATTATTGATGCGATTAAAAAAAAGGGGGGGAAGATTCGTTCTTTCAACTCTTTTTGTGGTGGTCTGGTTGCCCCGGCCTGTGATGATAATCCCTGGAACTATAAATTTTCCTGGAATCCACGAAATGTTGTTGTCGCAGGGCAGGGAACAGCAAAATATCGGGTCAATGGGCAGGGGAAATATGTTTCGTACAATCGATTGTTTTCGACCCTTACAATGACGAAGATGCCGGGATATGGTGACTTTGAAGTGTACCCAAATCGGGATTCTTTGCAGTACTGTCAATTGTACGGTCTGGAAGATATTCAAACCATTCTCCGTGGGACGATGCGCCGCCCGGGTTTTTGTGCAGCGTGGGATATTTTTGTTCAATTGGGATGTACCGATGATAGTTATATTATGACAGATTCGGACACATTAACATATCGGCAATACTTGGAGAGCTTTCTCCCTGCGAACGACGACAAGAGGGTTGAAGATAGTTTAGCGGATTACTTTGGCTTGTCACAAACGTCAGCAGTGATGGATAAAATTACCTGGCTCGGACTTTTTTCAAATGAGATGGTTTGTCTTCGAGATGTAACCCCGGCTCAAATATTACAGCATGTTCTGGCAGAAAAATGGTCGATGAAACAACGGGATCGTGATTTGCTGGTGATGCAGCACCAATTTGAATATACGGTCGATAGCGTTACAAAACAAATAATCTCTTCTATGAGTTATGAGGGTCAAGATAGAGAAAATACTGCAATGGCTTACACTGTAGGTCTTCCTCTGGCGATTGCGGTCAAATTAATAGCAACCGGAATGATCTTGCCGGTGGGGGTTAATATTCCAACATTACCTGAGATTTATTCCCCAATTTTAGATAAACTTGAAACTTTTGGAGTTAAGTTTATTGAGGAAGAAAATATCATAGCCTGAAGCTGATATTCTGATATAGGCTCAGCCTTGATCGGTTAAAGTAAAACAATATTATATTTATCCTGTTTTTTGTTCTAATGTCGTGTCAAGACTGTTAATCTATATACGATAGATAAAGGAGAACAAAATGGATTTTCTGAAAGAGCTTGGAATTAAAGAGAAAAACTTTGGTGCAACAACCGGGATTGAGTGGAATACGACGACTGATCAGGGTGAACTGAATATTGTTTCCCCGGTAGACGGAAAGCATATTGCCAGCGTTTATCTTGCCTCGGAGGCAGATTACGAAAAGATTGTCGCCAAGGCAGATGAAGCTTTCAAAATCTGGCGCAAGGTCCCAGCTCCCAAGCGAGGCGAAATTGTCCGACAGATTGGTCTGGAACTTCGCAAGCACAAAGATGCCCTCGGCACTCTCGTTTCCTACGAAATGGGTAAATCCCTTCAGGAGGGGAAGGGCGAAGTCCAGGAGATGATCGATATCTGTGACCTTGCCGTTGGTCAGTCACGCCAGCTTTACGGCGTTACCACCGTCTCTGAACGGGAAAATCACCGCATGTACGATCAGTATCAGCCCCTCGGAGTTGTCGGGACCATTAGTGCCTTCAACTTTCCTGTTGCTGTCTGGTCCTGGAACACAATGATTGCAACGATCTGTGGTGACACCAACCTGTGGAAGCCATCCTCAAAAGTTCCTCTGTGCGCTATTGCTGTCCTGAATATTCTGGCCGTTGTTATCAGAGAAAATGATCTCCCCGAGGGTCTATTCTCTTTGGTTATCGGGCGTGGATCCTCTATTGGAGAGAAGCTTCTCAATGATAAGCGAGTCCCTTTGATTTCCATCACCGGTTCGACAGAGGTTGGTCGGCACGGTGCTCAGATTATCGCTAAACGTTTTGGCAAATCAATTCTTGAACTCGGCGGCAATAATGCCATTATCCTTACTCCGAATGCCGATATGAAAACGGCACTGCCAGCTATCGTATTTGGAGCAGTAGGGACTGCAGGGCAGCGTTGCACCTCAACCCGGCGGCTGATTATCCATGAATCAATCTATGACAAAGTCAAAGACGTTATAGTAAAAGCCTACAGCGGTTTGAAAATCGGTGATCCTTTGGATGAAAATAATCACGTTGGCCCCTTGATTGACAAATATGCTGTCACTGACTTTACTCTGGCGCTGGAAAAGGTAGTAAATGAAGGTGGCAAAGTCCTCTGTGGTGGTGAAGTACTCAACGGTCAAGGTTATGAGTCAGGCTGTTATGTCAATCCTGCGGTTGTTGAAGCTGAAAACAGTTACGAAATTGTGCAGGAAGAGACCTTTGCACCGATCCTTTACCTGATTAAATATCAAGGTGAAGTGAGTAATGCAATCGCCCTCCATAACGGTGTTGTTCAGGGGCTCTCGTCGGCTATTTTCACTCAAAACTTACTGGAAGCTGAAGAGTTCCTTTCTGCAGCCGGTTCCGATTGTGGTATTGCCAATGTTAACATCGGGACTTCTGGTGCGGAGATTGGTGGTGCTTTCGGTGGGGAAAAAGAGACTGGTGGTGGTCGTGAATCTGGTTCTGATGCATGGAAAGCCTATATGCGTCGTCAGACGAACACAATAAATTATGGTAAAACTTTACCTCTGGCCCAAGGAATTAAGTTTGATATTTAATTCAATTGGTGGCCAATTCCGTCTATCTGGTTCTTTTGGATAGGCATATTGTTGATTTGCTTGGCAGCAAGCAAAATTTAAAAAGGAGATGCGCATGAAGCAGAAAAAACTTGTATCAATTGTTCTTGCTCTCGTACTGACCGTCTTTTTAACCACAACGAGTTTTGCCAGCAATCTAGAAGAGATTGTCAAACGCGGGGAACTCCGTGTTGCCGTTCAATCGGGTGCGCCACCATACGCCTTTATCGATAAAACCGGTGTGCCTGCAGGTTCAATGGTTGACTTTACCCAAGGCATGGCTGATGCCATGGGTGTTAAAATGAAAGTTCTTAACTATGACTGGGATGGCCTGATTCCGGCACTACTTTCAGGCAAGGCTGATATCCTGGCTGCCGATATGACTCCAACCTTAAAGCGTGCTCTCAAGGTCACCTTTACCGATCCGTGGATCTATGTCCAGCCCTGTATTTTTACCAAGACTGAAGCAACATTTCAGACACTTGAAGACGTTAATAAACCGGACGTCACTGTTGGTGTACTGTTGGGTTCAACCGGTGAGGTCATTGCCAAAAAATACCTCCCCAAAGCTAAAATCAAGTCCTATAAAGGTGGTGGTCGAATGATCGTTCAAGCTCTCGAAGCTGGTCATGTTGACGCAGGTGTGAACGATGACT
>JAOZOH010000236.1 GCA_029933365.1 Desulfuromusa sp. | reverse complement strand
CGAGTGATGTGGTTAAAAAACTGCACCTCGCCCTCTCCCCAGAAGGTCGGCGGATCTTCGGCAACCTGACAGTTCTAGAAAATTTAAAGTTGGCAACCTATGCCCGGGGAAAAGATGCTGATCTGGAAAAAGAGTATGACTATATCTTTAACCTTTTCCCCCGTTTAAAAGAACGCCGCGACCAGCGGAGTGAATCATTAAGTGGTGGTGAACAACAGATGCTAGCCGTAGGGCGAGCCCTGATGACCGGCTGCGAAATTCTCCTATTGGATGAACCAAGCATGGGGTTGGCACCAGTTCTAAAATATGAAATGTTCCGCAAACTCAAACAACTCAATGAAGACGGGATGACCATTCTTCTTGTTGAGCAGAATGCGAACCTGGCCCTGAAGTTGGCTCATCGTGGCTACGTTATGGACACGGGAAATATTGTTGCTGAAGGAACTGGAGCAGAACTTCTGGATAATCCTGAGGTCAAAAAGGCTTATCTGGGCGGTTAGGGCCTGACTGATACGCAGGAAACAGGCAGACACGGGAACCAACTTCTACAGTTTTTTTCCGTTGATCCCAGCTATACCTTTCATTGCCTCACCTCCCCCAACCTGCTAATTTCAAAAACATGATCTTGTTGTAATCATTAGGTTAAGGAGAAAAATGAATCAGCGGCGCAGCAGCGGTCTCAGTAAGTCACTGATCCTCAAAGGATTACAGTGCCAGAAAGCGCTGTGGCTGACCAAGAATCCGCCAGACTTTGACTTCCCCCCGCAACCCGATCTTGAAGCCAAGTTCAGAGCCGGCACCGAAGTCGGCATTCTCGCTCAGAAACTCTTTTCCGGCGGCATTGAAGTCCCCTATGAGGGGCTTTCTTTCCCCGGCCAACTCGCTCGCACTAAACACCTGATCGCCAGCGGCGCACAGGTTATCTACGAAGCTTCTTTTTCCTTTTCCGCCATTTTTGTCAAAGTTGATATTCTGGTACGCGACGGCACGACTTGGCAGATTCATGAAGTCAAGATGGGCACCGGAGTCAAAGATGTCAATCTTGATGATGTCGCCGTACAGCACTATGTCCTCAATGGTTGTGGCTTGTCGGTCTCCAAGTCGTTCCTCGTTCACATCAACAACAGCTATATACGTCAAGGGGCAATCGAGGTCGGTAGACTTTTCAGCAGTGAAGATATCAGCCTCAAGGTAGCGGCGCGACAGCAAAGTCTGCCGGAGATCGTTACCGAGTTACGCGAAACAATGCGTGAAATCGACGAACCAAATATCGACATTGGTCCACACTGTACCGATCCCTACGCATGTGATTTCATCCCCTACTGCTGGCAACATATTCCCGAGAATTCAATATTCGATCTACGCGGTAGTGGCATCAACAAGTTCGATTACTACAAGCGGAAGATCATCCGTTTCGAAGATATTCCACTTAAGGAACTCAACAAAGCACAACGTCAACAAGTTGAGGCAAGTCTGAATCAGCGGGATTCAACCAACATCCACAAAGTAAAAGAGTTTCTTGCCACGTTATGGTACCCACTTTGTCACCTTGATTTTGAAACCTTTAACACCCCCATTCCCAAGTTTGATAGCACCCGTCCCTATCAGCAGGTGCCGTTTCAATTTTCGCTGCACCTTCAGCAAGAAGAAAGTGCCGAGCCACAGCATTTCGAATATCTTGCGCAGTCTGGTATAGATCCACGTCGCGAATTGATCGAGCAATTAATCGCCATTATTCCTGAAGATGCCTGCATCCTGACCTATAACCAGGCCTTCGAAAAAGGGGTACTGCGCAACCTCGCCGAGCTGTACCCCGATCTGGCCAATGCGATCAATGTGCGATTGCCCAATGTGCGCGATCTGATGGTGCCATTTCGCCAGCGTGATGTGTATCGCTGGCAGATGCGCGGTTCCTACTCGATCAAGGAAGTGCTTCCGGCGCTGGTTCCCGATCTTTCCTATGCAGGGATGGAAATCGCCGATGGTATGGCGGCGATGCGGGCTTATGAAAAGATGTGTGGATTAGAGCCAGATGAAGAGTTGGACACGTTGCGGCAGGCGATGTTGGAATATTGCCGGTTGGATACCTTGGCGATGGTGAAAATTTTGGAAACATTGCAGAAAATAGAAATATGACTCAATATCTCATTCTGAAGTATGCTGTACCTGCAGATACCTTGAAATATTATACAGCTACCTGATTTTTTACCCTTTAACAAAAATAGATCTTATGTCCTTGAAACCTTCAGATAGTGCAATGAACAACTGGGAACTGGTCGATACGGCACAAATCCCTGGCCAAGGAACCGAACTGCAACTCTATCAACGTGACGGAGAGTTTTCCATCAGCATCCTTGGTGGTGGTGTTTTGATGAGCACTTGGGCACACCAGTCCGAAGATGCCCTGGCCGAACTTCCATGCAGCAAAATTGTCGATCGGCACCAGCCTCGTGTACTCATTGGTGGCCTTGGTATGGGCTTTACCTTGGCAGCAGCACTAAGAAGTCTCAAAGATAATGCTGAAGTTGTGGTCGCAGAATTAGTCCCGGGTCTGGTGGAATGGAATCGCGGATCACTTGGCAGGTATGCAGGTGATCCTCTAAAAGATCCGCGTTCCAAAATCCGTGTTGGTGATGTCGCCAAGGTTCTCCGTGAAAAACGTCAAGCGTATGATGCGATCCTACTCGATGTCGATAACGGTCCTCATGCGATCACTCGCAAAAAGAATAATTGGCTCTACACCACCGACGGCCTGACAGAATCCTATCGCGCCCTACGCCCGGAAGGAATACTCGCCATCTGGTCAGCTGGCCCTGATCGTGAATTTATGCAGCGCTTGCAAAAAATTGGTTTTAAAGTGAAGCAGGTTCGGGTACGGGAGCATCAGAACAAAGGGGATCTACACGCGATCTGGTTTGCTGAACGGGAGCCCTAATTTATTGTTATTGCCGGACAAACCCCGCGATTGGAAGGGAAATTAATGGGGTTTTTTGAACAAAGCCTCCAGATCCGCTGGTCCGATCTTGCGGCGTAGGCAGCTACAGTGTTAAACCAATAAAATGGGAAAGTGTCCCTAACTTA
>JAOZOH010000087.1 GCA_029933365.1 Desulfuromusa sp. | reverse complement strand
TCGCTCTGGCCGGAACAGTTGAATTATCCCGACAGAAAATCCTGACCCTGGAAAGCCTCTCCTGGCAGGACAACCAGCTTCTCACTGCACCACTGCAGATAATCCTCAGCGGGACTGATTTTGCTCTGGGTCGCAATACTTTACGCCTGAAACAATTTGATCACAGCAAACTACAAGGCATCCTATCGGCCATGGGACAGCCCTTACTATTGCCCAAAGAGCTGGCTTTTTCTCTCACTGATACGACTATCATTTTTGCCCTGGAAAATCAGATGTTCAACCTTGAGGGAGAGGTGTCAAAAGGGCTGATCGGCTGGGATAATTTGAACGGAAACTTTGCTCAACTCAAGCTTCAGCTCCACCAGGAACAGGAGGGCTGGCAAGTTTCCGGTCAGTTCCAAGGACCGGCCAGATCAACTTGTAACTTCAGCACCCACCTTGGTAACACAAACAATCTAACCGGACAGGCGCTGGTGGAAATTCCTGACCTTGGTAGCCTCAAAACTGAGTTGTTTGGTGATCCCGCTTTGCAGATAGCCGGTGGCCTGCGACTGTCAACAAAATACTCTCTGCAGGGGGATAAGTTTCAAGTAACTTCTGATATTCACGGTCTCCCGACAGATCAACCTGGTGATACTTATCTGTTCAATATTATCGATCTCAGCGGCCAGGGGGAACTGTTTCTGAACAATAAAAAGGAAAAACTTTCACTCAACCTGAAGCTGGCCGCATACCCTTTTCTTTCGGTAAACGGAAATTTTCGGCAACTGAACTTTTCTCTAACGGCATCTGACCTTCATGAGATTAAAAAGCTGCTGGCTGCAAGGAAAATCCCGGCTCAGATTCAATCGCTCAACGGACTAAAATTTTCCGGGCAATTAACCAGAAAAGCAAAGGATTGGGTTGGTAACCTCCGCTTGGCTGCCGATGAGGTTGCCTTGCCTGAGCTGCGGTTGAACCAGTTTGACGGACGCGGGAAGGTGCGCCTCAGCTCCGACCAAGCCAGTTTGGAAGAAACTTCAATCAGTTTTACCCTGGCACGCGGTGATGAATTGAGTGCGCAAGTGCATCTCCACGGTTCAGGAAAAGGTTCCCCGCAGAAATTTTCTCTTAATTTGCAGCAACTGTCCCTTGCACACCTGAACTACATGTCCACAGATGGACAAACGGGGATTGGTGAAGGCGCTATCGAACTACAGGGCAAAATCAGTGGCGCCTGGGAGGAGGGGCCGTTGGCGCTAGAACTGAATGGCACTCTTGCGGCTGAGGAAATTCTTGCAGGTGAATTCTATGCCGACCTTTCTGCTTATCAAGGGGATTTTGATTTAACCGGAAACTTCTCCCCAGACACGCAACAACTGAGCACCTGCTCTGTCAAGATCAATCTTCCACAACTTGGAACCCTGACGACTGCGGGTCAGTTCAGCCTGGGCAAAATCAGCACGCAGGGACAAATCGAGGTTGTTAACCTGGCTGAAAGCTACGGGAAACATATCGGGCCACTCTTAAGTGAATTCAAACCGGCACTGACAGGACTGACTCTTGAAGGTGGAATGTTACTCGACTACAACCTGCTCTGGAACCCTAACAGCTGGCAAACAAATGGAGCCCTCCGACTCAAGAAGTTGAATGCCTACTGGGATCGTCAGCGGCTGGAAATTATTGATGGAAACGGTACCATCCCCTTTGCGCTCAGCTCGGAACAAGCACCAACCAATATTGAGCCAGACACAGAATATAGCGGGGAAATATCTTTCAGAACATTATCTGCCGGCCTGGCAACCCTGGAGCAGGGTCGGCTTGAACTGGCTGCGTCAAGCAACCGTTTCACCTTTCTTTCACCACTACTACTGAAACTTGCTGGTGGCCGGGTAGCAATTGATAATCTCACCCTGGGATGGCCAGATGACAAACTGCAGGGATCGGTCAAAATCAATATTAGTGAAGTCGACTTAGAAATATTGACACAAGAACTCGGTTGGCCTGTGATGCAAGGTCGAGTCAGCGCAGATTTAGGAACCATCCACTATGCCGACCGCCAGCTCAGCACTGAAGGTCTTGCCCGCATTGAGGTCTTTGGCGGCCGTTTTCAGTTGCGCAATATGAGTTACAGTGAGCCGTTCTCCAGCTATCCGACCTTTCATACCGATATTGACTTTTCTGGACTGAATCTATTACAGGCAACCCGAACTTTCGATTTTGGGGAAATGAACGGGATACTTGACGGATATATCCATGGTTTAAAACTATTTGGCAGTTCGCCTGCCGCTTTTGACGCTATCATTGCGACCCGCAAGGGTGGAAAACGCAACATCAGCGTTAAAGCTCTGAATAATCTCAGTATTATTGGCCAAGGGGGGATATCTGCCGCGTTATCTAGGGGAATCTATCGTTTTATCGATTTTTACCGCTATCAAAAGATCGGTTTCAAATGCTCACTGAATAATGATACCTTTACCTTATTAGGAACAGCTTTATCCGGCTCGGATAAATATCTGGTTCATGGCGGGCTACTTCCACCCCGAATTGATATAACAACCACCACACCGACCATCTCTTTCAAAGAGATGATGAATCGCCTCAGCCGGATTGATCGCGCTGGGAACTAAAGCAGGATGGCGGGAACCCAGAAGGAGGAAAAATGAAATCTATCACTCGCAGTTTAAGCTTACTACTGGCACTATCGGTTGTCTCTTGTGTAACGATTAATATTTATTTCCCGGCAGAAGAACTTCGCGGCGCTGCGGATAAAATCGTCAACGAAGTTTGGGGCGATAACGCCCGGAAGGGAACTGAAGAGGCAGTTCCACAGAGCAAGAAGAAAGCCCCCGGCAGCAGTTTTTACCAGCTGCTACTCCCAACAAATGCGATTGCAGGGCAGGATATTAATGTCAGTACCCCAGCTATCCGCGCCATCAAAGACTCAATTAAAAACCGCTCGACTGCGTTGATCGGTTTCCTGAATGCCGGAAATGTGGGACTCAGTCACGATGGTCTGCTTAAAATCCACAGCACCAAAGGGCTGGCCCTTAAGCAGAAAGGGCAGCTGAATAAATTGGTAAAAGCAGAGAATCAAGACCGTCAACGCCTTTACAAAGAAATAGCCGTTGCCAACAATTTCCCGGATAAGGCTGGTGAAGTGCAGAGTATTTTTGCTGATTCGTGGCGCAATCAAGCTCAAAAAGGTTGGTATCTGGAAAATTCTGACGGAAGTTGGGGACAGAAATAACCGCCTCTTTGTTAATAACAAAGACTAAGGGCCAAACGATTTGTATCGTTTGGCCCTTTATCATTTTTGTTGGGTATTCGGAATTTAATATAGAAAAATCAAATATTACCAGTTATAAAAATGGAACAATTCCGTCCTAAACTCCGTTATCAAATGTGCAATCCTGATTTATGAAATAAAAAAGCGGAGCCATTAGATGACCCCGCTTCGATTGCTATTTGTCGGAATATTTTACAGTGTCGGAAAACCTAACACTTATTTTTTATACCTTACTTTCTCTTCCTTCTATAAAAGGCCAATCCTGCCAGTCCACTGCCGAGGAGAAGGATGGTTGAAGGCTCTGGGACGGGGGCCGCCGCCACCGCCCAAGCACTTAATAAACCCCTCCCCGTTCTTAGTGCGTCATCAGCAGCAAGGTGACCATCGTAATTGTACACCATTGTTAAAAAATGCCCTTCGGGAGCGTTCGGAGTTGCCAGGTTGTGTATAAACCAATGATCCGTACCTGTTCCTGTATGGTCAAAAGACCATAGTTCGGGAACGCTGTCGTCCCTGACGATTCCGGGGCCGTCATAGCGGCCGTCGAGAAACACCCCGGGCAGTCTCCCCCCGAAAATACTAGTAGGCTCGTTGGCAGGGGTGAAAAAGTCTGTAGCATCGACTGACCAAGCGAGATAAGGAGAGCTCGGTAGTCTGATGCCAGATACGTCAGGAATCAACGGATCAGCCAGACCCAGGTGGCTGAAGTTCCACGGGATATTTGTTTCTGCCATCTCTACAAGAGATTCTTTGAGGGCCATTGTTTGCCCCCAATTGGCCATTTCCCAGTTTGTCAGGCCGCCATAATCAAGCTTCTTGATGGCTTCTACCTGTTCTGCCCGGGTCATGTCGGTAAAATCCGCTAGAATGGGATACCAGTAGAGATCATTCATATCATCATAGACAACACGATCCCCCTCATAGTACTTGTTAAATAATGTCGCCGTGGAGACACTTGCAACACTGAGAGAAAAAAGCAGACAGATAAACATCCCTAATAGAAATCTTTTCACAGTAACCTCCCTTTGAATGACTCTAGGTTAGAGAACAAATCCATGAACATCTTGAGAAACATATTTAATGGCAGTAACACTGACAGGTTCAAAATGTGGCAGGCAAAAATTGGATAGACATATAAATTGAATTGAATGTCTAATGAGTACGCAAGAAAAATGCCCCGCAACTAATGTGAGTATATACAGTAAGTTGCTGACTCACAAAAAGAAATTGTCTTCTTGTGTAAACTTTTCCGACACACTTTTAGTGGGATGGCGCTAATGTTTTCTTCCCCAATACTCCCCAATACTCCCCAATACTCCCCAGAGTCACCCCGGAACCCTTCCCGGAGGCACAAAAAAGAATCAGCGATAAATTGCCAAACCTTTGAAATTGTGGTCGGAGCGAGAGGATTCGAACCTCCGACATCTTGGTTCCAAACGAAGTGTGCTACCAAAGTGCGCTAACTTCGATTCAAACCGTTGTCAAAACTTAGCAGTTGTGGCAATTGACGGTCGCCCCCTGCAATTCCTTCGGATCCGTTTATCAAATGTCCTGCCAAAACGGTTCGCATATGTCCATAGGATTTTTGACCGACTTTAAGTACTACTGGCAAGGCAGATATATTCAATAATATGTTCCGAATTTTTATACGGGGTCGATTGCAATCGGGCAGGTCATTTTCAGGAGTGAATTCAGCAGGCTCTTTTTGTCACAGAAAATGGAGTATTGGTCTTGCGGCATAACTTTTAATAGAGAAAATGTTTAATTTTCTCTCCCTTCTCACCGATTTCAGTCATCGCATCAATACCAATCTGCAGATGGCTGTCAGCCCATTGCTGAGTCACTTGCTGATCCGACTCCTCGGTTTTTACTCCTTCGGGAGTCAATGGCACATCCGAAACCAGCAACAGGGCACCACGCGCAATAACATTGTAGTGACCGACGATAAAAATCGTCGCAGTTTCCATATCGATGCCGATACTAGTCATCTTTTTAAGTTTCTCCAGAAATGTTTGATCGTGCTCCCAGATGCGACGATTAGTCGTATAAACCACCCCAGTGCGGTAGTCATGGCCAGATTCAAGAATCTTTTCGGAAACAAATTTATGCAATTTAAATGATGGCAACGCTGGGACTTCAGCGGGAAAATAATCGTTGCTGGTCCCCTCGCCACGAATAGCGGCATTCGGGAGAATGAAGTGGCCTATCTCGGTTGATTTCTTCAGCCCGCCACATTTGCCGAGGAACAACACCCCTTTGGGATGGATAGCACTGAGTAAATCCATGATCGTGGCCGCATTCGCCGAACCTATACCAAAGTTGATAATAGTCAGGCCGCTACTGTTCGTTGCTGCCTGCATCGGCCTGTCTTCACCTTGAATATCACAGGAGAACATCTCGGCAAACTTGTCGACGTAGTGGCGGAAGTTGGTCAGCAAGACGTAGTCACCAAAGTCGTCGAGCGACATCCCAGTGTAGCGCGGCAACCAGTTTTTGGTGATTTGGAGACGGTCAACCATAAAAGATCCTTTGCAGAAAAAGACATAGCAGGGTATTGAAAAACGTTTTTGAGGCAGAAAATGCAAGGCAAAAATGGCCAAAAAAGCACAGTTTACATACCGTAAATGTGCATTTTGAGGCTACTTTAAACACCACGACCCTAGCCTACCCTCTCATTGTCATACCCAGTCAAGCCTGTACCGACATCTTTCCTGATGACGGGGATCGTGAGGATCTCAAGCCGATTGGCTGGTCACGTTTTCGACCGGCAGAAACAGAACCCGACCGACTATTTCTTTTCAGCCTTTTTGATCTTTTTTTCGGCCTTTTTTTCTTTCATACTTTTGGCTGGTGCTTTTTTATCCGACTTCTTGCTATCCATGCCCTTGCCCATAACTTTGCTCCTTCTCTTCCGTGATTAAGATACCTATCCAGGATAAAACGTACCTTATTTTAGCACGCACGGGTTGATTATGAATTTTTTATTTGGCAGACGAACGAGGAAATATTTTTAGCAACAGGCGACGAAGTTCGCCGTTTGTGACATCTGGTCAAAAACAATTTTTACCTTTTTGCTTTTCAACTGCTGAAGAACCTGTTCAACCTTATCTTCCAGCGCACAACCGGCATCAGCCCAATCCGCTCCATCTCTGCTCACAAATTCCTGGATCATCCTGCGCAACGTATCAATATCAATTTGATCGTACGGGATCTCTAGCCCCTCTTCGTGCTGGTCAGTCAGTTTATTACGGGACACATATCACCTCAACAATTGAAACATTCATTCTTCGCCTCAAGCAGGTTACCAAGCGACACAATTAACCGCCGCTTGTCGACTGGCTTCAGCTTCTTGATCTGATTTTCTCGACGGCTGGCGCTACTGCGATCATGGTCGCCCTCCAAATAAACCAGACGGAGCGGTGAGCAGACGCGAAAATACTTGGCTCCTGTGCCCGCGAGATGTTGAGCAAAGCGCCGCTTGACGTCGGTCGTAATGCCAGTATAGAGAGAATCGTCCGAGCAGAGGATGATATAAACCTGCCAGTTCATGTCCGTGTCCCGCTTTCTATCGGTTTCAATTTGACTCATGCGCAAGGTAGCATGCAAAAAGGTACGCTGGACACTGATAATTTTGCACCATATCCACTTGCTTATACAATCCGCCACAACGTACACTCCCGCTATCCCGAAGCAGGAACGGACCAAACAACTGAAAAAAGCGTTTTCCTCACCCAAAAACAAGCAAGGCAAGATAGAGCCATGTTGCACCATCCCTTCATAACCTTCAGCAAATCAAACCAGCGACTGATCCTCCTGCTGATTGCCAGCCACCTGCTGTGGAGCTGCGCTATCTTAGGGCTCTGGTCAACAAGAGGGTGGATCAAGACAGCTTCACCCTGGTGGTCCGCCGGGTTCATCGCCCTGCAACTTTATGCTGCCGCCCAACTCATGCTGCCCGCCCTGCTGCTGCACACTGAAAAGCGCTCACGCAGCTTTTATCTTTTCTGGGGAATTGCCTTGGCACTATGTATCTGGTTGATCAATCAATTACCCCTGATCGGTGGCTGGCAGCCGCTACTGACCGTAATTAAATCAGGTCTACTGCTGTTGGTCGCAACCCTCATCGGAGCCGCTCTGGCCAGATACGTCCACCGCTTGTGGGAAATCATCCCGATCTGCATTGCTATGACGCTCGCTGACCTTGCCAGCTGGCTCTTTGGTCCAACCGCCAGCTTTACCCAACAGATTAAACAGTATTACCTGGCACCCGAGGGGCCTCCGCCGCTCATCGACATGGTGCTGATAAAACTGGTGTTCCCCGGTTCTACCGGGTTAGCGCCGGCCTTCGGGCTTTCTGACTGGATTATGGTGGTTTTCTTTGCCCTTGTTGCCGGTCGCTTCGATGTTAATGATAATTTGATCGGGACTGCTGGCGAGACGCTGGCTCGAAACGGACGGATCGGGTGCTACCTGCCGGTCTCAGTGGTCGCGCTATTCGCCGCGACCCTGCTGGCGCAGCTAACAGGGCTCTTTATCCCCGCATTACCGCTGATTGCCTTGCTCATGCTCCTCTGGTACGCAGCCCGCTACCTACGGCTGCGACGTCGCGACTGAGGGGGAGGAGCCTGTGCAAAGAGCCGGAAACAGCGCGCACTCCCCAAGCTGCCTTTCTATAAAACAAGGATCCTAACCATGAGTGATCAAAAATCCAAGGACCCACTGCACGGCGTAACTCTGGAACAGATTCTAAATAGCCTGGTTGATTATTTTGACTGGGACGAACTTGGACAACTGATCGACATCCGCTGCTTTAACAGCAACCCATCAGTGAGGTCCAGTCTCAAATTTCTGCGCAGAACACCTTGGGCAAGGAAGCAAGTCGAAGAGCTCTATCTCACTATGAAAAAAGGGCATTGCAACGAGGCTGAATAGATCACAGCAGATATTATTTTCATATTGATTCCAAACAGTTGGTTGAGGCACTTGACAGCATCCTAAAAGCCGACTAAATTGCGCCCCATCGACATCAGTCAAGTCGTGTAGACGATGAAACATACCATTATTTATCAAAGGTTTACCAAATGATCGAACCTTTTAAAATGGGCTATACCGCCGTTGGTGGCCTCGGGGTCTTTATCCTCGGAATGAAGTATCTCTCCGACAGTTTGCAGATACTCTCGGGAACTCTGATTCGTAAAGCAATCTCGTCAGTGACTACCAACCGCTTCCTGGCGGTCTTGGTCGGTTTATTTGTGACCACCTTTGTTCAATCCTCATCAATAACCACAGTCATGGTTGTCGGTCTGACCAACGCTGGGCTGATGCAACTGACCCAAGCAATCGGTGTCATTCTTGGTGCCAATATTGGCACCACTATCACAGGATGGATACTGGCAGTCAAAGTTGGCAAATACGGCCTGTTACTCATCGCTATTGGCGTTTTTCCGATGCTCTTTTCTAAAAATGAGCGGGTTTCGGCAAGTTCCAAAATTCTGGTCGCATTGGGTCTGATCTTCTTTGGTCTTGAGATTATGAGTGGTGCCTTCAAGCCACTCCGTAACGACGAAGGCTTCATGAACCTGATGCTCTCCCTCGATGCCCAGTCGTTATTGAGCATCCTTGGTTGTGTTGCTATCGGCTGTTTGATGACGATGATCATCCAAAGCAGTTCAGCAATGCTCGGCATCACAATTGCCCTTGCAACCACCGGAGCCATCCCCCTTTACACTGCTGTTGCCCTGGTTATGGGCGAGAATATCGGCACCACAATTACCGCCCAGTTTGCTGCTATCGGCGGAAGCATTGCCTCCCGGCGTGCGGCAATGGCACACAGTGTCTTCAATCTGCTAGGGGTTTTCATCATCATCTCTTTCTTCTTGCCCTACGTCGGAATGGTCGAGAAATTTGTTCCAGGCATGTCAAACTTTACCGATGTTGAAGGGAATCGTCCCTACATTGCCGCCCACATTGCCATGGCACATACCTTCTTCAATGTCACAGCCACCCTGGTGATGTTGCCGTTTCTCAATCATCTATCGAAGCTTGTCACCAAAATGATACCGGAGAAGCAGGGGGCTGAAAAAGGTTCTTTCAAATATATTGGAGCCCCCGGCACAATACCTGTAGCCATGGGTTTCCCGATGATTTTTGGTGAACTTAAACGGATGCAGAAGATGGCACACAAAGCACTACGCCATTCGGGAAGTTTTCTCCAACGGGGCATAAAAGGGCGTGAACAATTCTACCGTAAAGTGATGAAACTGGAAGACGAAACAGACATCATACAACATGAGATCACCACTTTCACCGTTACGTTGATGCAAGCAGGAAACGCCAGCAATAAACAATCAGATCGAGCCTATAGTTTTATCCGGGCAGCCGATGAACTTGAGTCAATTGCCGATTATGCGGCCTCCCTCTGTTCCTACATGAAACGGCTGGATAAATATGAGCTTGATTACAGTGAAGATGGCTGGAATGATCTGATCAGTTACCATCATGAAATACTCGCTTTTTTTACTCTTGTTTGTAAGTCCTTCAACGATGAGGAGGCCAGCAACACCCAGAAAGTTTACGATGAAGCCAGCCGCCTTAATGACCAGGCTGACATCATCCGTAAGGCACACCTTAACCGGATGAAGGATGGAAGTTGTGGTGCCCTCCCCTCTCTGACTTTCAGCGATATGGCCGTTGCCCTGCGGCGGATAAAAAATCACACCGTCAACCTGCATGAAGCCATTTTTGCCGACACCTCACTAGGAGCATAAATCTCAACAGACCACTAAAGACAGGTTTAAATGAGCCATTTTTCAACACCAAGTTCATCTTTAGCAGAAGCAAGATGCTGCCGAGGTTTCCGGCGGTTGATTTGGAGAATGGCTCTACTCGTAGTCCTTCCACTCGTCTTATCATCCTGTGCCACATTGCAAAAGAAACCTTTTGATCTCGGTCACTGGAACCAGATAAAAATTGAGAATCTCCAGCGTGTAGCCAGAGATATTAGAGATCCCGGTGAAAAAGTCGCCTTCATCTCAGCAGCTTTTCTTGTAACTCCTTACCTTGCAAACACACTGATCGGGAGCGCCGACACTGCTGAAATTTTTGTCCTTCGTTTGGATGGAATGGACTGCTTTACCTTTCTTGATTACGTAGAAGCGCTACGCAGATCAAACAATTTTGTGGGATTCCAAGAAGCTCTGCGACACATCCGCTACCGCTACGGGCGAGTCACTTTTTTGGACCGAAATCATTTCTTCTCTGCGTGGGGAAATGCGCTCTTCGCTCCGTTGCGCGATGTAACCGCTCAGGTCGGGGGACCAAATGTTCGCTGGGTGGAGAAGCAACTGAACAAAAAGGCTGATGGAACACTCTATCTGTCGGGATATCCTGCAAAGAAACAGGTTATTGCTTTTATTCCGCCCGAAGCAATCGACGAATCAGTTCTTACTCGCTTGCAAAGTGGAGACTACGTTGGCATTTATAGCCCTTACCCAGGGCTCGATGTTTCCCATACCGGGATTGTCATCAAAAAAGAAGGAAAGATTTTCCTGCGACACGCTTCCACAAGATTTTTCCGAAAAAAAGTTATAGACGAAGAACTGCTCCCATACTTGGGAGGGGAAAAAGGATTGATTGTATACCGGCCAAGCTCCATGAATTGAGAGGATATTGTATAATTCTATGTCATTTTCATCTTTTGGACTCTCCGAGCCCGTTCTTCGTGCTATCGGAGAAGAAAACTATTCCTCTCCCACCCTGATCCAGAGTAAAGCGATCCCTGCGGTTCTCTCCGGTAGGGATGTCATGGCTGCGGCACAAACCGGAACCGGGAAAACGGCCAGTTTCACCCTGCCACTGCTGCACCAACTTGCCAATGGCGGTAAAGTGAAATCAAATCATATCCGAGTTCTGATCCTAACCCCGACCCGTGAACTGGCGGTGCAGGTTGCCGAGAGCGTTGCGACCTATGGTAAACACCTGTCTTTGAAGTCGAGTGTTGTCTACGGAGGGGTGAAAATCAATCCACAGATGATGAAACTGCGTGGTGGGGTCGATGTACTGGTAGCGACACCGGGCCGATTGCTTGATCTTTTTGACCGGAATGCCGTGAAATTTTCACAGCTGCAAACGTTGGTACTGGATGAGGCGGATCGGATGCTCGGTATGGGTTTCAGCGACGAAATCGGTAAGATTCTCACGCTGCTGCCGAAAAAGCGGCAGAACCTGCTCTTCTCAGCAACCTTTTCCGACGATATCCGCAAGCTCACCAACGGTCTACTCAACAATCCAGTAAGGATAGAGGTCAGCAAGCGAAACTCAGCACCAAAAAGTGTCAAACAGTGGGTTTATGAGGTTGATAAGGGTAAGAAATCTGCACTCCTCAGTCACCTGATACGTAATAAAGACTGGTCGCAAGTACTGGTTTTCACCCGAACCAAAAACGGTGCGGACCAATTAGTTCGACACCTGAAGAGTGAAAACATCTCTGCAGTGGCAATCCACGGAGATAAGAATCAGGGACTGAGAACCCGCGCCCTTGCCGATTTCAAAGCAAACAAAACCCGTATTCTGGTTGCCACCGATATCGCCGCACGCGGTCTCGACATCAACGAACTGCCTCACG
>JAOZOH010000018.1:30376-35013 GCA_029933365.1 Desulfuromusa sp. | reverse complement strand
AAAAATAAAAAGGTTCCTGCTTGTTTAAGTGGGAACCTTTTTTTGTGGTGTGATTCCATTTCGCTCAATAAAAGGAATAGGGTTTTTATTTTGCTTGGTCTGTTTGCATAATCTGGGTGATCTTCTGGTATGACTGGGTTGGTGATGGGGCGGCCAGAAGAGCGGAAATCATGGCAACACCATGAGCTCCTGCCTGTAGTGTTGCTGGTATATTGTTTGCTTTGATCCCACCGAGAGCATAGATCGGAATTTTACATTTTTTACAAACATCCTGTAATGACTCTATTCCAATCGGCTCACCATAAGCTTGCTTCGACTGAGTAAAATACACCGGCCCATAGGTGATAAAGTCCGCTCCGTGTTTTTGTGCTGATTGGACCTCCTGCGCAGAATGGGTGGATGCCCCGATCAGAGAGTTTAGACCCAGTATTTGCCGGGCAATTTTGATTGGTAACGAATGTTTTCCAAGATGAACTCCATCTGCACCGATGGCTTGAGCCAGGTCGATTCTATCGTTAATCAGTAAGAGACTTTTGTACTGATCGGTCAGAGTGCGAAGTTCCTTGGCCAGGGGGTACAGTTCAGCTGCTGAAAGATCCTTTTCTCGCAACTGAATCATTTTTACCCCTGCCTGCAATAGCTCTTCAACAACCTCAATTAATTGACGTCCCTTTGGAACTTGGTGACGGTCTGTTATCAGGCATAAGTTTGGCAGCGACTCAGTCATCAACCTGCTTTATTCAGAAACGCGCCATCCCAATCTTTCCAGACCGCTTCGTAGCCTTGTGATTTCAATAAGTTCTCGATCTCAGCCGGGGAGCGCTCATCGCTGATACTGAATTGTTCAGCATCCTTATTCTCCTCACCATAGCCCCCCGGTGCAGTACATGATCCGGCACTCATCTGAGTGATTCCAAGGGGCAGTAAATTGTCGCGTAATTGAGCATCCTCACGTGTCGAAAGGACGAGCCCTGCATCCGGAATCAACAGGCGCATAGCACAGATAAACTGGGTCAGCTGTCGATCATCAACAATACTGTTGGGTTGAAATCCACCATCGGCAGGACAGAGACGGGGGAAGGAGAGGCTCACCTGAGTTCGCCAGAACTTTCGTGCCAGGTAAAGAGCATGCAAACCGCTGTAAAAGACATCACTCAAGCTGTTTCCCAATCCCAGTAATGATCCAATCCCGATCCTGCGCATTCCGGCAACACCGGCCCTTTCCGGGGCATCCAGTCGATAGCTATAGTTACTCTTGGGCCCGTAAGGATGAAGTTGTTGATACAGTTCAGTATCGTAAGTTTCCTGGTAGACCGCTAAACCATCAACTCCAGCGGCTACCATGCGTTGGTACCCATCGGTGTCCATGGGAAAGACTTCTATGGAAACCGACCCGCAGTATTTTTTTATAATTTTAATAGCACCTTCCAGGTAATCGATCCCCGCAACTTTTGGGGCCTCGCCGGTCAAGAGCAACATGTGTCGAAATCCTTGGCGACGGAGAATTTTTGCTTCTCGTTCGATCTCATCCAACGTCAAGGTTTTACGTGGAAAATGATTATCTGCACTGAAACCACAATATTTACAGCCATTGAAGCATTCGTTAGATAAATAGAGGGGTGCATAGAGAAGTATGGTTCTGCCGAACCTTTGTCTGGTGATACGCTGAGCACGCTCCGCCATCAGCTCAAGCTGGTTGTCGGTGATATTCGGAGATAATAGTTTGGAAAAATCATCTATGCTCAAGCGCTGTTGCTGTAGCGCACGATCGATTTGTTGCGCTGTTGTATTGGCAATTTTTTGTAATATTTCGGTTTGTGGATAGAGCTCAAGCTGCTGTTGGAAACTCATCAGTCGTTCCTTAAAAACCCAGTTAGTGGGCTTGATGCTTCCGCTTGTTGTCGTTGCGCCCCAAGTCCTGCCAGATAAGCTTCCCGCCCGGCTTCGACACCCTTACGGAAAGCTTGAGCCATCAGGGCTGGGTCTGGAGTATCTGCCAAGGCGGTATTGACCAGCACTGCATCGGCTCCCATTTCCATTGCCTCTGCTGCATGGGATGGTGCACCAAGACCTGCATCAACAATAACCGGAACATTCGCTTGCTCAATAATAATGGCGATATGGTCACGGGTTTTAACTCCACGATTGGTGCCAATTGGGGCTCCCAATGGCATGACTGTCGCTGTGCCAACTTCTTCTAAGTGCCTGGCAAGAACGGGATCAGCCGGCATATAGGGCAGCACGACAAAACCATCTTTAACCAGAATTTCTGCAGCCTTGAGGGTCTCAATTGGGTCTGGCAGCAAGTAGTATGGATCAGGGGTGACCTCAAGTTTAATCCAGGGTTCACAGCCTGCAGCACGAGCCAAACGAGCCAGGCGGACAGCCTCTTCAGCATCCCGGGCACCGCTAGTATTTGGGAGTAATAAGTAACGTTCCTGATTGATATGTGATAACAACGAATCTTCAGGGTTATCAATATCAACGCGGCGTAGAGCAACGGTGACAATTTCACAAGCCGAGTTTTCCATCGCTGCTACCATTGCCTGATTTGAAGAAAATTTACCTGTGCCAATCAGGAGGCGGGAATTGAATTTACGACCGGCAATAATCAATTGATCCATAAGGTTATCCTGTCATTTGGCCCGCAATTAACCACCACCGACAAATTGAACCAGTTCAATGGTGTCTCCTGCTTTAAGTTCAGTAGTATTGTGCATATCTGGTGAAAGAATGGCGCGGTTTATTTCAACAACCACACGTTCAGACTGCAGGTTTAATTGTTGCAAAAGCTGTTGAACAGTCAGATGCTGCTGGTATTCTTTTATTTCACCATTAATTGTCAATTTCATATTTTTCTATTCTGCTGATTTGTTTAACAGTAGCTGCAGTACCGCGTTGGCCTGATGATGTGCTGCAATGCCAACGCGAGGAGCCATCAAGCCACATCCCGGTTCTGCCGCGGTCACACCATCACCACAAAGATAAAAATGTTCTGTTACCTTGGTGGTACGGATGGTATTGGACGCTTCGTACCCAGCAATTCCCGATGCTGCCACCAGAAATTTTTCTGGGAAATTACAGAGAAAATAGTTTGTCAGCATCGCTTTCTGATCTGCTGTATCAAATGCCTCAACCAGAATATCAACCTCCCCAAAAAACTCTGCTATGTTTTTTGGCGTCACTTTCTGATTGAAGAGTTTTATTTTGGTTCCAGGGTTGATTCGCAGCAGATTATTTTGTAACGCTACAACCTTCGACATGCCAATCTGATCGATAAAATACTGTTGGCGGTTCAGATTAGATGGCTCCACAACGTCAAAATCGGCGATGATCAGTTTCCCGATACCGACTCTTGCTAAGGCGACTGCCACATGAGAGCCAAGTCCCCCCGCTCCGGCAATTCCAACACAGCCTTGTTTTATTATCTTGTGAACACCAGGGGTGTGTCGAGCCATCATCAGACTCTCCAGGTCTTCAGCTGAAGGTCGTTCTCCCCGCCTGATCATGATGACGTGATCATTGCTATCCAGTTTCTGATCAGTGATTGCCGGAAAACCATTGACAATCAATAGATCAGCCTTCGCTTTGTACTTCTTGCGAAGTTCAAATAGCCGAGTGCCACTTTTTACTTCTAGTGGTTTTTCATTCAGATATATCAGCATAGTTTTAGAACAAAATAAAAAACCGCCAAAAGGCGGCCGCCGATAGTTTCTATCGGTATCTATTGCCGCTTCCCTACGCCGGTATCAACCGGATCAGGTTCCAAGGGTTGTTCCAATGAATCTGGAACTCTCAGTAACCAAGACGCCCCTAGCGTGTCGTTCTTGTAAACTGAAATTACCAGTCTGATAATACGAAAGTCAACCTGTAAGCAGGGAAAGGTGATGTTTAAGTTTGATTTTTTCTCTTCCTTTCGCATAGGATGCTGCCCCAGAGTGCAGTTTTACAGAAAAGGAACAATATTATGTCAGTCTCAGAACGTTATCGCCAAATTTTAGAGCAAATAGATCGAGAATCAGATCATCTTTATGAGATTCTTCCTGCGAGTACGACTAAATCGTTGCGGTTGGTCGATCTGGCTGCTGAAGAATTACAGGACTGGGTTGATTCGGTAGGTGAAATACCGCAACTGCAACTGGAATTTAAACTTTCTCCCGTGCTGCTCAACGCACATGGTTATCTGGATCGTGCCAGAGTTTCGCTGGAGAATGAGGGCCATCAAAAAGCTGTCGATATAATCTGGGAATTGGAGCAGGGTCTCTATCGACTTTTAAATGATTTATAAATATTTTGCAGCCAGGAGAATGATATGGAAAAAGAACAGGAACTGAAACTTGAAATTCAGATGAGTGATGATGTTGCGATGGGTCAGTATATTAATATGGCGGTTGTTAATCATAACGATAGCGAGTTTGTCATCGATTGCATCTATGTTCAGCCACAGGCGGCTAAAGCGCGTGTTCAGTCGCGACTGATTACTTCGCCACGCCATGCCAAGCGTTTGTTGCTAGCTTTGCAGAGCAATGTTGACCGATATGAAAACAAATATGGTGATATTGAGCTGCTTGAACTGAACAGCAGTTCGCTGAGCAGTCAACCAATGCACTGAATAATTTAGGCTGAAGGGGATTAGG
>JAOZOH010000018.1:0-30276 GCA_029933365.1 Desulfuromusa sp. | reverse complement strand
AGTTCGCTGAGCAGTCAACCAATGCACTGAATAATTTAGGCTGAAGGGGATTAGGCTGAAGGTATTTAGCTTTGCCCCAGCTTGCTATGTGCTCTGGTTAACATCTCTACAGTTGTTTCCCAATCGACACATTTATCGGTGATAGAGACCCCATATTTCAACTGCTTAAGATCCTTCGGGATGCTTTGGTTTCCCGCATTCAGATTGCTTTCAATCATAACCCCAGAGATGGAGCCCGGGGCGGCAATAAGTTGTTCGACAATATTATCCAGAACCTCTCCCTGTCGGGTGTGAACTTTGTAAGAGTTAGCGTGGCTACAATCAACCATAATCGCTGGGGGCAGTTGTTTTTTACTCAGGAGCTCGGCTGCTTTTTTTACCTCTTCCGGGTAATAGTTTGGCGCGCTGTCCCCGCCACGCAAGACCAGGTGAATGTCAGGGTTGCCAGAGGTATGGACAATTGATGAGCGTCCTTCATAGTTGATACCAAGGAAACTATGCTCCCGACATGCTGCCGCCATGGCATCTGTTGCGATTTTTAATCCACCGTCTGTACCATTTTTAAATCCAACCGGAAATGAAAGTCCACTCGCCATCTCCCTATGAGTTTGTGATTCTGTGGTCCGGGCACCAATAGCGCCCCAGCTGATCATGTCGGACAAGTATTGTGGTGTAATCGGGTCAAGCATTTCGCTGGCAATTGGCAGACGCAAGTCGGTTATGGCACTATAAAGCTGCCGAGCCACTCCCAGCCCTTTAGATATTAGATGACTGCCATCCATATCAGGGTCGTTGATTAAACCTTTCCAGCCAACGGTTGTGCGTGGCTTTTCAAAATAGACACGCATGATAATGAATAGCTGATCTTGAAGTTCTTCTGCCAGTCTGACAAGTCGCTTCGCATATTCTATGGCCGCCAGTGGATCATGGATGGAGCAGGGGCCGACAACTGCCAGCAGGCGTGGGTCTTCTCCTTTGAGTATTGCTTTGATAGTATTACGACTGTTATTTACAAAATTTGCCCCAGGAAGTGGCAAGGGGAAAACCTGTTTCAGATCCGAGGGGGCAATGATCGGGGAAACTTCGAGAACGTTAATATTGTTAGTCTGAACCATTATGTTAACCTCTTTCCAAGTGTTTTTCAGCTGTTTGATGCTGCTACAGAATGCAACTTAGCGGGTTTTTCAACTTAAGTCAAAAATCACTGCTGACGGCTAAAAGTGCTGGAATCGTTTGACAGGGTTCCTCCCTTTCGGTATAAAAACTTAAAATTACAGTATTTTTTGTAACAAAGAAGGGTGGTTTAAGCATGAGCGTTCTGATTATGGCTATTGCTAGGATTCTTGACTTGGCATTTAATATTTATATTTTTATTGTGATTGCCAGAGCACTGATCTCTTGGGTTAATCCTGATCCTTATAATCCCATTGTCCGTTTTCTGCACAGTGCTACCGACCCGGCACTGTATCGCTTGCGGCGGCTGATACCGTTCTTGCAGGTGGGTGGCTTTGATTTGTCTCCAATCGCACTATTGATCCTCCTTTCTGTTGTGCAACAGGTTTTGATCTCATTTTTGTATCAATTAGCCAACTGATAAGCTCTTAGAGGGATAAATAATGCGGATTACTCCGATAGAAATTCAGCAACATCAGTTCAAAACTCGCATGTTCGGTTACGATACCTCTGCTGTTGATCATTTTCTTGAAATGTTAGCAGAGGAACTTGAAAGGTTACATAAACAGAATAACGAATTGAAAGAATCTTTGGCCAGAACCAGAACCTCCCTTGAACAAATGCGTGAGCGGGAAAAAGCACTACAGGAAACGCTGATGGCGGCTCAACAGGTAACCGAAGAGTTGAAAGCAAATGCTCGCAAAGAGGCTGAAATTGTGGTGGCAGAAGCTCATCTCGAGGGAGAACGGGTGGTTCGCGATGCCAGTGAGCGTCGGGTGCAATTACTCAGTGAAATCCAGGAGATCAGACGGCAGAAGATTTCTTTTGAGGGCGGTCTACGGTCGCTGATTGAAAATCATTTGAAACTTATGGATATAGACACTCTACAAATTGAAGATGAAGGACATCAAGATCGCTTGATGCATCCCCTGATCAGCGATGAAGATATTGACGATCAGCTTGATTTCCCATGATATTGGCTCCTTCTTTGTAAACTTTTCTTGACAGGTGTTCTCCCTACAATTTATCATTCTTGGTTGTTTGTGGATCATGAAAAAATGGAGATATATAAATTATGCCGTTGTATGAATACCAGTGCGAAGATTGTGGGTTGAACTTTGAAGTTCGACAAAAATTTTCTGATAAACCAATTAATACTTGCCGCCACTGCGGTGGGCATGCCAAGAAGCTGATATCGCAGACTGCTTTTGCTCTCAAGGGGGGCGGCTGGTATGAGCAAGGCTATTCGCATGGGAATAGTTGTCCAACACCTGCTGCCAGTAGCAGCGATGCTTGTGCTTCATGCCCTAAAGGAGTAAACGGTTGAATCGTTTAGGTTGACTTGAAAATCCCCGTCAGTAATTATTTGGCGGGGATTTTTTCTTGCTTGTTCCAATTTATCTAATCAACCCAACTTAATGGTTGCGTCATTTGATTTCTGATCGATAGAAGTACTTTTATGGAGGTTTACTTGTGGCTGAACTGATTGATGGAAAAGCGATTGCGTCTGAGATGAGGCGGCAGATTTCTGCGGATGTAGAGGCCCTTATTTCCCAGGGAGTGACTCCAGGTCTGGCGGTAATTCTGGTTGGTGAGGATCCGGCAAGTCGGGTCTATGTCTCAATGAAAGAAAAAGCATGTGCCGCTGCTGGAATCTATTCTGTTGAACATAAACTGGCAGCAGAAACGGGTGAAGCTGAATTATTAGAGTTAATTGCAAGCCTGAATGATAATGAAAAAATTGATGGCATTCTAGTGCAATTGCCACTGCCTGAGCATATTGATGAGGCTAAGGTTCTGGAAGCGATCTCACCCAATAAGGATGTTGATGGTTTTCACCCTTATAATGTCGGTCGCCTGGTAACGGGAAACCCGGTCTTTCAGCCTTGTACTCCCTATGGTGTGATGAAAATGCTTGAACACACCGGGGTTAATCTGCAAGGCAAAGATGTTGTCATTGTCGGGCGCTCCAATATCGTGGGTAAACCACTGGCTTTGATGTGCTTGGCTAAGCATGCAACTGTAACAATTTGTCACTCGAGGACGGTTGATTTGCCGCAGAAAGTTGCTGCTGCAGATATTGTTATTGCCGCTGTTGGACGACCCGAAATGATTAAGGGGGATTGGATCAAAAAAGGGGCGGTTGTGATTGATGTTGGCGTTAATCGGGTCGGTGAGAAGAAGTTGGTTGGTGATGTCGATTTTGCTGCGGCTTCTGTTAATGCTGCTGCCATCACTCCGGTTCCTGGAGGGGTCGGACCGATGACCATTACTATGCTTCTTTATAACACCCTGGTAAGTGCTAAGCGCAGAGCTGGTCAGCAGGATTGCGCTGAATAATAGTCTTGCCTTATGGGTGGGAAAATTCAGCAATAAACTTTAAAAAGATAGTTGATTTTCTACCTGAGGGGGCGCATCTTACGACCTTTAGCAAGCAGGTCTGATCTTGAAATACTGACAGATTTGTTACCGTTATTACTACAAGGAGTTAATAGATGAAGAAAACACCTTTAAATCAAATTCATCGTCAGCTAGGCGCACGTATGGTTGACTTTGGTGGTTGGGATATGCCGGTACAATATTCCGGTGTTATTGCCGAACATATGGCGGTCAGGACGACTGCTGGTTTATTTGATGTCTCCCATATGGGGGAAATTGAAGTTTCAGGTGTTCAGGCCTTTGATTTTCTCCAGTACGCAACCACCAATGATGTGTCAGGTCTGGCCGATGGACAGGTTCAATATACGGCGCTTTGCTATGAAACAGGTGGCGTGGTTGATGACTTGACTCTTTATCGTTTTGCGGCTGATCGCTACCTTCTCTGTGTTAATGCTTCCAACAGTGATAAAGATTTTGCCTGGTTGCAGGATTTGCTGGAAAAATCTGATTTCAGTGATTTGAACCTGATTAATCGTAGCGCAGAATATGCTCAGTTGGCATTACAAGGACCGGTTGCTGCAAATATCCTGGCCAAACTGACCAGTACTGATCTATCGGCAATAAAATTTTACCGGTTTGCGGAAGGTGAAGTTGCTGGTATTAAGACGATTATCTCGCGAACGGGTTATACCGGTGAAGATGGGTTTGAGCTCTATTGTGCTGACGCTGATGCGGTCAAACTCTGGCAGGAATTGATGAGTGTTGGTCAGTCACTGGGATTGGAACCGATCGGTCTAGGGGCTCGTGACACTCTGCGTTTAGAAAAAGCTTATGCACTTTATGGTCATGAGATTACCGCTGAAATTATGCCGATTGAGGCACGCTTAGCGTGGATCACCAAACTGAAAAAAGGTAACTTTGTTGGTCGTGATGCCATGCTCAAGGCAAAAGAGGCAGGCTTGTCGCGTAAGTTGATTGCTCTGACTTTGACGACTTCTGGGGTGCCACGTGAAGGTTATCCTGTCTTTTGTAATGGACGTGAAGTTGGTTATGTCACTAGTGGTACTATGTCTCCGAGCTTAAAAAAGGGGATTGCCCTGGCTTTGGTCGAAACGGCTAGCGCTGATAGTGACCAACCACTGGAAATTGGGATTCGCAAACATCAAATTTTAGCTGAGCGAACCGCTTTGCCTTTTGTAAAATAATAAACGCCCTGTGGGCTTTTCCATTGAGGAGGATATGATGAATTTTCCAGAGGAATTAAAATACACCGAAGATCACGAGTGGGTTCTGGTCGAAGACGATATTATCACTGTTGGAATTACTGATTTTGCTCAAGATCAACTGGGTGATGTGGTTTTTGTTGAATTACCAGAAGTTGGTGACACATTGGAAGCAGGAAAAACGTTAGGTGTTGTTGAATCGGTCAAGGCGGTCTCCGATGTATATGCTCCTGCAAACGGCGAGGTTGTAGAAGTGAACGAATCACTTCCTGATGAGCCGGAAGCACTGAATAATTCTCCTTATGAAGATGGTTGGATGATTAAACTTAAGCTGTCAGACTCTACAGACTTGGATAGTTTGATGGATGTCTCTGCTTATCAGGAATTTGTTGAAAAAGATTGACCCATAAAGCTTTCTATAGCAATTAGTTAACCTTTAGTAGTTAAAGTATTAGTTGAAAGGAGAGTTATGCGTTATCTACCTCATACTGATGTGGATGTGCAGCAAATGCTCGACCAGATTGGGGTGTCGAACATTGACGAATTGTTTTCTGGAATACCAGAGAACTGTCGGCTGAAAAAACCTCTCGAGTTGCCTGCAGCAAAGTCAGAATCTGAAGCATTGGACTTTTTGCGAGGCCTGGCAGAGCAGAATACCAAGACTACTGACTGGGATTCTTTTCTCGGTGGTGGCGCCTATAATCACTTTATTCCGGCGGTTGTAGATCAATTGGTTAGTCGGAGTGAATTTTACACGGCCTATACCCCCTATCAACCTGAGATCAGCCAGGGAACTCTACAGGCTATTTTTGAGTTTCAGACTTTGATCTGTCAATTGACCGGAATGGATGTCGCTAATGCATCGATGTATGACGGTGCTTCTGCCTGTGCCGAAGCGGTTCTGTTGACTATCCGTGCCGGGAAAAAGCGTAACAAGGTTTTGTTGTCACAAGCGTTGCCGCCGCAATATCGTGAAACAGTTGCTACTTATTGTCGTCATCTGGATGTTGAATTGGTTGATGTCCCTTTGCAAGCCGGAGTGACCGACCGAACTGAGTTGGAAAAACTGCTGGATAATCAGGTTGCTGCAGTTGTTGCTGGCTATCCGAATTATTTTGGTCAAATTGAAGATCTTGCAGCTCTTGCTGAACTGGCCCATGCTTCTGGAGCACGTCTGGTGGCTGCTATTCCTGAACCACTGGCTTTGGCACTGTACAAATCGCCTGGTGACCTGGGTGCAGATATTGTTGTTGGTGAGGGGCAGAGCTTTGGTATTCCCCTTTCTTATGGTGGTCCTGGTATCGGTTTTTTTGCTGTGCGGAAGAAGGATATGCGGGTTCTCCCGGGTCGTCTGGTGGGTGAGACGGTGGATAAAGATGGCAAGCGTGGATTTGTCCTTACTTTAGCGACGCGTGAGCAACATATCCGGCGTGAAAAAGCGACCTCCAATATTTGTTCAAATCAGGGAATGTGTGTTTTGATGGTCGCTATTTATTTAGCTCTGCATGGCAAACAAGGGCTCCGTCGGTTGGCTGAGGTTAACTATGCGAAAGCAACTTATGCCAAAGATAAAATCAGTCAGCTAAAAGGTTTTTCTGTGGCATTTCCGGGTGAATCTTTCAATGAATTTGTCATTATCTGTTCCGAGACAGTTGCTACACTAAAAAAACGCCTGGAAGAACAAGGTGTTCTGGCTGGAATATCTCTTGGGAGAGATTACCCTGAATTAGAAAATGGTTTGCTGGTTTGCGTCACCGAACAAAACAACCGGGAACAAATCGATCGACTGGTGATGGCACTAGCGGGAGGTGAAGCATGATGAGAACAGAGGGTCGAGGTTTAGTTTTGGATGAGAACCTGCTCTTTGAGCAATCCCAGCCCGGACGAATCGGCTACAGCATTGCTGGTTTGGACGTACCAGCGGTATCTCCTGAAAACGATTTAATCCGTAAAGAGATAACTGATTTCCCTGAGCTTTCAGAGGTTGATGTGGTGCGCCATTATACTCGTTTGTCAACCTGGAATTATGGTGTTGACAGTGGTTTTTATCCTCTTGGCAGCTGTACCATGAAATATAATCCAAAAATTAACGAAGTGGCGGCACGTTTGCCTGGCTTTACCGATATTCACCCTCAAACTCCAGAAGCTCTCAATCAGGGTGCTTTGGAATTGATGTACAATTTGCAGCGTGATCTTGGTGAAATATCAGGGTTTCCAGCAATTACTTTACAGCCAGCAGCCGGTGCTCAGGGTGAGTTTACTGGAATGCTGATGATTCGTGCCTGGCAAGAAGCTAATGGACAAAATCGCCATAAGGTTATTATCCCTGATACAGCTCACGGGACGAATCCTGCTTCGGCAACACTGTGTGGTTATGAGGTTGTTACCGTCGCTTCAGATGGTATTCTGAGCAAAGAAGCGGTTGCAGCAGTGATGGATGATGATGTCGCAGCCTTAATGGTGACAAACCCCAATACCCTTGGCTTATTTGAAGAAGATATTCGTGGGATCTGTGATCTGGTCCACGAGCGAGGTGGTTTGGTGTATAGCGATGGTGCCAATCTGAATGCGATGATGGGGATCAGTCGCCCTGGTGATCTTGGCATTGACGTCATGCATTTCAACTTACACAAAACTTTTTCTACCCCACATGGTGGTGGTGGCCCTGGTTCTGGGCCGGTTGGTGTTGCTGATAAATTAAAGCCATTCCTCCCTGTCCCCTACGTTATCAAAGATAATGATGGTTTTAAGTTGGAATATAATTGTCCCAAATCGATCGGCCGGTTGAAATCATTTTATGGACATTTTGGTGTTTTAGTTCGTGCTTACAGTTATATTTTATCAATGGGCGGTGAGGGGCTGAAGCGGGCATCTGAACTGGCTGTTCTTAATGCTAATTATATTCGTGCTCGACTCGAGGGCGAATACGATCTGCCAAACAAACAACGCTCTCTGCATGAAGTAGTTTTTTCTGAGGAGGCGCTACAAAATGATTGTCACACCCTTGATGTTGCTAAACGGCTGATCGATTATGGTTATCATCCTCCCACTATTTATTTCCCTTTGGTGGTCCATGGTGCCTTAATGATTGAGCCAACTGAGACCGAAAGTAAACAAACTATTGACGAGTTCTGCGATGCTATGTTGGCGATTGCCGAAGAAGCAAAAACTAATCCAGAACTGCTGAAACAGGCACCAGTTCGAGCTAAAGTTAAACGCTTGGATGAAACTGCTGCGGCACGTAAGCCGAAGTTGCGTTGGGAAAGAGAATAGTGTTTATAGGTTCTTCATTTATATAATTTATGCCCGGCTCTGTCGGGTATTTTTTTGTTTAACGACCATAAATATATCTTCCGCTAATTTGATAGCGAAAATGGGCACGGATTTTAAGTTCCTCATGGGGGTAATGTTTGGTCAGTGGTCCAAATGGAGCGGCTCGGTAAACTGCCTGAATAGCTTCAAAATCAAGAAGGTCCGATCCGCTGCTGTGAATAAGGTCAACGTCAACCAGTTTCCCTTTCTTATCGACAATGATCAATAGCTCTAATGTTCCCTCAATTCCGTTCATTGCTGCTTTACTTGGGTAATTCCAGACAAGCTCTATCTGATCATGAAATCTTCGAAAAAATGAAACGAGCAGGTTGTGCTGTAAATTTAGCCAGACGGTGTCACCCATTTCAACATCTTTACGTTCTTTGCTTCGATTTCGATCCGCTGGACTTCCATTGGTAATCTGATCGAGGGTACTTGAGTCTGGACGCAGTTGTTCCAGTGAAAGGGGCGGTGGACTAGATTCAGGTTGTGCCGGTTGGACGATAACCGGGGCAGTTTTTTTCTCTACTTTTTTAAATATTTTATCTTTAGCAGCTGGAGTCGATTTTATTTCGGTTTTTTGGAGTTGCTTTTGCTCCGCTCTGTTTGGTGTTTTCCTTTGCTGTTTTTTAGGTCGCACGATTATTGCCGGTTTGGTTGTTTGATCGCGAACATCTTCTCCTTTGGGTGCTTGCTCCCGATCCACTTTTTGATCTCTTTCCGCTTTGCGGAATGATTCTACTGGGACTTTGGGTTGTGGTGTGAGTGGTTGTTGATCCACCTCAAACTCTCTACGTTTTTCAGGAGGCTGCTCCTTTGTTCTTACTGGCTTGTCAACCAGATGAACAATCGTCGGTTGTTGCCATGATTGTTCCTTGTCCTGTTGTGGCAGAAGAGGTAGAAGTATAATGACCAATAGATGGAGTCCAAGTGACAACAGTAGGCTGAAAATAAGCAATCGAGTTCGATCGCTGTTAGGCGGTTTTGTTCTGCTGGAGTGAAGAAGGTTCATATTCAGAGAGTATAACGAGAGTCTTGGTTTACGACCAGCCTGATTGCTGAAAAATGAAAAAGGATTGACCCTTGGTTTTGCCATTAGGTATAACCATGATGTCGTTTTGCAATGTCATCATTCTTTGGTTTGTTGTGAGATCGGCAAGCGGATGAACTTTTTATAAATTATTGTTGAAGACTGGATACTCTTCAATATAAAGGAGGAAAAAATGCACCTTGTGGCGCAGATTAAAGCAAAGGCTCGTGCTAATTTACAGACTGTGGTTTTACCGGAAGGCTATGACGATCGGATGGTTGCAGCTGCAGCACAGATTGTGGCTGATAAATTGGCCAAGATTGTTCTTCTGGGGAATCCTGAGATCCTGAATGCTAAGGCGATAGAGCTAGGAGTCTCTTTAGCTGAGGTCACCATTGTTGAGCCAAAATCCTCTGAGTTACTTGATAATTACGCTGTTGAGCTGGTTGAATTGCGCAAGAAAAAAAGTTTGAGTTATGACGATGCAATTGCCTTATTGACTGCAGAAGACAACCTCTATTTTGCGGCCATGATGGTGCGTAAGGGGGCTGCCGGTGGGGCTGTTGCTGGAGCCTTTAATACGACAGGGGATGTCCTTCGGGCAGCATTTCAAGTGATCGGAACCTCTCCAGGGATGCAGACGGTCTCCTCCGTATTTTTGATGGTGACGAAAAATCCTGAGTTCGGTGAAAACGGGACCCTTTGTTTTGCCGATTGTGCTGTCAATCCTAACCCTAGCGCCCAGGCATTAGCCGAAATTGCTATCAGCACGGCTGCCAGCTGTAAAAGTTTTCTCGGTGTTGAAGCACGGGTGGCAATGTTGAGTTTTTCGACCAAAGGAAGTGCGGCTCATAGTGATTGTGACAAAGTTCTGCAAGCTCTCAAAATTGTCAGAGACTTGGCTCCAAATTTGGCGGTTGACGGTGAACTGCAGCTTGATGCTGCACTGATTCCAAAGGTCGGAGAGAAAAAAGCACCGGGTTCCAGTGTTGCTGGTCAGGCTAATACCCTTATTTTCCCCGATCTGGATGCTGGAAATATCGGCTATAAACTGGTTGAGCGCCTTGCTGGAGCTGAAGCTGTTGGACCAATTATTCAGGGATTAGCAAAGCCGGTTAACGATCTGTCTCGTGGTTGTTCAATTGATGATATTGTCAGTGTTTCAGCCATCACTGCGGTTCAGGCCCAAGGCTGATAGTGGCACAAAAAAAATCGTCCGCTGCGTCTTGCGGGACACAACTTTTGTTTAGCTATCTCACGATCCCCAATACTTAGCAGTGAACATTTATGATACAGCTCTATAATGTTACTAAAAAATACGGCGGCGATGTTGCAGCAGTTAAAGATTTAACCCTGCAGATTGGCAAGGGTGAGTTTCTTTATATTACCGGAGCTTCCGGGGCTGGAAAAACGACTTTGTTGCGGATGCTATATGCGGCAGAGAAGCCGACTCGGGGACAGATTCTTATTGATCGGCAGAATGTTTCTCGTATTCATAGCCGCCAGATACCTTACTTACGGCGTAAAATTGGGGTCGTTTTTCAGGATTTCAAGCTGCTGCAGAGTCGGACGGTCTATGAGAATGTGGCCTTTGCTTTGGAAGCACAAGGGAAAAAACGTTATGAGGTGAGTAAGAAGGTCTATCAGGCCATAAAAGAGGTTGGTCTTGAGCATCGCCTGCAACGCAAACCGTTAGAATTATCGGGTGGTGAGCAGCAGCGTATCGCCATTGCCCGAGCTCTGGTTGTGGACCCTCTGATTTTACTGGCCGATGAACCGAGTGGCAATCTAGATCAGGATGTCACTTTTGAAATTATGGATCTCTTTAAACGAGCGAATGCCCGGGGAACAACAGTTCTGTTGGCAACTCATGATCATAGTTTAAATCAGCGTTTCCCACGACGGGTATTGACTCTGGATCAGGGTCGGTTGATTGGTGACCAACAACCGCCACAAATGTAATTAATCAGTATGGTAAACATTTTAAGATAGTTGAACTGGAGACACCAGCGGTGCTGGATAAAATTCGCTACTTTATACTGCGTGCCCTGCGCAACATGCGTCAGTGGCCGTTACTTTGTACCGCATCAATCCTAACAATGGCGATTGCTTTGGCAACTGTGGCCACGTTTTTTCTGGTTGTTGTCAATATAGAGCAACTCGCTTTACGCTGGACTAAGGAAATTCAAGTTATTGCCTATCTAGAAAAAGCTCCCAGTCAACAGAATATTGCTGTGCTTGCCAAAAAACTTAAAACAATTCCAGAAGTTGAATCGGTCAATTATGTATCTCAGGCTGAGGCCATGCAGCGTTTCAAGAAACATTTAGGAGCAGATGCCACTTTGTTAGAAGGGGTCAGTCGGGATTTGCTCCCTGCTTCTTTTGAGCTGGGTTTGCATCCAGAATTTCGTAATCAACAGGGGATTAATGCAGCTATTGAACAGTTAGAAAATCAGCTTGACATTGATGACCTTCGTTATGGTCAAAAGTGGTTGGAGCGTTTCAATAAGTTTGCCAGCATGATACGTGTTGCCAGTATCATTCTGGGAGGATTCTTATTGTTTGCTGCATTATTTATTGTGTCAAATACAATTAAGCTCACCCTTTTTGCCAGACGTGATGAGCTGGAAATTATGGCTCTGGTCGGCGCAACGATGCGCTTTATAAAGATTCCATTTCTCCTTGAAGGGGCCATTCAAGGTTTGTTGGGAGGGGTGATATCATTAGCCTTTCTGGCACTCTCTTTTGTTTTTATTCTTTCACGCAGCCTTGAGTCGTTCTGGTTGACCCCCACCGGTTTTGACCTCCTCTTTTTGACACTGAATCAGCAGATCATTCTTGTCCTCTCCGGAGTTTTTCTGGGAATTCTCGGGAGCCTCTCGTCGCTGCGACGTTTTGTCCGTATTTAAAATGATGATGAGAGCCCTACCTGTTGCCATTTTCTGGCTGTTGCTATTTTTATTTCTTAATCCCTGTCTGGCAGACTTAACTGGTAATCGCTCTCAACTGGAAAAAATTAAAATTAGAATCGACCGGGCAGAAACTGATCTGCAGAATAAACAACGCTCAGAGCTTAATCTCAATCGGGAACTGGCGTTGATTAATAAAACAATTGAGCAGATTAATCGGCGGGTTGATGAGTTGAAACTAGCTCTAAAAACGTTGCGGGGAAAGATTGATCAGCAACAGAAGGCCGTTGATGAAAGTCGCCGCGGAGTGAGAAAAGTTGGTATACGATTAGAAAAACGACTTGTTGCTCTCTATAAAGAAGGAGATACTGGATCGCTTAAAATACTTTTTTCTGCGGATTCTCCAACAGAGATGGTGCAACAGTACCATTATTTAACTAGAGTTCTTCGGTATGATAAGGAATTGTTAGCGGAATACCAGCGCTCCATCCAAGTCCAGAAGCAACAACTGCTCGGATTAGAGTCTCTTGAACAGCAGAAAGCCCAATTACTTGAGACTGAACATCAACAACAGCAGGTGTCTAAGAAAGGTCGTAGATTACAAGCGCGCCTCTTGAAACAGGCTCGGACGGATAAAAAGAAACTGGCTCACGAACTGGTTCAGTTGAAAGAAAATGCCTCAAGGCTGAAAAGGTTGATCAACAGGTTGGAACAAGAAAATGTTTCTATTACTGGTCCTGTTGCTGGCAATTTTGCTGTAGGTAGGGGAAAGCTTGGCTGGCCAGTCAATGGTCGGGTTGTTATTGGCTTTGGTCAGCAGAAGGATGATAAGCTGGGAACCTATTATGAAAGTAATGGTATCGAAATAGCGACTCCACCAGGTCATCCGATCAAAGCTGTTGCTGCCGGGAAGATCGTTTTTGCTGATTATTTTAAGGGGTACGGAAACCTGTTTATAATCAGTCATCCGGGAGGTTATCATACCCTTTATGCACAGACAGACCGAATGCAGAAAAAATTAGGCAATCAGGTTTCTGCCGGTGATCTGCTTGGCTATAGCGGTTTGGCAGGGCGTGACAGTGTCTATTTTGAGATTCGCTCAAATGGTTCTCCTGTTAATCCTCTATCCTGGTTAAAACGGCGATAATTTTATTCTGCCAATTTTAAATATGTGCGACCAGCAAATTGAGAGGTTTTTATGTTCATCTTTAAACGATTGATTGTCAGTGTTTTTCTTTTGCTGATTTTTTGTTTCAGTACGATCATCTCTCCTCGCGAGGCTTCTGCCAACGAGGAATACGATTATAAGAACCTTGAGATATTCACCGATGTCCTTTCCCTGATCCGTAGCAGTTATGTCGAAAATGTTGATATGCACAAGCTGATTTATGGGGCAATTAGTGGCATGCTGGGTACTTTGGATCCTCATAGCAGTTTTTTAACACCGGAAATGTATAAGGAAATGCAGGCCGATACACATGGTGAATTTGGTGGGTTAGGGATAGAAATTACCATCAAGGATGGCGAATTGATTATTGTTTCACCGATTGAAGATACACCTGCTTACGCCGCTGGAATTCAAGCCGGGGATCAAATTATTAAGATTGATGGTAAGCCAACCCGTGACATTGATTTCATGGAGGCGGTGCGGATGATGCGTGGTGCCAAAGGTGAGGTAATTACGATCAGCATCCATCGCGCCGATGAGGAAAAATTACGGGATTTTACTATTGTTCGCGATATTATCCAGATTCAGAGTGTCAAAAGTAAATTACTTCAAGAGCATTTTGGTTATGTTCGTGTCTCGCAATTTCAGGATCGGACTGGAAGTGATCTTAAAGAACATCTGCAGCAGCTGCGGCACGATAAGGGCGATCAGTTGCACGGTGTGATTCTTGATTTACGGAATAATCCTGGTGGATTATTGGATCAGGCTGTTGCCGTTTCTGACCTTTTTTTAAACGATGGGTTGATTGTTTATACGGAGGGGCGAGAGGTGGAGTCGCAATTGACATTTTCAGCTCAACCCGTTGGTACCGAACCAGATTACCCCCTGATTGTTCTGCTCAATGGAGGCAGTGCCAGCGCGGCTGAAATTGTCGCTGGAGCGCTTCAAGATCATCATCGTGCCATTATTCTTGGTGAACAGAGTTTTGGTAAGGGGTCAGTGCAGACAATTATCCCTCTGGATGATAACTCTGGGTTGCGGTTAACCACAGCACGCTACTTCACCCCCTCTGGACGATCAATTCAGGCCCGTGGTATCAGTCCGGATATTGTAGCTCTTCAATCACTAATGGTGCCGCAGAAAAAAACCGGAATATCGTTACGCGAGCAAGATTTGACGAATCATTTTCGATCTTTTGGGGAAAAACCGTCCGTAGTGGAAAATGGTGAGGTGCAGGGGTTGACGCAAGAAGAAAAAGGGGACAATCAATTGTTGCGCGCACTTGATTTACTTAAGGCGATCACTCTTTTTGAGGTCAGTAAGCAAGCTGCCTGAATAATGTGGCGCGCGGTTGAAAGATATACTAAAAAAATGACAACTAAACAAAAGAAACCAGCTAAACGAACAAAACGCAAGGCAGCAAAGAAACGGAATTTAAGCCAGAATATGCGTATATTTCTGGCCTCTATTTTTTTGCTGGGATTTGTTGGAGTTTGCCTGGTCACCTTGGTGAATCTGCGAACAAACTTGCTTCCTGAAAACGTTACTGTACAAAGCTATGAAAAATTGGTTTATGAAGAGCCGGTTGACGAGATCCATAAACGAAAGATTTACAGTTATCTGGATGTTCGTAATCTGATAGATAATCAGCTTGTCAATGGTCCAGATTCTATGGGTTGGCGTAAGCTGCCAGATCAAAAGAATGTTCAGGTGCGAGAGATTTTTGGAGATTTTCCTTCGGCACCGTTTTTGGCTGAATTGACAACCCATATTGAACAAACCGATAGTCCTGCACAACTTAAGGTCAGTCGAAATAATGGAATTATCCATTTTTTCTGGCAGGGTGATCTGCGCTTGGAGCTCAGATACCAAATCCCAGCTGTGGCGAAAACAGAGCAGGGTAAAATAGCTGTCATTATGGACGATATGGGGGTTTCACTTAGCACTCTGCGTAAGCTACTGCAATTGGACGTCCTCATTACACCATCAATTTTGCCGAGCACCGGCAAGGCATTGTCGTCTACCTCTTTACTGCAGGAGGAAGGGCGCGAATATATGATTCATATACCGATGCAACCGCGTAGTTATCCTCGCACAAATCCGGGAGCAAACGCACTGTTGCTTGGACAGTCAGAAGCTGAAACCCGCCAATTGGTACGTTCTTACATGGCTGCGGTGCCAGGTGCTGTTGGTAGTAATAATCACATGGGATCACGTTATACTGAAGAACCAGAAGCGATGCAGATAGTGTTAAATGAGTTGAAGCAGCAGAACCTTTTCTTTATTGACAGTCGTACTATTGGTGATTCAGTTGCATTTACTGAGGCACGTAAAATGGGGCTGAAAACTGCGACAAGAAATATTTTTCTGGATAATAAGGATGATATCTCCTATATCCGCCGACAGATTCATAAAATGGTAAATCTTGCGGGGAAAAATCAGGAGGTTATTGCTATTTGCCACCCTCATGCTGAAACGCTGGAGGCTTTTCGCTTGGAACAGGAGTGGCTACAACAACAGCCGGTTGATTTCGTTTCTGCCTCTGAGTTGGTTCATGTCTATTAAGTGCTGTCGTTATTCGGTCTCTGTATCCAGCTGGTGATCAATCTGAATCCGGTTAAAGATTGTTTTCCACTCCAGGTAGTTTTGATGTTTGAGGAGATCAAGGGGATTTTTGTCGGTCTGCCGGACCAGTAATTGTTGAAAACCTTCCGTTTGTTCCATTGCAGCATTATTGAACAGCTGTAATAGGCTAACTTTTCCTTTGCGTTGAAATCGTCCCCGTTTTTTTAACAGGATACTGCGTCCGGAGATTTTCTCACCTTGTCGATCCAGGCGAAAGAGGTCGATTTGGGCTTGCTCACTGTCAATATAATGTTTTTGCAACAACAGAAGAGAGCTATCTGCTGATCCGATCAGGATCTCTTGCAATAATTTTTGTTGTTCCTTACCATTGAGCTCCGGGTAGCAATCCTGGAGTAAAAGTTCAAAAAAACAATCTTCTTCAATAAATCCGCTGAAGCTGCCGCTTGTATTTTCCAGAAAATAAGCGTTGGGCCAGATGTCATCTTCCGGGATAGGGGCATTGCAACAGAGACAGGTTGCCTGGAGGTTGTCAACTCGAGATTTATATTCCTGAAGATTCTGTTCTCTCTGATCAAAAAGGTCGTTGGCAACTTCACTCAGCCTGATGGGGCCATGTTCCAGGTAATCAAGATAAACTTGCCGTGCCAGGTGGGTCAGTTGGATGTGGACATCAGTATTGCGTCCATGGGTGATGACCGGATAAATTTTCCCCTCCGGGTTGGTGCTCAATGACTCCACTTTGGGGCTTTTGGCGATGAACCCTTCAAAACAACGATAGCCTCGATTGATTGCGTAGGCCTTCAGTAATTGGTACGAATTGCGGAATGGGCCATCGAAATGAATGCGGGTATCGATCAGGCAGGGTAAAAGCTTCAACACTGTTTTTGAACGTTTTTCCTGCACCAGGAAATCTGCCAGATTACGGCAGTTCTCCAGAGAAGGGGCATCTTTTATCGGCACAATAACCCGATCTGCAGCATAAAGGGCATTACGGGTGTAGATATCAAGCGTTGGGCTTGTATCGATGATTATCAACCCTTCTAAGTGTGAGCGACTGATGATCTGGGCGAGTTGCTCTACATTTTTCACCTGGTGTTGATATTCAAATAGGTTGCGACATGATTGAATATAATTTATCCCGTACTGACCAGCCGATAGCAGGTCGGCAGGGCTACTTCCAGTAAAGAGTTGACCGACATGTTGCGTATTGGCGGTTTTACCCAAGCGAAACATTTGATCAACGGTAAAATGATTATCAAAACTGAACAGGGTCACTGGAAGATCTTCAGCTAACCCTTTTAAGTAAATGGCCAGATTAGTCGCCAGGGTCGTTTTTCCAACCCCACCTTTTTCGCTGGCAATGGCTATAATATACGAACGTGCCATGAGCTCCTCAATTGTGGATAATTTAAAAAATCTAACTATTTATAAGGGATTCCTTCTTCTCTGTCAATCTCGATTGAAGGTCGTTATAATACTTCCTTCTTTACTTCGTGTGCGCGATGAGGTGTTTGTCGATAATGGATCTATCTGCAGCTATTACAGTCTCAACTTTAGTTCAATTATTACAGGAACTGGTTGAGGATAATTTTGTTGAGGTGTTGGTTCAGGGGGAATTGAGTAACGTTTCACAACCTCCCTCCGGTCACTATTACTTCACATTGAAAGATAAAAAATCTCAAATCAAGTGTGCCATGTTTCGTAGTCATGTGAGGGCGCTGCGTTTTAAACCAAGCGATGGTTTAGCGGTTATTTGCCGTGGTCGTGTCTCGGTCTACCCGCAGCGGGGTGATTTGCAGCTGATTGTCGAGGGTATTGAACCGGAAGGTATTGGCGCACTGCAACTGGCCTTTGATCAGTTGAAGGATAAGTTAGAAAAAGAAGGACTATTTGCTGAGAAACTAAAAAAAGCACTTCCCCCTTTTCCTCAAACCATTGGGGTCGTGACTTCGGCAACCGGGGCAGCTATTCAGGATATTCTGCATGTATTGCGGCGGCGTTCTGCCGGGTTGCGGGTGCTGTTGCGTTCAGTACGAGTTCAGGGTGCCGGGGCTGCCGAAGAAATTGCCGCTGCAATAGCTGATTTGAATAAGGAATCTGAGCCTGATGTTCTTATCGTTGGGCGGGGTGGAGGCGCACGAGAAGATCTGTGGGCGTTTAACGAAGAAATCGTTGCCAGGGCGATTGCTGCATCGAAAATCCCGGTTATCTCAGCTGTTGGACATGAGATTGACTTTTCTATTTCAGACCTGGTTGCTGATTTGCGCGCGCCGACACCGAGTGCGGCGGCAGAACTGGTTGTCCAGAATCGACTTGAGCTGGAACGTCATCTGGATCAGTTGACCCTGCGACTTGCTGCGCAGATACGTTCACGTTTGTCCTTATTTTCCAGTTATCTATACGGCCTGGAGAAGAGGTTAAAAGCACCGGCTGAGTTGGTCCAGATACAGCAACTCCGGTTGCAACAATTACGCTTACATTTGGAGCAGGTGATGACTGGAATTGTTGATCAGCAAAACCATGAGCTAGCACTTCTATTTGGTCGACTGCAAACATTATCACCTTTGGCTGTGTTGTCTCGTGGATATGCAATTGTTAAGCAGATGAAAACCGGTCAGATCATCCACACTTCGGATCAGTTAAAAATAGGAGATCAACTACAAATAGACCTTGCAAGTGGAGAAGTCGCTGCAACTGTGACACTAATCGGTCGAAAAGATACAAAATAACAGTTTAAGCACTTGACGAAGAGCTTGGCTGCTGTCGATAATCAATAATACGTGATTCGCTCTGATATGGATAAGTAATATGGTAACAAAAATAAATTTTGAAACATCACTGCAAAAACTCGAAGAAGCCGTTGAACAGCTTGAATCAGGGGATCTTACCCTCGATCAGGCCTTGAAGGTTTTTTCCGGCGGAGTCAAGCAGGCAGAAACCTGTCGCAAGTCTCTGGCTAAAGTTGAATTGCAGGTTGAACAACTTATGCAGCAAGATGATGGGTCTTTGCAGCGGGAGCCTTTTGATGGGGAGTGATAATTGGCAGCTGCAGTCATACTTGAAAGAACGAATTCGGCTGATTGACTCAGCACTGGATCGTTATCTGCCCAAGGTTGACACCCTTTCAACCAGTTTGCATGACGCAATGCGCTATTCTGTCTTTGCCGGTGGAAAGCGGATTCGACCCATTTTAATGCTGGCGTCCTGTGAGGCTGTTGGTGGAGAAATAAAGAATGTCCTGCCAGCGGCCTGTGCAATTGAAATGATTCATAGCTATTCGTTAATTCATGATGATCTTCCGGCAATGGATGATGATGATTTTCGGCGTGGGAATCCAACCAATCATAAGGTTTATGGCGAAGCTACAGCTATTTTAGCCGGTGATGGGTTGTTAACTGAAGCCTTCATCGTCCTTACCAATAAGGATACCTGGGGGAAGACCTCTTCTGAGCGGTATCGCGAAGTGATTAATATTATAGCAAAAAGTGCCGGTTCGCGTGGTATGGTCGGGGGACAGGTGGTAGATATGGAGGCGGAAAAAAGCCCCGTTGATCTGCCAACTCTGGAATATATTCATACGCACAAAACCGGAGCACTAATTTTGGCTGCTATTGAAGTTGGCGCTCTATTGGGCGGGGCATCCGCTGAACAACGCCGGGCGCTGTGTCGATACGGTGAAGCTGCCGGATTGGCGTTTCAGGTTGCCGATGATATTCTTGATATTGTGGCTGAACAGTCTCAATTGGGAAAGGATATTGGCAGCGATCAACAGCGCGGAAAAGCAACCTATCCCGCATTGCTTGGTCTAGATGGGGCTCGAAATCGTGCCAATGAGTTGCGCAAATTGGCCCTGTCTGCATTGGACTTGTTTGATGACTCTGCTCGCCCACTGCGAGAAATTGCTAACTATATTGTCGACCGATCCAGTTAAGGGTCTCACCGGTTTTGTAATAAATATTCAACGCGAGGAAGATGAATGGAAAACCTTCTTACACAAATAAAATCACCAGTCGAATTGAAACAGCTTGATAAAAATCAGCTGTCTCAATTGGCGGAAGAATTGCGTGAGCAGATTGTTTCAACCGTTGCGACAACTGGCGGGCATTTAGGAAGTTCTCTTGGCGTTGTTGAGCTCACGATTGCATTGCATCGGGTTTTTTATTCACCCAATGATCAGATTGTCTGGGATGTTGGTCATCAAGCGTATGCCCATATGTTACTGACTGGCCGTCAAGATCAATTCGAAACATTGAGGCAGCTGAACGGTATCAGTGGCTTTCCAAAAAGAAAGGAAAGTAAGCATGACGCCTTCGGTGTCGGTCATTCCAGCACCTCTATATCTGCAGCATTGGGGATGGCGGCAGGAAGAGATATTGTTGGGGAAGACAATAAAGTTATAGCAGTTATCGGGGATGGTTCACTGACCGCGGGAATGGCTTTTGAGGGCCTGAATCATGCGGGACATCTGAAACAAAAACTGGTTGTTATTTTGAATGACAATGAAATGTCGATTTCTCAAAATGTCGGCGCACTATCCTCTTTCATGAGTCGTAAAATGACCTCTGAATCTTTTATCCGCTTTAAAAAAGAGACCGAAAATATTCTGAGTTATGTCCCGGGGATCGGCCGTGATCTGGTTAATTTGGCAAAACGTGCTGAGGAGTCTTTGAAAAGTTTTATGACCCCGGGGATGTTGTTTGAAGGGTTTGGTTTTGATTATTTTGGTCCCATCGATGGTCATAATATTGATGAACTGACGGAAACGCTGCAAAATGTTGCTCAAATCAAAGGACCGGTGTTGTTACATGTCCTGACAAAAAAAGGTAAAGGTTATGAGCCGGCAGAAAAGAACCCGCCCAAATTTCATGGTGTTGGACCATTTAATCCTGAAACGGGAGAGATCAAAGCTGGTAAGCCGGGTAGTGCGGTTTCTTACACCAAAGTCTTTGGCGACACTCTGATTGACCTTGCCCGTGATGATGACAGGGTTGTTGCCATTACTGCTGCTATGGCAGAGGGAACTGGTCTAAAAAAATTCTCAGAAGAGTTCCCCGAACGTTTCTTTGATGTTGGTATTGCTGAACAACATGCTGTCACTTTTGCCGCAGGTTTGGCCTGTCGCGGGCTGCGACCAGTGGTGACAATTTATTCCACCTTTATGCAGCGTGCTTATGATCAAGTTGTTCATGATGTTTGTTTGCAAAATCTTCCAGTGACGTTTGCTATGGATCGGGGTGGATTAGTGGGTGCGGATGGACCAACACACCATGGCGTATTTGATCTGTCTTTTTTGCGACATGTTCCTAACCTGACATTTGCGGTGCCACGAAATGAAATTGAACTACGGCGGATTATGCAAGCAGCAAGTTTAAGTGCCGGTCCTTTTGCTTATCGTTATCCGCGCGGTAATGGTGTGGGATTGTCTCTGCCTGAGAAAATTGAACCACTTGAAATTGGCCGGGGAGAATTGCTTCGTGCTGGAGCTGATGGTTTGATTGTTGCGGTTGGAGACATGGTTAATCATGCATTACTGGCGGCAAATCAACTCACTGAGCATGGAATTGATCTTGCTGTTATAGATGCACGCTTTATTAAGCCTCTGGATAGAGACTTGATAGTGGCTCATGCGGAAAAGGTTCCTTTTGTCATCACTGCAGAGGAGAACTCACTACAGGGTGGATTTGGAACAGCAGTTCTTGAACTTTTGAGTGATGTCGGTTTGATGATTCCAGTTGTTCGAATTGGCATACCAGATCATTTTGTTGATCAGGGAACGCAAGCCGAATTACGTGCTCAATTAGGGCTTGATGTAGATGGGATAGTGAAGAAAGTAAAACAGATGATGAAATACTATAATCAAACGGCTACAGTGGGCTGAAATGGATATCCTTTCCAACTGGAATGAATTATATAAAAGGCTGCTTTGATGTTTGAATTTGTCCTGATTGGCTCTCTGGCAGGTTTGGTCATGGGGACTGCAGGTGTCGGTGGGGGGGCACTGATCATTTTCTGCCTTTCTGCTTTTTCTGGATTTCCGCAGAAACTTGCCCAGGGAACTACTTTATTTATTGTTGCTGCGCCGATAAGTTTGTTAGCCGCTCTGCGTTATTACCGTCAGGGTTATGTCGATATTAAGGCTGGCCTGGTGGTCATGGTCTGTTTCTTGATTTTTAGCTTAATCGGTGCCCATTTTGCGACTCAATTGCCAAATGAATTATTACGCTCTCTAGTTGGAGTCATGTTATTGCTGATGGGGTTAAAGTTACTTTTTTTGAGTTGATTACTAAACTGTAGGTATAGATAAGGATAGAGTTGTGCGGAATTTTAGAATTTGTATTGGTTCAAATGATGGGGACACCATTGCTCGTACCCATATGGGTGATACTGATTTTTTTTACCTTTATGATTTTGTTGAAGGAGCAGAGTGTTCATTTGTTGAGCGACGTAAAAATGTTGCCCAGGATATGGATCATGCTCAATCCGATAAGATGAAGGCGATTATTTCAATGATTGAGGATGCAGAAATTTTTATTGCTCAGCAAAAGAGCCCTAATTTCATCAAAATTGCTAAGCAAACAAGATTTCAACCAGTGGTTGTAAAAGTTGAAACTATTCCAGACATTTTGACTTTGCTGCAGGATGAATTTGACAAAATCTATGCTTATGTGGAACGGCGGAAAAATGGTGAGACTTTTGAAGCCATTCCAGAGTTGGTTGCTCACAGCTGATACGGGGCTACGATTATGGCACGTAAAATCTTTATTGCAGCAACGGGAATGAACAGTGGTAAAACAACAACCAGCCTCTCCTTGATGCACATGGCACGAAAAAAATATGATCGAGTCGGTTTTGTTAAGCCGATCGGGCCAAAACCGGTTGACTGTCATGGTATTACAGCTGATAAGGATGCCGTTCTTATTGCACGTCATTTTAATCTCCTTGATGATCTCCGCCTGATGTCTCCATTCGTTCTGCAGCAAGGGGATACTCGGCGTATTATGGATGGAGATTTACACCGTGATAAGATTTCTCGACAGATGTTTGATGCCATCGCTGAGCTGGATGCTAAGAACGATTTTTTGATCATTGAGGGTGCTGGGCATACCGGAGTTGGTACTTTGTTTGGTTGCAATAATGCTCGAATAGCAAGGGAAACAGATGCCACTGTTTTGATGGTAACAGGGGGTGGACTAGGTAATGTTGTCGATTCTGCACAGACGAATTTAGCTCTGTTCCAGAAGGAGCAGGCGAAGGTCAAGGCGATCCTGGTTAATAAGATTATTGCAGAAAAACGTGAACAAACGCTGAGGTATCTGGATATGGCATTTGTCACGGAAGGAGTTCAAGTTATTGGCGGTTTTAATTATCAGCCGATTCTTGCTAATCCTACTATGCGGCGTATTGCGAGTGTTCTTGAGATTGAATTACATGCAACCGAAGATGAGGGGCAGCGCATTGTTCATAATGTTCAGATCGGTGCCGCCTCGGCACAGCGAGTTGTGGAATTGTTACAAGAATCGACATTAATAATTGTCAATAGCAGCCGGGATGAATTGTTGGTAACACTCTCAAACCTGTACCAGCTAAAAGAGTACCATGGCAAGATTGCTGGTATCATTATCCCAGGAATTGGCCCGGTAAGTCATATTACGCAGAAAATTATTGACAGTAGTAACGTTCCATATATGCGGGCTGGAAGAACATCTTCTGCTGTTTTTGAAATGATAAACGACGATGTTTCAAAGTTGACCGCGGAAGATACCCATAAAATACATTTAATTACTGATCTGGCAGAAAAGCGGTTTAATTTTGATGCCATAGATGCGTTGCTGAATTGAAAATTGAGCTGGTGCAGAAAGACTTGTGTCAATATATCAGAATAGCTGTTTGATGATCTTTGGAGAATATCATGCTGATTCGGGTTCGCTATCTAGATGGTCGTATTGACTTAATCCCTTCTCGAAGGCTTGATGAGTTGATTGTCATGAGTGAAATTGAGCAGTTTGAGCGATCAGCGGGTTGGGTGATCGTCGGTAAAGATCCGGTAAGAAGCACCCTGCGGGGGGCTTACCGTGGTCCTGAACGCAGGAAGCGTCGTTAGTCTTTTACTTATTAATTATTAAATATTGTTTTTTATGCATTAACTTATTGATATGATAGAGATTTTATTTCTTTGTTCTTTGTTTTGGAGCTGCCAAATGGTAGGGTTATCAAAATCGAAGGAGATACAAGATGAAAGAAGTTTCTGTTATTTATCAAGATGGAATGATGGGTATAGTTGATACCAAAGTGTTGCAGAGGTTGATCGAAAGAGATGGGATTATTAAGTTTCAGCGCTCGGATGGTTGGGTTTATCCTGGAATTGATCCGATCAGAAATTTTGTAGATCCAAAATATCAGGGTTCTGAACGTCGTTTCGCATAATTTATTGTTGCTGTTATTTATGTAAGGAAAGGCTCAACTGGAGATGGTTGAGCCTTTTTACTTTGTCATGGGTGGAGGTCTGTCAAATTTGAACGATAAGATTCTAAAATTTTAAGAGTTCTCAGCCTTTTGTGTTGTCCTATCCTGAGCAATATTTTCTGCCCGGACGAGAGGTTTTCCAAGCTTGGGTCTGCATAGGTGTAAAGAACTGCCGGCTGAGCAAGTAGCAGCGGGTCTGGCGGATTTGGTGTTTCCAGCAGGTGATCAATTACATAGACCAGTCGATCATTGAAATAGGCATTTTTATAGCCCAATTGTTCGTAAGCTGTTTGGAACAAGGGATAAAAATAGGTATAAATTTTGATTGCCAGATTCTGATCAATCGATTCCATCAGGGTAAGATAGGCATTGTAGCGTTTATAATTTTTGCTACTAATTTGAGGTGCTTCGGGTGTCCCCGCTGCCAGAAATTTACCCCCTGGTGCTTTTATTGGTAATAAGGCTCTCGCCAGACGTTTTTCCGGAAGATTGTCAATCGTCGCAACAAATTTTTGGATGAAGTTATCGGTGTAGAATAAATGATAAATAGTCTGACTACTGAGTAGGCTTTTCAGGGCATCTTGAATACTTTGATCACTGTCCTGTATTGTTGGTAAGACTTTTGGGAGTGGCAGTTCCACGGGTTGAGTTTCTAAGTTATTTTGTTCAGCCGGTATGGCGGGTTGTTCCGCAACGGGTTCTGGAACTGGATAGTGAACAATCGGTTTTTTAATTGGTTCTTTTGGTGCCGCTGGTTGAATATCTTGAGTACTGTGCTCTGGAGCCGGTCTGCTCTGGAGATAGATGGAGAGCCCTATGGCGCCGAGCAGAATCATTAATATGAAAATGATCAGGTTGGTTTTCTTCATTGATCCTTCTCCTCTATGATATATGTTCGTCATTATGACTATTTTATTTCATCATTTCCAGTAGTTATTTGATCTAATATGATTTTTATAAATTTTTTTCGTTAGCCATATGAATGTAATTAAGGTTGAGATTAATAAGAGAATTTTTCTTGGGAATGAATCGCGTCGCCTGTTTCACGGTCGGGGGCATTGCTTTCCCGGTTATGAAGACCTTGTGATTGATTGGTTTAAGCCCGTTGTCCTGGTGATGTTATATCGACAGCGAGACGAAGTTTGGCTTGCACAGCTTGTTGCCTTGTTGCAAGCTGGGCTTGCCGATATCGAGGCGATTGTTTTGCAGAAACGCTATTTGCGAAATTCACCCAGCCGTATTCTTTCAGGTAAATTGCCCACGGAGGTCAATGCTGTTGAGGCTGGACTGAAGTATCGACTGCGTTTAAATGGCGCACAGAATATCGGGTTTTTCCCCGATATGGTGCAAGGTAGAACCTTGGTAAGGGAAGTAGGGAAGGGTAAGAAGGTTCTCAATCTATTTTCTTATACCTGTAGTTTTTCAGTTGCTGCAATGTCTGTTGGCGCAACCCAGGTTGTTAATTTGGATATGAATCGTGGTGCTTTGGAATTGGGGAAACTGAATCATCGCCTCAATGACTTAGACTTACGCAGGGTGAGTTTTTTACCAATTGAACTGTTTCGCAGTTTTAGCCGATTACGCAAACTTGCACCTTTTGATTTGATTGTTTGTGACCCACCGACAGATCAGGGGGATAATTTTCTGGCACAGCGGGATTGGCCAAAATTGGTTCGTAAATTACCTTCACTGCTGAGTCCTGGTGGAAAGGTTCTGGCTTGTTTGAGTAGTCCTCATTTATCGCCGGATAAAATTCAGCGGCTATTTGTCGATTTGGGTCCTCGGGCAAAGTTGCTGCAGATCGTTTGTTCAGGTGAGGACTTTCCCGAAATAGATCAAGCGAAAGGTATGAATCTACTGTATTACCAAATTGATTGAATGAATACTCAAGGAGTAAATGATTTTTGAATCTGACGTTGGTGGCGGAAATAATAAACAATATGACTGTTGATTTTTTTGTTCTCGCGCTATAATGAAGTTTCCATTGGGAAATTGTGTTGAAAGGAGGTCATGAAATGCCGGTAGTTACTGTTCGTGCGCTTGAGGGAATCAGTGCTGAAAAGAAAGAAGAACTGATGGATCGCATCACTGTCGTTATGAAGGAGGTTCTGGGCAAGAACCCTGAAGCGACTCATGTTATTATTGAAGAAGTTTCCGCAGAAAACTGGGGGATTCGAGGGAAAACTGTTGCGACGATCCGTTCTGGAAAGTAGGATTGTCAGCATCGTAAAAGTTGTGAAAGTAGCAGATTTGATTGAGCAGAAATAAAAAACGGCCGTCTTGCAGGACGACCGTTTTTTTTCATGAATTATTCGATAAACTAACTGCAGGTAATTGAATCACCAAAGATAGCAGTGACTATTCGGACAGCTTCTGGTGAGGTGACCTTATAGTAGACTTCTACCCCTTCCCGGCGACCGGTAATGATTCCCTTGTTTTTTAAGAGCGCAAGGTGCTGGGAAACGGTTGCTTGTGGAAGAGAGAGACATTCCCATATTTTTTTGACATTGCAGGATTGTGACATAAGTCCAGCAATGATCTTCAAGCGAATTGGATGGCCAAGAACTTTCAAAATTTCTGACTCTCGATCATAATCCTGATCGGAATCAAAGGGGAGCTTTTCGGTCGATGCAGTCATATTGGCCTCCTTTATTAATATTTCGAATATATGGATATTAGAGGCAATAATTATTTTCGTCAAGAAATGATTTGCCGTTATTTGTCAGGATTCTTCATGCAAAATAAAATAAAAATACTGCTTCTTTTGTTATTCCTGATAGGCTTATCTGGACGTTCATTTTCTCAAGAATTTTCTGTGGCAGATCACCCCATCCAATCCCTCGTTGGAGAGTCCCTCTCTTATGATATTTCATTTCTCTGGTTTGACCATCTTGCTGAGGGGTCACTGCAACTGTTGCCTGGAGAAAAATCTGGAACCTTTTTAATTATTTTGCAGGCTAAAACACTGGGAATGGCTGCTTTATTTACCCGAAATAGGGTAGAAAAATATCAAACACTTATGAAGATTGGTACGTCAGGTTTACTGCAACCCTTATGGCATAGTTCCCATACGATTCGGGGTTCTGAAAAGTCGCGCAGTGAAAAAATAACCAGATATGATTTTGATTATGCAGCTAATCAGGTCAGGTATCAAAAGTTGAAAAATGGGAATGCTTATGCGGATAAGTTGTATCCGCTGGAAAATAATAAGCCTCTGTTCGATATTTTAAGTGCGCTCTATAATCTGCGGCTTGGTTTTTATGGAAAGACTGGGACAGATCATCTTCTTATCCCAACTTTTCGCCGCAAGGGAAAACAGGATATTGTGGTTGATCCTTTACGAAAAAAGAGTAGGAAAGACCAGAAGTTTTTTGCGACAGATCCTGTCCAGTGCCGCATTCTGGTTGATCCCTCTGTTTTTGGGACCAAAGGCCGCGATATTTTAGCGAGTTTTGATGCTTTGATGCGGCCACATAAAGGAATAATTAAAAATGTTATTGGTTTGGGAGACGTACGGGGGAGACTTCGTACATCTCCTTTGAATTAAGGGGAAACACCATGCAGACAACGGACAAGATTTTTGTGGTTGGACATCGGAATCCCGATTCTGATTCAATCTGCAGTGCCATTGCCTACGCAAAATTGCGTCAGCAACAGGGGCTAATGGGTGTCCAGGCAGCAAGGGCTGGTAATATTAATCATCAGACCCAGTTTGTGCTGGATTATCTGGGCGTTGATGTTCCGGAATTGCTTAGTGACGTTCATCCACGCATCAAAGATGTCGTAACCGAAAAGGTGATATCAATCCACCAATCTGCACCCATGTCGAAAGCGATTGAACTTTATCATCAGCACCACATCCGGACGCTCCCGGTGGTTGATGACGATGGTCGAGCTCAGGGGTTATTATCGTTAAAGCGAGCTACTGAATTTTTTCTTGTTCCCGTTGAGGCGGAAAAGCTGCGTCGCATTCGTGCCTCGCTCAGTTCTATTCAAAATTGTCTCAGTGCAACTGCACAGCATCTGTTTAATGCTGATCAAGTTGAGGAGCTTGACCTTCATGTTGGTGCCAGACGAGAAGCCAGCTTCAGCCGTTGGGTCGATGAAATAGTTCCCGAAAAAACAATTCTGATTACAGGTGACCGACCTGGTATACAGCGTCTTGCTGTTCAAGCAGGTGTCCGCTTATTGATTATTTCGGGAAGTTCACCGGTTGATGAAAAACTGCTTGCAACAGCACGTGAGAATAACGTGTCAATTCTGGTGAGTCATTACGATACGGCAAACTGTGTCTGGTTGACCCGAATGGCAACTCCGGTCGGGCTTCTGGCTGAGTCCGACTTTATGGTGGTCAAACAGAACGATTTACTTGAAGAGCTACGTTTAAAGTTAACCCATGGAAAACAACCGGGAGCGATTGTCTGTTCTGCTGAAGGGCGGGTTGAGGGGGTTGCTACCAAAAGTCATTTAATAAAAAATTCACCAGTTAAATTGATTCTGGTTGATCACAATGAACTGTCTCAAGCGGTTCCCGGGGCAGATAAAGTTGGAATTCTCGAGGTTATTGACCATCATCGGCTGGGAAATTTCCATACCGATTTGCCGATCAGTTTTATAAATCAGCCCCTTGGAAGTACTTGTTCTCTGGTCTCAACTCTCTATCAACAGGCAGGGATAGAGCCGGAGAAAAAAATCGCAGGCTTGCTGCTGGCTGGATTGCTTTCAGATACCGTTATTCTAAAATCTCCCACAACAACAGAAGTTGATCGTAAATTGGTTCCCTGGTTAGAACTGATTTCAGGCTTGGATTACCAGGAATTTGGTTCACAATTGTTTGCCGCCGGGAGTCCTATGGCAAGTGGTACTCCTGCACGTAAATTAATTTTTACCGATTTCAAAGAATACACTGCTGGTGATTCTTTGCTCGGCTTAGGGCAGGTTGAGGTGGTTAACTTCCAATCCTTCCACCAGCGCCAGAAAGAACTGCTGGATGAATTAGAAAAAATCCGGGAAGATAAAGGTTATGAGCTGGCAGCGTTATTGGTCACTGATATTGTGTTGGAAAATAGTTTGTTATTAACTGCTGGATCACGTGAATTGGCATTTATTATTGGTTATCCGCAGGAGGCAGAGAACCTCTATCGTCTGAATGGGGTTCTTTCACGTAAGAAGCAACTGGTTCCCCATTTACTGAAAGTGTTCAAGGGGGTATAGGCTCAGAGAGCTTTTTAGTAAATCAAAAAGAGTGAAGGTGCCAGGGATAAAAAAAGCCCCGCGTCAGGAGGGAGAACACGGGGCAAAAGTCTTTCTTGAGAGAGATCTTTCTTATCTTTGGTTGCATTATAACGTGATTAAAATTAATGTCAACTAAAAAATAAAGATTAATTGAAATTATCTTATTTTTTTTTTGGCGTGTAAAAAAAGCAATAAAAAAAGGTGAATTTCATTATAAAAATTCACCTTTTTTGGGAACCGAGGTCATAGCCAATAGTTACTTGATATGACATTCCTTGCATTTTGTGGGACCTTTTTTTATCTCCTTGTGACAATCTTTACATTGCTTATGATACGCAATTTTCGCTTTGGGGGCATTTTCATCAACCCCATGGCAACTTTTGCACTGAGCATAATCTCCCGTGTGATGGCAGGTTACGCAGTCGGTCAGTTTTTGGTGGGCATCGTGGTTGAAAGTGACTGTTCCCATCTTAGGTTCGTATTTCATTTCAGTAGGACCAGTGGATATGGCAATGACCACAGTTGCTATGGATGAAATTAAAATTGTGGCAGTTAAAAGAATTAAAAGTTTTTTCATTGTTTACCTCCTTTTTAGGTGATTGGTTCCTGTAACTGATAGTTACATGTTTCTTGACTGATTTCATTCGACATCGATTGAAATATCGTAAGATGTCGGGTAAGGATCGTGTAATATTGATGAGTTATGGTATTTACAAATAGCTGGTTTTAGCACAACCAACTATCGCTCACGGCAAATTTGTTCTAACTCGGGCTCACGCATGACACCGAAGAATTTTT
>JAOZOH010000235.1 GCA_029933365.1 Desulfuromusa sp. | reverse complement strand
ATTACCTGTGAAAACGTTATCTCTATTATCGGTAATCACGATAAAAGAAATATGCGTGCACATGAATATTTTAAGCAATACATCGCTCAAGATGAGATTATTTTACCATCAAGACCAGAACTGACAACCAAAAAAAACCTTTATTTGCAGCGGGATATTACCAAAACAAAAAATCATTTCACCGATCTTAATTATATTAAGCTGGTGACCATTGATAACATGACCGTGCTGGTTATCTGCATAGATTCCAATATTCTTTACCAGGATGAAGGTTTTGTTGAAGAGGAAATTCTAAAGGCTATCTCAGCGAAGATCAAGTGGATGAAATATGATAAGTCCATCCTGTTGATTCACCACTCAATTCTGGTCGGAGATATTACACCACTCCTGAATCCCTTATTATTGGCTGATTTTGTCAGGGAACATCATATCGAGGATATTTTCTGTGGACACACCCACCGGCTGACTTTGAGAAAAAGCACAGATCTTTATCTCCATAGTTCTTTTACCCAGTACATGGTCGGTTCACTATCATCGAGCAATCGGATGGGTGATGATAATATGTTTTTATATTTGGAGAACTGGGGGACTTCTGCGCTACAGATTCATTTGATAAGAATTCACCTTGACAATGATGTTATGAGTTTTACTGAAGAATTGATTAGAAAAACAGGAACAAGATGACGGGCTATAAAACTCTGATGGTTCGCGTCGCAAAAGCCTGGGACAGACCCCGTTCGGGGACAGTCTCGTTTTTGCTAACAATCCGGGAGAATACAATCTAAACAATTCATATAACTTACCCCCCTTTGCCCCATCAACCACAAAATAAAAAAGCCCGCCAGGAATAACCAGGCGGGCTTTTTTATTTTAGTAAATCGATATTCAGACCATACGCTTTTCGGAAATTCGTGCTGCTTTACCACGCAGGTTACGCAGGTAATAGAGTTTGGCTCGACGAACCTGACCAACACGAACCACCTCAATCTTTTCAATGCTCGGTGAATGAAGCGGGAAAATCCGCTCAACACCAATAGCACCGGACATTTTGCGGACGGTATAAGAAGAACCAAGACCACGATTGAGGCGCTTGATACAAACACCCTGAAAAATCTGGATCCGCTGTTTTTCACCTTCAGTAATCTTTACGTGAACTTTAATCGTATCGCCAGCTTTAAAGCGTGGGATATCTTTTTTGATCTGTTCCATTTCCAGTCTATCGATGATGTTCATCCTTGTTCCTCCTCGGTTTATCTATCCGTTTTTCTAAATAATTTTGTAATTATGAGCAAAACAATTCATCAGTTTTATAATTATTGAGCCTTTTTAGCTAGCTCTATCTCTTTGCGCAACCGTTCAAGTATTCCCTTATCTGTATCACTCAAAACAGCATTGTCTAACAATTCTGGTCGGCGCTGTAAAGTGCGAAATAGTTGTTGTTCTCGTCGCCAATTGGCAACCTTTCCATGATCCCCGGAAAGAAGAACCCCCGGCACCGACAACCCATTAAAATCAGCAGGTCGAGTATACTGCGGATACTCCAACAAACCATCAGAAAATGAATCTATTTCCACGCTACCACTGGAACCAAGAACCCCGGGAAGGTGACGGGAAATTGCGTCAATCATCACCATTGCCGGCAACTCTCCACCGGTCAAGACAAAATCTCCGATTGAAAATTCTGCGTCGACCAGAGTTTGACGAACCCGCTCATCAAAACCTTCATAACGGCCACAGAGAAAAATCAATCCAGCTTCACGAGCCAGAGCATGAGCGTGGTGTTGTTTAAAAGGAACCCCCTGGGGGGTCATCAACAGCACCTTCGCCTCTGGAGTTCGCTGCTTTAGCTCAGCAACCGCCCGAGCAATCGGTTCTGGTTTCATCACCATGCCGTCGCCACCCCCATAGGGAGTATCATCGGTGGTAAGGTGTTTACCTTCAGCCCAATCGCGCAAATTGTGGGTACGTACCTGCAGCAATTCCTGTTTGATCGCCCGCGCGAGAATACTCTCCTCTAGCGGCGAAACAAACATGCCGGGGAATAGAGTCAATACGTCAAAGATCATTGTTCATCTGGAATCAATCCTTCCGGAAGCGCAACTCGCATAATCTGCTCTTCCAAATCGATTCCCAAAATAAATTGTTGCACAGCTGGGATCAGAACTTCACCAAAACGTCCCCTCACGACATATGTATCGTGAGCGGCACTGTTTAACAGCTCTTGAAGATGTCCTATGACACCCCATTCCCGGTCGATAACGCGTAGACCTTCCAACTGTCCCCAGTAGTATTCATCATCATTCAGTTCCGGCAATAGCTCTTCAGCTATGAGAATCTGGCTACCAACCAGAAACTCGACCTGATCAATAGAATCAAACCCTTGCAAATGCAATAAAACCTGCCCTTTGTGCAAAACCTGACGACTGATATTTACATTCAGAGACTCACCTGTCGACAGACGTAAATCGATCTGTTTTAGCGTCAGTAGAAGATCGGGATCTCCTGAGCTCAGCCGGGCTTTAAGATCTCCACGCAGACCATGGGTTCCAACAATGTTGCCAATTTTCAACAAAGACTCAGCCATCAATTCGAATCAACTTAAAACCAATCAAACCTGTACATCACTCCATGATCTGCAGTGAAGCGTGTCGATTCTCACGAGTTGCTTTGGCATTCAGCAAAGTTCGCATTGCCTTGGCATTACGTCCCTGCTTACCAATAATCCGCCCCATATCTGCCTGCGCTGCCGCAAGCTTGACCAGCACACTGCCGTCCTCAGCTATTTCCTCAGAAATAACAATTTCGTCAGTTTTTTCAACCAGAGACTTTGCAATATGCTCGATCAGGTCTTTCATAGGTCATCCTCCGGGTGGTTGGGGCCATTGCCCCGGATTCGGACCAGATTCAGGTCTTAAGCTTCAGCAGAAGCCTTTGCCTTGAACTTGGCCCAGACACCAGCATGCCGTAAAAGGCGGCGTACTGTATCGGTTGGCTGTGCACCTTTATTGAGCCATTCCATGGCCCGATCTTCTTTAAAATCCAACAGGAATTCTTCCTTGCGGGGGTTATACTGCCCCAGAACTTCGATAAACCGACCATCCCGTGGGAAACGCTCGTCGGCCACAACGACCCGATAGA
>JAOZOH010000234.1 GCA_029933365.1 Desulfuromusa sp. | reverse complement strand
TCTAGCCTGGTGAAAACTGATCAAAGGATTCAATTTGGAGTGCCTCGGTATCGCGTTCTCCCTCCTTGAATTGAACCCCCCGTATAACATCTGCCAGGAGTTTGAAACTCCAAAGTTTGCGCCACTTTTTCTGTGCACTCTGCCACAATTTGTACACCATAGCCAGAATCGTTTGCCTGGAGCCGCATCCTCTGGTAATTTTTAGGATGCCGTTTAACATATCGGGGTCGCTTTTTCCTGACCGTTGTCTTATCAGTGTGTTGGTCATTGCGTTACACAATACTAGTCACTGATTAATCTGAAATGTTCTATCTTTCTGATCTCCGCCTGAATTAAATATTCAAGGGGCAATCATGCTGAATTACCAGCCGTATTTATTTATCAGTAGATACCCGATTTTTCATATTGATCCAGTGCTTCCAACGCTTCACAGCCATAAATAACAGCCGGACCGCCACCCATCATGATAGCTACCCCGATTGTTTCTAGAATCTCCTCCCGGTTTACCTTGGCTCGTAGAGCGTCATGTACATGGGTTGAGATGCAGCCGTCACAGCGCACAGTGATGGCAATTGCCAGGGCAATCAGTTCTTTCGTTTTATTGCTTAAAACTCCATCAGCCAGAGAGCTCTGGTGCAGTTTCATAAAACCAGCCATCGGTCCCGGCAGCTCTTGCCCCATTGTCTCCATGATTTTATGCAGATGTCCAAGGTATTTCGGATAATCTTTCCCCATTCCCATAGCGCCTCTCCTATATTTTTCTGATCGAAAAGGTTTATCTTCTTTGCTTTGACAGAATTATTTCACAATGAAAGGGCTGTCTCCTTCTTGCAGTTTAGCACCGAAAATAGAGTTAGCAAGAGACGGTAAAACGTATTATTTTTAGGAGAAAAATAAGGAATATTTGCCTATGCTGGGAACATGTCAGTAGTCCCGGCCTAGTGGCGGTGGGTTGCAGCAGGAAAAATAATTTTGTTGAGGAACATTAGACAAAAAAATGGGGAACCAGCAGGTTCCCCAAGATGAACTAAGGAGGTATTGTTCAATAACTTATTTAGTGTTCACTTGGCGCTGGTCAGTACGTCAGGTGAACGGAGATGAATGAAGGAGGTAACATCAAAGACTCTAATAAATATGTTATTCCGAGTTTAAGCGCAGGCAGTATGCCAAGAATAGATGTAGCAAAAACGAGGGGTTACGAGGGAGAGGAGTGGGGTATTATGTCCCATTATTTCGTATTCACGTGTTGTTATAGCTCAAACTTTATCTAACGCTAAAAACTTGTCAAAACTTAGCAGTTGTGACCGTCGCCCTGCATTGTCGGCGGGTGTCAAGATAGTTGTCCTCTCAATTTTGTTGTGCCGCTTCGCAACAAAGGTTTTTTTGGGACTGCCTTTTCTTTTCAGGGTTTAGCCGTACCGTTGTAATTGGTTCCCAGTTACGAGTCTGTTTGCTCCAGCGGCCATGATGTCTTTTCCGGGATAATTCGTAGATTTCTTTGCGCTTGTTCAATATGGCGTTTTCCTGCCCATAGTGCCGGAGCGATAGGGTCAAGTCTGCTGTTGGCTTTACTTATAAATTAGCATTCTCACCCCAGCTTCCTATCTTGTCCCCGATACTGAATGGCTTCGCTCAGATGGAGAATCTCAATCTGCTCCATTCCCGCCAAATCTGCAATTGTTCTAGCCAGTTTTAAAATACGGGTAAAACTCCGCGCTGATAGACCAAGCTTATCGGTGACCTGTTCCAGTAGTGCATCCCCTTTTGCATCAAGCTTACAGAATCGACGAATATGCCGGGTCTGCATCTGACTGTTAGCGTGTAAGTTAAAAGGGGCAAGCCGTTCTTGCTGGATTTTTCGTGCCCGATTAACCCGCTGACGGATATCTGCGCTACTTTCAGCAGCACCTTGATCGGTCAGATCTTTGTGTGGGACTCTGGGCACTTCGACATGCAGGTCGATCCGGTCGAGTAGCGGACCGGAGAGGCGGTTACGGTAGCGATGCAGCATGGGGGGAGTGCAGGTACAGTCGTGATGGGGATCGCCAAGAAAACCGCAGGGGCAGGGATTCATGGCAGCAACCAACATGAAATTTGCCGGGTAGGTTAGACTTAAAGCCGCTCTACTGATACTGACCTGGCCGTCCTCAAGGGGCTGGCGGAGCATTTCCAGGACATTTTTTTTGAACTCGGGAAATTCGTCTAAAAATAAAATTCCACGATGAGCCAAAGAAACTTCTCCCGGGCGGGGGTAACTGCCTCCGCCGATCAATCCGGCATCGGAAATCGTATGATGGGGTGATCTGAAGGGGCGTTGTCGCACCAGGGCGTTTTTACGTGAGAGTAATCCGGCAACAGAATGGATCTTGGTGGTTTCAAGGGCTTCTTCAAAGGAAAAGTCGGGTAGAATGGTTGGTAGCCGTCGTGCCAGCATGGTTTTTCCGCTACCAGGAGGACCGGCCATCAAAATATTGTGGCCTCCAGCTGCTGCGACTTCAAGTGCTCTTTTGACATGCTCCTGTCCACGCACTTCGGCAAAGTCTTCTCCCTCTGCAGTCAGGGGTCTGTCTGATAGATTCTCTGTGGTTTGGTAGGGGGTAAATTGCTGTTCACCATTAATTAGGGCAACTGCTTCTCCCAAATCATGTACGGGATAAACTTTGGGCCCCGCGACGATGGCTCCTTCTTCAGCATTGTCTGTCGGCACCAGGAGGGAATAGTCTCCCCAGTCACGAGCCGCTACAGCAACCGGTAAAACGCCGCGTACGGGTTTAATCTCCCCATCAAGGGAGAGTTCGCCGAGGAGGACATATTTTTTTAGATTATCTGCATTGACAATACCGGTTGCACAGAGGAGACCGATGGCGATGGGCAGATCAAAGGCAGTCCCATCTTTGCGGATATCAGCAGGGGCAAGATTGATAGTGATGCGGCGGGCGGGAAAATCATAACCGGAGTTTTTGATCGCTGACTTGACGCGATCTTTACTTTCTTTAACGGCTCCTTCTGGAAGACCGACGGTTGAGAACTGCGGTAGTCCCTGAGCTATATCGACTTCCACCTCAACCGGATAAGCATCAATTCCGATTAACGCACCAGAAATAACTTTAGCGAGCATTCCCCCTCCCCTGTGTGTAGGTTATTTAGA
>JAOZOH010000233.1 GCA_029933365.1 Desulfuromusa sp. | reverse complement strand
TCCCAGGAGGTTGTCGGCCTTTGCGAATCGTAGCGAGAAATCGCCTGTTCGAGGGCAGATTTTCGTAGATTTGAGAGCGAATAGCACCGCTATTTGTCGAAAATATACGGAAATATGAACCGATCAGGCGATTGTGCAGTAGATTCTTGTATAGTCCCACAGTCTCCTGATAGCAGATCCGGACAAAGTGCAAGAGCGGAACAGTGGTTAACTCTCCTTAGAGCCTAGTCGATAGAGTGTTTTTAGCAATCATCGCAACTATAAAAAAACATAAATTCCTGATTTTGTATCGCCCCTTATGATGCTGATAATCCGGCCAAGCGTTTTAATTCCCTAATTTCTTCAGGCCAGAGCTCTGGATTGGTTGTCTCCAAGACCAGGGGGATTCCATTAAATCGATCATCAGCCATGATGTATCTGAAGCAATCCCAACCAATTTCACCGGCACCAAGTGGTGCATGGCGATCGACCCTGCTTTCATAGGGGGTTTTACTATCGTTGATGTGCATTCCTTTTAAATATTTGAAACCGACGACCTGCTCAAATTCAGCAAAAGTTGTTGCACATGCTTCTGCTCCGCGCAGGTCATACCCGGAAACAAAGGTGTGGCAGGTATCCAGGCATACGCCAACGCGATTTTTATCCTCTACTTGCTCGATAATTTGAGCTAAATGTTCAAAACGGTAACCGAGGTTGCTTCCTTGTCCGGCAGTATTTTCAATCACTGCAATCACATCTGGGGTTTGTTCTAAGGCCAAGTTGATTGATTCGGCAATACGGCTTAAACAAGCTGTTTCGCTGAGTTGTTTTAAGTGGCTACCGGGGTGAAAATTGAGGTAAATCAGGCCTAATTGCTGACAGCGGTGTAGTTCATCAATAAAAGCTGTTCGTGATTTTTCCAATTTTTCTGTTTCAGGATGACCAAGGTTAATCAAATAACTGTCGTGGGGGAGAATCTGCTCCGGTGTGAAATGGTGCTCTTGACAGTTCTTTTTGAATTTGGCAATAACCTCTGCGGTTAAGGGCGAGCTTTTCCACTGTTTTTGATTCTTGGTAAACAGAGCAAAGGCGGTTGCTCCAATTTTGACAGCATTCAGTGGGGCGTTAAAGACCCCCCCCGCAGCACTTACGTGGGCTCCAATATATTTCATGATATGTCATTCCTTCTATGGTTGTAGAGCAGGTTGTATCCATCAAATTTAATAAAAAGAGTTTTAGAACATGAACTCTCTTGCCCGGTCAATCAGATGCCGGGCGATGCTACGCTTTGGTGGCAAGGTTGGAAGCTGATCAAGTTTACACCATTTGGCGTCTGCCAGTTCCTTATCTCGCAGTTCAATTTCTCCCCCAGCATAATCGGCGACAAATCCGCACATCAATTGACTGGGGAATGGCCAGGACTGACTGCCGATGTAGCGAATATTCTTGATTTGAATATTGGTTTCTTCGGCCGTTTCCCGCGCCATTGCTTCTTCCAGACATTCGCCAAACTCAACAAAACCAGCCACCAGACTGTAGCGACCATCGGCCCATTCAGTTTTGCGCGCAAGAAGGATCTCATCCCCCTTGATAATCAGTCCGATCACGCAAGGATGTATCCGTGGAAAATGATGTATATTGCATGCCTGACACTTTTTTCCCCACTCTCGCTCCAGTCTGACCATTATTGAGCCGCAGTTTCCACAATGTTTACTGCACTGCTCCCAATGCAGGATCATTTGCCCGACACCCGCCAGAGAAAGTAATGCAACTGAGAGTTTTGGCTCAGTTGCCCGGAGGGGCTGCTTTTGTAGCTGCGGTGGCAGGTTTATCGTATCTGGAATATGCAATAACCGGCAAGGTCGCCCCTGCCATTGGCCAATGTAGAGGGGTGGAACCGGGGTCGTTAAAAACGGGGAATCGCCTTCTGGCAACCGCGGCCCTTGCTCTGTGTCGACGGTGAGGAGGTCCATCCCCCGTAGCGGCAGCCATACACCATCTCCTCCTGGATCTTGATCAGGGGTTGCCGGTTGAAAATTGTCATCCAGACTGGCACGGTTAAAAGGGAGATCAACCGGCGTGGGATAGAAATCTGACAGCGACATTTTCATAACACATTTTTGTCTTGTAAGGCATAACGTAACAGGGCAATTTGAGTTTTTGCATCGATGATCGTCCCTGCAGATACCATTTTTAGTGCCTCGTCCAGAGTGACAATCAGCGGCTCGATAAATTCATCAGGCTCGAGGGCCGTTTGCGTCTGTTTCAGTTTTTTTGCAATAAATAGGTGAATCCGTTCATTGCAGAAACCCACACTGCTGTAAACGTAACCCAAGGATTCAAGTTGCTTTGGTCGGTAGCCAACTTCCTCTTCCAGTTCCCGCTCAATGCAGGCGGCAGGATCTTCTCCTACTTCCAGACGGCCAGCGGGAATTTCATAGATATAATCCTGTGCTGCGGGACGAAATTGGTGGATTAACAGTAACCGCCCATCATCCAGAATTGGCAGTGCAGCAGCTCCACCTGGATGATGAATAATTTCAAAGCCTGACTCTCTGTTGTCCGGCATGCGATGGACTTCACGAAACAGGTCGAGGATGCGCCCATGATGTAAAATTGTTTCTTCTATCATGCTCAAAAGTTAAATCCTTTCGGGATGCTGAATACAAAATGAATAGATTTATATTCCATGACACTAGTAAAATCTATGGAGTTTAGTCCATCAGTCTAAATGTTCCTGTAAAAATTTTTGTAAGGAACTATGGTCACCACGATAGTCGCAGGGCCATTCGGCGTTGCCACGGTCAACCAGCCAGGTATCGACCAGGTAGGTCTTCATCCCGATTGCTCCTGCAGCCAGGTCATGGTTAAGATCGTTGCCAACCATCAGGCAGTTCACCGGAGCGATCCCAAGCTGTGTGGAAATTGCCTGAAAATATTTCGCATGTGGTTTGCAATAATAACTGTTTTCATAACTGGTCAGATAGGTGAACGACTCTTCTTCCAGTTTGGCCCATTCCATGCGTGCCTGGATCATAAACTTGGGGAAAACCGGATTTGTTGCCAGCACCAGTGGTATCCCTTTGCTCTGACAATCTTTTACAATTTGTCCCGCCAACGGGATGGGTTGGATAAACTGCTGTAGCCTCTCCAAACCATGCTGTTTTAAT
>JAOZOH010000232.1 GCA_029933365.1 Desulfuromusa sp. | reverse complement strand
ATGTCGAGAGAATCGGCACATCACACTGCACCGGACTAAGGGGAGCCAGAATTCTCGCTGATCGTTTTGGGGAGCGGTTCTTCTTCGCTTCGGTTGGAGTCAGTGTCGAAATCTGAAAAAAATAGTGTATTCCACGCTAAGAAAAGTGTGACAATCTAAAAGAGGGGAAATGTGAAAAAGACGAATCTACCTACTCTCGCAGTATTTCGGTGCGTGCACTCCTAGTGATGCTTTACATGCCCCAAAAAGTCCCGGAGCCTTTCTGATTTTGGGTTTTTCATGACCTCTCCGGGTTTGCCTTCCTCAACAATTCTGCCATCGTCCATAAAAATCAAGCGGTCACCAACTTGGGCAGCAAAACCCATTTCATGGGTAACAACAATCATCGTCATACCACTATCTTTGGCAATATTCTTCATAACATCAAGAACTTCGCCAATCATTTCAGGATCTAGTGCTGAAGTTGGTTCATCAAATAACAGGACCTTAGGGCTGACTGCCAACGCCCTAGCGATGGCTACCCGTTGTTGTTGCCCACCGGAAAGCTGACCGGGAAACTTATTTTCAAATTCCGCTAAACCCACCTTGGCGAGCAAGTCTCTGGCAATATCAGCTGCTTTAGTTTTGCTCAGCCTCCTTGCCTTTCTAGGACCAAAAGCAACGTTTTCAAGAGCCGTCATATGTGGAAAAAGGTTGAATTGCTGAAAGACCATCCCAACCTCAAGCCGGATCTGACGTATTTGGCCCCGATCCTCTGGAATCCTGATACCGTCAACAACTAACTCACCACTCGATATCAGTTCCAAACAATTAATACAGCGGATCAAAGTTGATTTCCCGGATCCAGACGGACCAATAACGACTACCACCTCTCCTTCCCGAATAGAAAAATCAATGTTGTGCAACACCTCTGTATCATCAAATGATTTACACACATTTTTAAGCTCAATAATATTTGACATTTTTTCTCGTCTTTCTTTTGGGAAAATTGGAGCTAGTACATTTTCATTTTCTTCTCAACATAACGTAACGACATGGCCAGCGCGGTTGTCATAATTAGATACAGGATCGCTACAGTCAGCCAGATTTCAAGCGCCCTAAAATTGCTTGCCATAATTTCCTGTCCCTGCCTGGTGAGCTCCCCAACACCGATAACAATAAAAAGAGATGTATCCTTAAGACTGATAATAAACTGGTTGCCAAGCGGAGGGATCATCCTGCGAAAAGCAATTGGACCAATAATGTATGCGATCAATTGAAAACGGCTGATACCAAGAGACATTCCGGCTTCCAATAGTCCCTTATTGACGGAGAGGACAGAGCCCCTGACAATTTCTGCAATATAAGCCCCAGCATTGAAAATAATGGTAATCACTGCGGCAGTTAAAGCCTCGATACGAAAACGCTCTATATCAAAGGTCGCCTTGACCAACATAGGAAAGGCAAAATAAAGAAACATTGCCTGAACAATAATCGGCGTACCACGTATCGTCTCAACGTAACCTGCTGATATGTAGCGAATTACACTACTGATTATTTTAAAGATTCCATGTGGTTCTTCTCCGAGAGCCTCTGTTCCAGCAATTCGCCCCAATCCGGCAAGGACACCACAGATCATGCCACCGACAATACCCAGAATAGTTATAATACAAGTCAATTTGGCCCCGGTTAAAAGGGCGGGTAGCGAATCGGTAATGACTGAAAATTCAAAAAACATAGTTTGACACTTCCATAAAGATTGTTAACGGAAAGAGCTCGTGAAAACAAAGAATCCCTCCGGCACAATGGTTGCGCTGAAGGGATTCAGAATGCATCGATTTTTTCCTACGTTAAAATGATACGTTAACACAGGTCAGCTTACATTTTCCTTCAGACTATTCAGGATCACTATTGAACCATTTTCTGTACAGATCGGCGTAAGCGCCATCTTCCATCATCTTTAGAAGAGCGACATTGACCTTGTCACGCAAAGGACTTCCCTGCGGGAAGGCAATCCCATACTGCGCTGCTTTAACATCGGGACCAACAGCCTTGACTTTACCGTTACCGGCAGTTTTTATGTAATAAAGAACATTTGGAGTATCATGCATTGCTGCATCAGCACCGCCAGTGACGACTTCAAGATAAGCTTGGTCAATATTCGGGAACTTGACAACTTTTTTCGCACCGAGGGTTTCAACATATTCTACAGTTGCGGTCCCAAGTTTGACGGCAACAACTTTCCCCTTCAGGTCAGCAGGAACTCTGATATCCGTGTTGCCTACTGGAACCATCATTTTCAAACCAGCTCTGAAATAGGGGTGAGAAAAGTCAATCTTTTCTTCCCGAGCAGATTTGATAAATATAGCGGCCAGAGCAACATCCAGATTACCAGTTGTTAGACCGGGAATCAGACCATTAAAATCCATCGGTTTCAATTCATATTCAACACCAATGCGTTTTGCAATTTCTGCCCACAGATCAATATCGAAGCCTGTATATTTACCATCCTTGCCTTTGTACTCGAAGGGGACAAAAGCTGTGTCCGTACCAACATACAACTTCTCGGCAAAAGCCGCGCTCGACATAAAAACCAATAAACTCGCAAGAATCAATACAACCAGTCTTTTCATGTGTTACCTCCTGTTTTTAGTTGTATCCCGAAGCAATAGTTAAAACGGGACAATGGAAACTAATTAAATATAGAGGGCGGGTTAACATCCCCCCATCGAAGACACTTGCTATAACATTTAGATACGAAAACATGTGAATTCAACAAAGTCAAGTTCTCAAACTTTCCCCCCATGAATTTTGGAATCAATATCTGTCGAATAAAAATGCTGATCTAATTAGGTGAAAGCCAATAATCGGTTTTTCTTATGAATTTCTGTACACCTGCCTCATCAAGCTCTCCGCAGAAATTTGAGTAAAACTGGCTACGAAATTCATGAGGTTCATTCCTTTTTGCGAGAAGAGAACAAGTTTTTGCGTAAATGCTCTCCAAAGTCATATCCAGCGATGACAATATCCCCAATTTCAGAGCTTTGACACCCAACTCATATTTCGACAAATCAGTACTGCCAAACGGAGAATGTGCCTTTGCAATAACAACAGTTCCGTTGTCGTCAGCCCAGCGCGAAAGAATTTCCATCAACTCTATGCGGTGCCCGCTCATACCATAGATGAGGA
>JAOZOH010000231.1 GCA_029933365.1 Desulfuromusa sp. | reverse complement strand
TCAATGAGATGCCTGTGCCGCTGCCGCCACTTCAGATTCAGCAACGTGTTGCAACCCAACACCGCGAACATGCTGTCGATGTGTTGGTGTTCCTGGCCCAGCTTCTGACGCAGGGAGAAGACGATCCCATTGCCCAGTGGATCGACAAAGCTGCAATGGAGTTACCACTTGATGTTGATGCAGTTGACGATCCACTGGACCTTGACCCGTTAGATCGTCTGGCTGCAAATGTTCACGAGATTCGCAATCGGGTCGCGCACGACAGCCGTGGCGACAACGCCCTGGCGGCATGGATTCTCTCCTTTGACAAGGCACTTTCCAGTCTTCTTGGTGTACGTGCCGTCCCGCAAGGACCAGGCTTGTTGAGCGTGTTGCAGGCATCGAGCCGGGCGTTGAAGGCGACTATGCCGCTGATTGCGGGACATTTTCCTAATGAGGCCAAAGCGAGAAGTCTGGTCATGCTGGTATCAACCTGGTTGGAGCGTGCGTGCTCGGCATTGCTTGGCAAGGTGAAAGTGGTCGTAAGCGCGGATGCCGCGACGTTGCCTGTCGGAGGAATGGTCGAAATTGCCCTCAGCGTTCACAACCAGGGGCCGCTGCCACTACGCAATCTGAAGATTTCGACAAACCCTGATTGGGGGCAGGGCAAAACCGACTATTTGGCAGAAGACGCAAAGATAGATGTTGAGCTGGTCGGGACCGGTCCAAAGAAAGCTGGTACGTTCACGCTGTCAGTGGAGTGGTCGGCCAACACACTCGATGGGCAGTTAATAGATGGGGTTCGCGAGATCGCGTTCAACGTCGTCGATACGATGTTAGATACTGACGGGATAGAGTTGGATTTGGGCGGGAGCCCCTATGTTTGCGGTGATCCGGTCCGCCCTGAACGTAGCGATGTGTTTTTCGGCCGTGAGGAGTTGCTGGGGCAGATCTGCCGTCAGGTTGTCCGGAGTGGCAACGTAGTCCTGCTTGAAGGTAACCGCCGTTCGGGTAAATCTTCCATCCTTTGGCATTTGGAAGGAGTAAAAGCCATTCCCGGATGGTTGTGTGTCTATTGCAGTTTGCAGGGTGCGGAAGGCAGCCGGGATGGCGTGGGGGTGCCTACCGTTGAAGTGTTTCGGGAAATGGCCAAAAGTATTGCCAAAAGCATGCTGACACTTGATGAAAAAACACCTCTGCCGGATGGCTCCATGCTTCCTCCAGGTAAGAAACTCGGCATAGCCAAGGCCTGCCGCAGCGGGATCGGTGAGACGTCTCCGTTCTCGGATTTCCGTGATTATGTTGAAATCGTACTTGAAAATTTGGCGGAACACGATCTTGGTCTGCTGTTGATGCTCGATGAATTCGATAAACTCCAGGAAGGTATTGACAACGGCGTTACCTCGCCTCAGGTGCCGGAAAATATCAGATACCTGGTCCAATCCCAGCCGCGGTTTTGTGCTGTTTTGACTGGTTCGCGGCGGTTGAAACGACTGCGCGAGGAATATTGGTCCGCCCTTTATGGCCTCGGAACCCGTTTTGGCGTTTCTTCACTATCCGCCGAACATGCCCGGCGTCTGGTTACGGAGCCGGTGAAAGGACGCTTGATTTACGCTCGGGAAGCCGTTGAACGAGCGATTCTTCTGACTGCCGGGCAACCCTACCTTCTTCAGTGTTTGTGTAACCGTATTTTTGACCTCTCTGTCCAGATGAAAACCCGACAGGTGACGCTCGACCTGGTTGACCGGGCCGGTAATGATCTAGTTGAGGACAACGAGCATTTTGCCAGTTTATGGAGCTACGCTCAGTCTGAACGAAGGCGACTTGTTCTTGCTCTTTGCCACAAAGAAACCGACAGCCCTGATTTTCTGCGACTGGGAGTAATTCAGGAGAAGCTGGCCGGTTATGGTATTGAAGTAAGTGATGAGAACTTGATTGAGGACTTGGAATTTCTGCGGGAGCTTGAGCTTGTCAAACTTGTAGGTGAAACTGGTGGCGGCCATTATGAGTTGACTATTCCGCTGATGGGGATCTGGATCGAAAGGCTACAGGATTTTGATGCTGTCATTAGTAAGGCAAGGTCGGAAACGGAGGACCAATATGAATAGTTTGAGGTTTCCCATCTTGGGTCCCGAGATCCCGCCGATGCTTGGTCGGGAAGAGATAATGCAGCGGTTGTGCAGCAACCTGACTAAATCCACACCGAGTCATCTGTCGGTCGTTGGCCCGCGTTTCGCGGGTAAAAGCGTTATTCTGAAAGCCCTTGCTGACCGGATGCGTGCTGAAGGCTCTCCGTATTTTGCCGTGATTTTCTGGGATCTTGGTCACCAGATCCCGAGCTCAGATGCCGAGTTCATGAAAATCCTGTGCCGCTTGCTTGGTGAAGGCATTAAAGCTGTGAACCGGGATTATGGCGAGCACCTGTTGAGCGTGGATGAAGGTGAATACGCTGAAATTTGTGAGGTAATGGATGCTTTGTATGACGATGGACAGATGATCCTGATGTTGTGGGACGGCTTCGACAAACCTCTTAATAGTGGCATGTTGACCCGCAACCTGTGGGATAACCTGCTGGAGCTGTGTCGTAAGCCAAGTTTTCGCCTGGTTACCAGTACTCGCAGGGAGCTGCATCAGCTTATCCGCGACGAAGAATCCGTAACGAGCGATTTCTGGGGAGTGTTCGAAGGTGTTGTACGGGTTGCAACCTTTGAGGACAATGATATTGAATTGATTCTTGCCTCGCTGGAAAATTTGACATTCCAAGCAGGAGCAAAAACCGAGTTGTTGAACTGGTCCGCCGGATTTCCCCCGCTGTTTCTTGAGATCCTTAATCGAATTATCGAGGAGGTCGAAGAGAGTGGTCGGGTTGACAACAGGCTTGTAAACCTGGCGGCTGGCAAGGCCAAGACTGTGGGAAAATGTTCGGCAATACTGGATGCGTTATGGCAGGATTGCTCTGCCGGGGCGAAGGATCTTTACAGGGTTCTTATCGATCATCGCGAATTGCCGGTGGATGAAGTGGGAAGAGAAGAGAGTTCCGTTCTCATTGAGAAAGGTTTTGCCCGAAAAACTGGCAGAAAAATCCTGCCGGCTTGCCGCATGTTGGAAGAACGTATTTTGGATACGGGTCAGAATGCCGGTAGCATGGCGCGCCTATTTGGATCATGGGGTGATTATCAGGCTAACATCCGC
>JAOZOH010000017.1 GCA_029933365.1 Desulfuromusa sp. | reverse complement strand
GGGCGGTTAGCTCAGCGGGAGAGCATTCGCCTCACACGCGAAGGGTCACTGGTTCGATCCCAGTACCGCCCACCAATCAAATCAAGAGGCTAGCCAGTGGTGGTTAGCCTTTTTTTGTCCACGTTGTTGTGTTGCTGTGTCAGGATGACAGTTTTTATCCGGGGAGATGATTTATGGACTCGATAGGATCACAGTCCACTCGCATAGTTGTTGAAGATTGGGGTTTAATGGATTATCGAACCGCTTTTGCTCGTCAGGCCGAAATGGTTCAGTTACGACTTGCCGGGTCGGGATGTGATACTTTGGTTTTTGTCGAACATCCAGTGACTGTGACCCTCGGTCGACGTGCCACCCATTCTGATTTGCATTTTACCGAGGAGGTCTTTGCGCAAAGGGGTGTCGCACTGCAAAATATCAATCGGGGTGGTTTGGCGACGGCACATGAACCGGGGCAGTTTGTTGTTTATCCCATTCTTCTGCTTAAGAAAAAAGATTTACGTTGGTTTGCTGATCAATTCTTAAATGTTGTTGTTCGGCTATTGGCTGACTATAACGTCGTTGGTTACTTAAAGGATGGTGAGCCAGGAGTGTGGGTTGATGGGAAAAAAATCTGTAGTTTTGGGATTGCGCTAAAAAAATGGATCTCTTCACACGGGATTGCTCTGAATGTAAACAATAACCTCGATACTTTTTCTATGATTGTCCCCTGCGGTCGACCCAGCGAAATAGTGACCTCTTTGAGTAACGAGCTCGGGCAAGAAGTGGATATGGATGGATTGAAAAACCGATTTGCGAAACATTTTTGCAGCGCATTTGCATATGACAAGACGTCAGGGGCATAACAGATGAGTAGTTTAACTGGAAAAACCTTGTTTATTACCGGGGCAAGTCGAGGCATTGGATTAGCTGTTGCGTTAAAAGCGGCGGCTGAGGGAGCAAATATTGTGGTGGCGGCGAAAACGGCTGAACCTCATCCAAAACTCCCTGGGACCATTTATTCCGCAGCACAGGAGATTGAGAAGGCTGGAGGGAATGCGCTTCCACTTGTCGTTGATATCCGTGAAGAGTCTCAATTGGTTGCAGCGGCAGAACAGGCGGAGAAAACTTTTGGTGGCATCGATATCCTGATCAATAACGCCAGTGCAATTTTCCTATCTGGAACCCTCAAAACGTCAATGAAACACTTTGATTTAATGAATCAAGTCAATGTGCGCGGCACTTTTCTGGCCAGTCAGGTTTGCTTACCTTATCTGTTGAAAGCTGAAAATCCTCATATTTTAACTTTTTCCCCCCCCTTAAATTTAAGCCCACACTGGTTTAAGAATCATACCGCCTACACTATGGCAAAATATGGCATGAGCATGGCAGTTCTAGGCCTGGCCGCTGAATTCTCTGAACAAGGGGTTGCTGTCAATGCCCTTTGGCCGCAAACGGTCATTCACACCGCTGCATTGGCGATGCTCGGTGGCTTGGTTAACCCGGAGAACTGCCGTACCCCAGAAATTATGGCCGTCGCGGCATGTGCTATCCTGCGTCGAGATAGTCGTAATTATTCAGGACACTTTTATATTGATGAAGAAGTGCTGGTAGAGGAGGGTATAACTGATTTTTCCCCTTATGCTGTTGCACCCGGAAAACAGCTATTCCCTGATTTATTTATTGATTGAATTTTTTACATGATTCCTTAGCCTAAATTTGTTATGACTAGCTGATTGTCATAAAATAATGTTAAGGAGTTCTCCATGACCACCGATTTCAAGACTGTTGTTAGCACAATTCGAGACTTGCCGCCGATGCCAGCAGTCGCCGTTAAGGTTCTTGAATTACTGAATGATCCCAATGTTAACTATGAAAAGCTAGGAAATGCAATTTCCAGCGATCCTGCGGTGTCGGCCCGCATGCTGAAAGTTGCTAATTCAGCTTTTTATAGTATGAAGCGGCAGATAAAAACCTTGGAACACGCTATTGCGATTGTTGGTGAGCGGACTCTGCGTAGCCTGATTTTAGCGGCGAGCTTGGAGGGGATGAATAAATCTTATGGACTGTTGGAAAAAATGCTCTGGGAGGATTCTATGGGCTGTGCGATCGGTTGTCGAATCCTGGCGCGCAGGTTTTCTTCGGCTGATCCAGAAGAAGCTTTTTTGGCGGGGTTATTTCGTCATCTCGGCAAAATTGTCATGAATTACAGTGATCCCGATGCTTATCGTTCTCTGGTTGAAATGGCATATTCAGACAGTACCAGCACCTCAGAATTGGAAGGGCGCTTTTTCCCCTATGCCCATGCGGTTGTAGGGGCAGCCGTGCTCGATAAGTGGCATTTTTCCCGTTCTTTGGTCATGTCGACTTTGCACCACGAAGATTTGCTTATTTCTCTCGAAGAAGAAGAAAACGCTGAAGCCTTATTACGTTTAACCGCAACAGTCAACCTGTCAGGTCAGGTTTGTCGGAAACTTGGCATTGGCCAACGTGAACCCGATGAAGAATTAGATTTGCTGAAATGTCCTGGCGCAAAAGCACTTGATCTGGATGAGTCTGAGGTTCAGAGTGCACTGCTTGAGGTGGAGGAAGTTTTTACCGAAAATCGAGATTTCTTTATCAGTTAGGTCCGCAGAAAATCTATTTTTTTGAAATCTGTCAAATTTGGCAGTTCCCCTTAGGGAGGCATTTTGCCTCCCTTTTTATTTGCAGCGCTGTTATGATCAGCGCTATGAAAGAACGTCTAGACAAATTACTGGTACAGCAGGGGTTGGTTGTTTCGCGTGAACGTGCTCGCGCCCTGATTCTTGCAGGGAAAGTTATTGTTGATGATCATCGCGTGGATAAAGCCGGTGCGCAGGTCCAGGATGATGCTGAACTCCGTTTGAAGGGGGAGGATATCCCTTTTGTTTCACGCGGTGGTTTAAAGCTGGACAGGGCCATACAGGAATTTAAGGTCGAAATAAAGGGTAAGATAGCTATTGATGTCGGGGCTTCAACGGGTGGATTTAGTGATTGCCTGCTGCAACATGGAGCAAAGAAAATCTATGCGGTTGATGTCGGCTATGGACAGTTGGCCTGGGCTCTCCGTGAAGATCCGCGGGTTGTGAATTTGGAACGCTGTAATATCAGACATCTTCAGCCTGCCCAACTGGATAATATCCCAACTTTAGCTGTTATTGATGCCTCCTTCATTTCGTTATCTAACGTTTTGCCCAACACACTTAGCCTCATTAGTGATGCTGCTGAAGTCATTGCATTAATTAAGCCTCAGTTTGAGGTTGGCAAGGGGCAGGTCGGTAAGGGTGGGGTGGTGAAGGATGGACAACAGCACGATCTGGTGGTGAAACAAATCTGCAATCTCGCAACAGATCTCGGTTGTCTGGTGATTGGAGTCACTGAAAGTCCCATTTTAGGGCCAAAAGGAAATCGGGAGTTTCTTATTTATCTCCAAAAAAATAGAAAATAATTTAATCTCACATTTCGGTTAGATATTGACTGGATAATTTGCTAATATTTTCGTTTATCACTTAAGTTTTAAATTAAGGAGATGATGATGGTTCCTGATTGCCTGTTTTGTAAGATTATTGCAGGTCAGATTCCGGCAACGATCCGCTATGAGGATTCTCAACTGGTGGTTTTTGAGGACATCGACCCTCAAGCTCCGCAGCATTTTCTGATCGTCCCGAAAAAGCATATCAGGACAACCCTGGATCTAACCCCGGTCGATAATGAACTGATTGGTCATATTTATCAGGTTGCTGGAAAAATGGCGCGTGATTCAGGTTTTGCTGATGACGGGTTTCGGGTGGTCAATAATTGTAATGAGGCGGCTGGTCAGACGGTTTGGCACCTCCATTTTCATCTTTTGGGTGGTCGTGATATGACCTGGCCTCCTGGCTAGCTGGGCATCTTGAAGAAGGTTTTATGACAACTTTTGACAGTCGTACAGAGCAGCGCTTGATGACCGACATTATGGAACTGTTGGTGACCCATTATGGCGCCGAACTGTCTGAAGATGAGTTGGATTATGAGATAGACAGGGTTGAACAGGCTCTGAATCATGCTCGTAGTTCGCACCAGGGGCAGGTGCGCAAATCGGGCGAACCTTATATTTTTCATCCTCTGCGGGTCACCCACTTAGCAGCACGTCACTGGATGGATTTCCCCTCGGTGATTGCTGCTTTATTGCATGACGTGGTTGAGGATACTCCGGTCACCCTGGAGGATATACGTGAGAAATATGGTGACGAGGTTGCGCATCTAGTTGATGGTTTAACCAAGGTGACCTCGGAAATTATGAGCAGGGATGATCTTAAAAAGGAAACCTATAGAAAAACCCTGTTGGTTGCCATCGATGATATTCGCGTTCTCTGTCTTAAATTCTGGGATCGGATCGATAATTTACTGACTATTGATGCCTTGCCACTGCATAAGCAGAAGCTGATTGCTGAAGAGACCCGCATGATTTATGTGCCGTTGGCGCAGCATCTCGGGATGGGCTATGTTGCAACTGAGTTGGAATCCCTCTCTTATTCTCTCTTGTATCCACGCCGTGCCAAAGTTTATGAACAAGCAATTTCAACGCAAAAGAAAAACAATACTGATTTTTTACGCAAGGTTCGTGCGCGTATTGTCAATGGTTGTGAGCAGCAGAAGCTTGATACCCTTTTAAAAGATCGTTGGCGGCCTTTCTCTGTGACTTCCTCTCGTTCCAGACCGCTTGGTTTTTCGTCTCTCTATACGCTGGAGGTTCAGGTTGCGAGGACGATGGATGCCTATCTGTTCCTTGGAGTTCTGCACGGCTTATTTCCACCTATCCCGGGGAAATTACAAGATCATTTAAGCCTGATTTCTCATTTTGGTTATCAAGCGCTCAAGACGACTGTTCAGGCTGGGGAATTGCGGCTGCGGGTTGAAATAACCACTAGAAAACTGAACCGTTTTAATGAATCGGGTGTGCTGGCACCGGGTTTCAAGTTTCGGCATGAGAGTTTCCGTGATCTGATTAAATCGTTAATGGAAGGGGAGTCTGCTTTTGATACTGAATCCCTACGCTTAGCTTCAGCAACTATTCAAGTTTACACGCCACAGGGTGATATCCAAATTTTACCGGAAGGGAGCAGTGTTCTTGACTTTGCTTTTGAAATTCATGATTCACTTGGCTTGCATGCCCGCCGTGGTCAGATTAATGGCCGCACCCGACAATTGAAAACTCGCTTGATGGATGGTGATCAAATCGTTGTTGAAACTTCGGAAAAACCGGAAGTTCTCCCTAAATGGTTGGAGTGGGCTGTAACGCCGCGTGCTCGGAACAGTATTCGTCGTTATCTCCGTAACAAAATAAGGGCAGCATAACTTTACTTGGAAATGACATGTTGAAAACATTATTTATTGTAGCATTTTTACTTATTCTGCCACTTTTATCCCAAAGCTATGCCGCCGGGCAGGTTAATGCTTTTATTTATCACCGTTTCGATGAATCACGCTATCCTTCCACCAATATTTCTACAGCGATTTTCACCCAACAGCTTGAATATGTTACAGAGCAAGGCCTCGAAATTATTTCCCTCGGTGACGTTGCAAGGCGACTTTCTCAGGCAGAGAATCTCCCCGCCAAGGGGGTTTCCTTCTGTGTCGATGATGCGTTCCGTTCCCTCTATGATGTCGGTATGCCAATTGTCCGGAAGTATGAGATTCCATTAACTCTGTTTGTTAATACCGCAGCAGTTGGAACTCCTGGTTATTTGGATTGGAAAGAACTGAGAGCATTGGTTGCAGAGGGGGTTGAAATAGGCAATCATACCGACACGCATGCCTACCTGGTTGAGCTGAAAACCGATGAAACTTATGTGCAATGGCAACAGCGGATTCGTCAGGATATTCTCAAGGCTCAGCAGCTATTAGAAGAAAAGCTAGGTATCAGTCCAACCCTTTTTGCTTACCCCTACGGTGAATATTCTACGGATATCGTTGAGATTATAAAGGGTCTTGGTTTTGTCGCTGCTTTTGCACAGCAATCAGGGGTTATCCATTCCGCTCATAATCGTTATATCCTGCCACGTTTTCCTATGGGGGGTCCATTTGCAACACTTGCCAGTTTTAAAACGAAATTAGCGATGCAACCTCTGCTGGTGTCCGAAGAGGATTCTTTTGATCCGGTCATAGAGGATAACCCACCAGTTTTGCACTTGCAGATTGCGGGTCAACCGATTGCCACGCGGCAATTTAATTGTTTTGTCCAGGGCGAAAATCGTTGTTGGGTAGAAGCTGATAAAAATAACCGACCTGGGTGGTACCAGGTGCTTGCAGAACATCCCCTGACTGGCCGGCGTAATAAATATACTTTGACAGTTCAATCCAGGGAAGGTGCTTGGCTCTGGTATAGCCATCCCTGGGTGAATGCTAAAAATCCGGCAAAGAACGAAGAATAAACGGGATATTTCTCAATAGAATGGATGGTTTTTACGCTAGCATCAACTGCTGGTGCGGAGTTTTGCACTGGCAAAACGGTTGAGTTGATTGGTACGAATCATTGCCTGTAACTCTTTGACATAATCTTCCCCGCGTGTTGAATAGCGTAGCAGTCCTTCCGCCAGTTTCAACCCTTTTGGGCTCTGTCCATAAACTCTACTTTCAGCCCGCAATTGGCGCAGGTGTTTATAGGCAGAATGGGTATTCAAGTTCAGTAGATAAGAGCGTACCGAATCGTACACGGTAGAAAACTTTTGAACTTCATATGTTGCCCCTTCCGGACGACTTTCAGGGATGATCCCTTGTCCTGGAACGAAAGTCCACTCACCAAACAAATTATTGGCCACACGGGAAAAACGTGACGTGCCCCAGGCAGATTCGTTGGCGGCTTGAGCTAGTGCCAGATCTGCTGGGATAATATCGATCCGATTCAGTAGTTTGTGGACAACTTGTTCAGGTTGAGTCCGATTTGATTTGACCTTGTAGCGTTCGGACAGGGTGGATAGAATTTGCAATTGGTGAGCGTTTAGGGCTTTTTTAGCGGAAAGTTGTTGATTGATCTTCTGCAGTTGCTTGCGCTCAACACGAATTTCATCATTCGCTAACAAAATCATCGGTAGCAAGGATTTAAAAAATATTGATTTACGTTGCTTGCTGGATTGAATCTTATTCAGATCGCTGGGGAGATTTTGTAGAATCAATGGGGGAACCCCATTTTCTAACGCATCAATTTGGTAGCTATAACTTTGAAACTCAGATTCTAGGTCTTTATAAAAATTTTTCCCGATAATTTGAATATCTGGTCCTTCATAGATGGGGGCGTTGCTGTTGGAATAGTTCATCAGCAACAAACACAGTCCCAAGAAGATGGGAATAAATATTCTGGGTGCGCTTAAAATGTTCATACACTCACTTATGATTAGATTTAGATTTTTATGCTAAAAATGCAAAACAGCGGCATTTATATAGATAATTGTAGCTCTTGTCAATGGTGTCTCTGGTTAAAATCCCTTGTTTATTGAGTACTTAGATTGTGCTAATCTGTGTTTTTAACCTCATCAGGAGGATCTAGTGAAATCATTCAGGAAAAAATTGATTTTTGAAATTCCGAGCCGGCGCGGGTTTATAAATATTACTGGACAGGTGGAGGAATGTTTATGGGAGAGCGGTATTACTGATGGCATGTTATTGTGTAATGCGATGCATATCACCGCTTCGGTTTTTATAAACGATGATGAAGCTGGTTTGCATCATGACTATGAGCGGTGGCTAGAGCAGCTTGCTCCGCACGAACCGCTGAGTCTTTATCATCATAATAATACTGGAGAAGATAATGGCGATGCCCATTTAAAAAGGATGGTGATGGGGCGGGAAGTTGTTGTTGCAGTGACGGAGGGAAATCTTGACTTCGGCCCTTGGGAGCAGATATTTTATGGCGAGTTTGACGGGCGGCGTAAAAAAAAAGTACTGATCAAAATCATTGGAGAGTGACCTGATCACGAACAATATGCTAATATTTACTCAATATTGGATTTTTATGGTTTAATATTGTTACGGGTAACGAAACTATTAACCTTGAATTGTTATTGTTAATTTTATCGATAGGAGACGATTATGGGATTGGGAAAAGGTGTTTGTTACACTTATGAAGCCGCTCTGGAAAAGGCGATTGAAATGGAAGAGCAGGGGTTTCGCAATTACCTGTATGCCATAGATGTTGTTGATGATCGTCAGGCCAAGGCAATCCTGCGTGAAGCGGCAATTGAAGAACTGAATCATAAGCAACGTTTGGAAATGGCGCTACTTGATGGTCATGACAATAATGCTACGGAGTTACAGAAAGAAATCCCCTCCTTAAATTTAAATTATGTTTTTGAACAAAAAGAGATTACTCCCGGGGCGGACGCACGAACCTCGCTTGCCTATGCAATTTATCTGGAACAATGTGCAGTCGACTTTTATAGAAGATTGATGAGTGGCTGTGAGGGAGCACCAATGGCAGATTTATTTCAGCGCCTGCTGGCTGACGAAACCCGCCATCTGAGTAATTTAGAAGAGTTTTATGAGCGCCATTTTTTGACTGAAAATTAACTTTTTGACCCAACATCTACCAATTTATATAAAGGATCTTATTTTATGTAAGATCCTTTTGTATTTTATGGAATTGTTGTAAAAGAACAATAAATCAAATAGTTGCAAAATATTCATAATTTGATATATTAAATCAAACAGCGTTTGTATGGGGGTCGTATGGATGTTGATTTGGTTAAAGCTCTGTTTGCTACCTACGTGGTGGGTGTTTCTCTGATCCGTTTGCTTGATGAAAATGAATCCTTTCGTTTGACTGCTATGAAAAAAATGTGGGGGCGTAGTCATGGATTACTGCTCCATTTTTTAACGAATGTTATTGTGCCAATGTTGTTTGCTTTGGTCTTTTTTTGTCGAGGAATTCTGTCAGTTTCAACATTCTAATATTTACACGGTATCTAAAAATGTAAAACTCACATGCAACTTATGGTGTGAGTTTTTTTGTTGAAAAAAAATATAGTGGAACTGTTATGCTTGACAAAGAAGGTTAAGATTTTTATCTTTCTGTGCACAAAAAATCATGCTAAGTCAAAGAGCTTATGGAAACCATAAAAGGAGAAACAGATAATGTCTGACAAGGTTGAAAAAGAACAAGGGAACATTTCTATTCACACGGAAAACATTTTTCCGATCATCAAGAAGTGGTTGTATAGCGATAAAGATATTTTCTTGCGTGAATTGGTTTCTAATGCTGTTGATGCCATATATAAACTGCAGAACGTGAATCTTATTGAAGGGTTACAGCTTGCCGATGAGTACAAGGTTGATATTTATCTGGATAAAGAAGCTGGGACATTGACTGTTACCGATAATGGTATCGGCATGACCGCTGAAGAGGTGCGAAAATATATCAACCAGGTTGCGTTTTCATCGGCGGAAGATTTTATCGAAAAATTCAAGGATCTTGAAGATAAAAACCAGATTATCGGCCATTTTGGGATGGGCTTTTATTCCAGTTTTATGGTTGCAGAAAATGTCGAGATTCGGACCCTTTCCTATCAGAAAGATGCTGAGGCAGTTCACTGGCAGTGTGAGGGGACAACAACTTTCAGTATGGAACCGATCGATAAGAAAGATCGTGGCACCGAAATTGTCCTCCATCTGAATGAGGAGGAAAAGGAGTTTTTAGAGGCTGAACCGGTTCGCGAATTGCTGAAAAAGTTTTTTAACTTTTTGCCGGTATCAATTAATCTTGAAGGGGAGGAGATCAACGATAAGAATCCTCTTTGGACCAAAAGTGCAGCTGAGATCAGTGAGGATGAATATAAGGAGTTTTATCGTAAACTTTATCCCATGTCGGCAGATCCACTATTCTGGATTCATCTTAACATTGATTTTCCTTTCAATCTCAAAGGGATTGTGTATTTTCCACATTTGACCAATGAATTTGATGTTACCAAAAGTCATATCAAGCTGTTCTGTAATCAGGTTTTCGTTTCCGATAATACCCCAGAACTGATTCCGGAATTTCTCACCCCACTGCAGGGCTGTCTGGATGCTCCTGATCTACCCCTCAATGTTTCTAGAAGTTACTTGCAGAATGATCCCCAAGTACGCAAAATTCGTGAGGTTATCAGTGGTCGGGTTGCGGCTAAAATTGTTGATCTTGCCAAAAATGATCGCGAAGCCTTTGAGCCCATTTGGGAAGATATCCATTCCTTCGTTAAATACGGCATGATGCGCGAGGATAAATTTTACGAGAAGGTCAAGGATCAGGTGATTTATCACGCTACCGGTGATGACAAGTTTACCACTCTGCCGGAGTATCTTGAGCGCGCTAAAGAACAGCATGAAAATAAGGTTTATTATGCTAATGACGAAGGGACGCAGGCAACCTATTTGAAACTGTTCAAATCACAGGGAATGGAAGTGCTGATTCTGGACGCCATGATTGATAATCATTTTATCCAATTTCTGGAATCAAAAAATACCGATCTTAAATTTGAACGGGTTGATTCCGATATTACTGAAAATCTCCTTGAATCTGACCCGACTCAAGAAATTGTCGGAGGGGCGGATAACAAGACCAAGGGAGAAAAAATCGAGCAGATTTTCAAGGATGAATTGGATATTAAGGGGTTGACGATCAGGATTGAAACATTGAAGGATGATAGTGTTCCCGGGGTTATTCTTCTCAATGAACAATCTCGTCGTTTTAAAGAGATGACACATATGATGGGGCAGGGGGAGATGCCTGATCTGTTTTCTGATCATACGCTGATGGTCAATACGGCGAGTCCCGCAGTTGAAAAAATTCTTAAGTTGCAGGATGAAGGGAATACTGAATCTGCTGGCATGCTGATTGAGCAGATCTATGACCTGGCCATGCTGTCCCATCAAGCGATTAGTAAAGAGCGTATGGCAGGATTTCTTGAGCGGAGCGGTAAGTTGCTCGGGATGATTTGATAGCGTATCCCTTCTACCTGAGGGAGAAGGTGGCCGTAGGCCGGATGAGGGGGGAATTTCCGCAGTATCTGTTAACCATCCCCCTCACCCTAGCCCTCTCCCTCATGGAGAGGGGATTGAATAAAGCGATTGGAAGAGTGAAAAGTTACAGAAAAGCCGGGTGAAAGTGCCCGGCTTTTTATATTTCCAACTGCCCCGTTTGTCTTAACGCTTCATACAGGATAACTGCTGCTGAATTTGCTAGATTTAAACTGCGGACTGCGGGGGAGAGAATGGGGATCAGTATGGCTTGTCTCTCTTCGGCAGCAAGTAGATCTTCTGGTAATCCCAAAGTTTCTTTGCCGAAAACAAAAAAATCACCTGGACTATAGTTGACGCTGGTGTAGCTCTGATGCGCTTTTTTTGAGGTATACCAGAAACGCCCTTGTGGATAGTTCTGCTGCAGTTGTTGCAAAGATTCCCACTGGTGCAGTTTTACTGCTGGCCAATAGTCCAGACCCGCCCGTTTCATGTGTTTATCGTCAAGGGAAAAGCCGAGTTTTCCAACCAGATGGAGGTGTGATCCTGTCCCTGCGCAAAGTCGACCGATATTCCCTGTGTTTGGTGGAATTTCTGGTTCAACGAGAACAATATGAAAAGGTTTTTGAGGCTGCATAGCGCGGCAAGATAGCACAGAGGTGCGGGTGATGGAAGGCTTGTAAATTTAGAAAATATCAACCATTTCGGCTGTTGCTGATTCTGTTTGACGCCTTTCCTCACCACTGTAGAGGGACATCGATCGGTTAATACGAACAGCATCGGCACTAATGCTGACCCAACCATCTTTTCGTTTGAACTGTACAATGCCTTGATCGTCAATCAATCTGGCTAACATAAAATCTTTAACCAGATCGTGTTTACCATCAGGGTAAATAACCGGGATCAACATTGATAGAACTCCTCTACATTGTATACGATAAAATTAAATAGGTTCATCCTGCATATCCATGCAATAATACAGCCATTTTATAATTAACTGAATTAGCGATGTTTTTATTGTTGCTAGCTGGATCTGTCGGAAAAGTTTACAGTGATGTGGTGGTATTGACTTGAAGAACCTCTGTCCGGGGACAGAAAGAAATCTGTCCCCGGACAGAGAAGGTCACGGGGGTGTAAGAATTAGTTTTGATGCACTCGCAAAAATGAATCAGATGGCTAAGCAAAAATTTCGTCCTCCAAGGCGTAGTGGTTTTTCAGGGGTGAAGGCCTACATAGAGTAGGTCGAGATCCTGAAAAAACGCTGCAACACCGGAGGTCGGTTTTTTTGCGACGCCATCAGTTTTGGCTGATTGCTAAAGCTTGATCAACGTCTGCAATCAAGTCATCAATATGTTCTATACCGATGGAAAGACGGATCATTCCAGGATCAACCCCCGCAGAGCGTTGCTGCTCCGCAGATAATTGCCGATGGGTTGTGCTGGCTGGATGAAGCACCCCAGATCGAGCATCGGCAACATGAATGACCAGAGCAATCAACTGACAGGCCTCCATGAACTTCTTACCTGCTGCTTGTCCACCTTTTATCTCAAAGGTCATGACGCCACTGCACCCTTTTGACAGGTACTTGTTGGCAAGAGAATAGCTAAGGTGGCTTTTCAGCCCGGGGTAGTTAACCTTGGAGACTGCTGGATGTTGTTCCAGATGTTCAGCCAGCGTTTGAGCATTGCTGCTGTGACGTTCCATCCGCAAGGGAAGTGTGGTCAAGCCATGATCAATCAAAAAACTGTTCTGCGGCGCCGGGCAGCAACCGAGGTCACGCATATATTGCACCCGAGCCTTCACGATATAAGCCAGCGGCCCAAACTTTTCCACATATTTTAAGCCGTGATAACTGGGATCAGCTTCAGTGAAATCTGGAAATTTGCCATTGCCCCAGTTGAAATTTCCGCTATCGACAATGACGCCGCCAAGGCTGGTCGCATGTCCATCAAAATACTTGGTTGTCGAGTGGACAACAATATCAGCTCCTAGTTCCAAAGGCTTACACAAGTAAGGAGTCGCAAAAGTATTATCAATCATTAACGGGACATCCATCTCCTTGGCCAGAGATGAGAATTTTTCAAAATCAAGAACATTCAAGTTTGGATTGCCAATTGTCTCCGCATAGAGACAACGGGTTTCTGGTCGAAAAGCTTCTCTGATTTCTTGACTGTTCGCCTCGGGATCAACAAATGTTACGGAAATCCCCATTTTTGGGAAGGTGTTGGCAAACAGAGAATATGTCCCCCCATAGAGGGTACTTGCGGCAACAATATGTTGGCCTGCCTGACAAAGGTTGAAAATTGCACCACTGATTGCAGCCTGTCCTGAAGAGGTTGCTAACGCGCCAACACCGCCCTCTAATAGGGCAATTTTCCCTTCCAGTGCCGCTGTGGTTGGATTGCTGATGCGGCTATACATGTGATCAGCCAGGTCGAGATCAAACAGTTTTGCAACATGATCTGCACTGGTATATTTAAAAGTTGTACTCTGACAGATTGCCGGAATGCGTGGTTCTGTCGGCTTCGGTGCATAACTTCCCTGCACCGCCTGTGTTTCAATTTTCCAGTTATTATCCATTTTAATTCTCCAGTTGGCTCTGTGACTGTTGGTTGAATGGTGACTTTAGCAAATCTCCACTGTAAAAGCGAATTTTGGTTATAGGAATACAATCAAAACCAACCTCGCACAGAGGCACAAAGACACAAAGGAGATCAAAATCAAAATCAAGATTTTGGGTTAAATCTACAGCAAAGGTTTTCTTTGTGACTTTGTGTCTTGAGAGAGCGAAGCGAACGGGTGCGAGATAAAGGTCTTTGTTTTGACTTGCTCCGAACTCAGTCATAATGCTTAAATCACTGTTATGAAGTTAGATTTGATAAAATATGTCGTTGATGAATTGGCAAAGCAATTAGCAGGTGCAAAAATATCCAAAATTTACCAGCCTGCACCAGATGTGTTGATCTTTAAACTCTGGAATGGACGGGAGACTTTGCGTCTGCTGATTTCAACTGAGACGAGCAGAAGCCGCCTTCACTTAACTGAACAAAATTGGTTGAACCCGCACCAACCACCAAGGTTTTGTCAATTGCTGCGGGCACGAATCAGTCGGATTGTTTCGCTGTGTGTTGTGAATGATGATCGAATCGTGCAGATTAATTGTACTGGGGGGCAGGGGGACTGCCGATTGATGGTGGAATTAACCGGGAAAAGCAGCAATTTACTCCTCTTGAATGATCTGGGGATGATTATAGATGTTCTGAAAAGAGTGTCTGCTGAAGGTAAAGAGAGGTCGATTTTACCTGGCGAGAAGTACCTCTTGCCTGAGAAACTGGCTTCTAAGCAAAAAACTGACGAAGAATTACCTGATCGATGCGAAGAAAATTGTTCCTGGAACCAAACTGTCGAAAAACTTTACAGTTCCATAGAACATACTGAAAATAAACATGATTTTTACCATCAGATCCAAAAAACCATCAATCGTCAAACAAAGAAACTGCGAAAAAGGTTAGTAGGTATCGAAAAAGATGTCCAAAAACAGAAGAATTTCGATACGGATCGACAAAAAGGAGAATTGCTGCTGGCAAATATGCATTCACTCAAGCGGGGAATGGATCAAATCACCCTGTTGAATTATTATCTGCAACCGCCGGAAATAGTGGCTATCACTCTTGATCCGCTGCTAAGTCCGCAACAAAACACGGAAAAATTCTTTAACCGCTATAAAAAAGCCAAGCGTGGACAGGAACACAGTCAAAGGCGCTTGCAGGAAACCCAATCTGAGCTTGAGTGGTTGGCACAACTCGATTATCAGTTAAAAGATAGTGTAAAGAATTCCGACACTGAAGAAATTGCGCAGGAACTTCGGGAGGTTGGGTTGCTTAAAGATAAAAACCGCCTGCATACAAAGCGGACATTACAGCCGTCAAAGCCACATGAAGCCGTCAGCCCATCAGGATTTAGAGTTCTTTGGGGGCGTAACAATCGGCAGAATGATGAAATTTCGACAAAAGTTCTTAAAAATGGAGATTATTGGTTCCATGTCCAGAATGCTCCCGGGGCTCATGTTGTGCTGAAAGCTAGCAGTGCAAAAGAGAAGGTTATTGATGAGGATTTGCGTTATGCCGCTTCTATTGCGGCCGGCTACTCAAAATCCCAGAACGATAATAAGGTAGATGTGATGCTGGCTGAGGCTAAATTTGTTCATAAACCCAAGGGATGCAAGCCTGGGTTGGTCAATGTTCTTCAATATAAAACCCTGACGGTTAAGCCTTTTCGGCCGGATTAGCGGTTTTACGCTGCCTAGGTCGTTTTTAGTTGCAAAGGGAAAACCCATTTGCTATAAAAACTCTCGCTTCATGCCGAAGTGGTGGAATTGGTAGACACGCTAGGTTCAGGGTCTAGTGCGAGTATTCGCGTGGGAGTTCGAGTCTCCCCTTCGGCACCAATAAACAACAATCCCGGTTACGTATGTAGCCGGGTTTTTTGTTTGTTCAGCAAAGTAGGACTGTTCTCGCATAGTGGCCATCTCAACAGTATGTTGTTGGATTGATCGCGTATCAGTTACTTGCGATTATTGCCATAAATATTACAGCTTAACCTGACACTACTGATTCAACTATGTGATAGGTTGATGATCTTCAGAGCTACTGTCGAAAAAATTAACACTTTTTTTATCCTAGGTTTTTCCTGTGTAAGTTGTTGTAATGCAACACGTTTATTTCTGGCATGAATGATGCATTGTCTGGCTAGTGTTGAGTAGAGACATATGCCTCTACATATTTTGAATTTAATTTTATCGACTTTAGCCGTGCGTTGAAATGGAGAAAAAGATGAAAAAATTATTATTGTTAGTAAGTATTTCGTTATTTGTTTTTGTCTATAATGCATTTGCATTCCCAGTATTGGATTCTGGATATACTTGGACTGATTCTGCTTACTGGACACCTACTGATATAACAACAGCAGCAGATGGTTCGATTTTTAGCTTTATTGTTGGTGAAAACGCAAGTTACGATTCTGATTTTGGGCTTTTTTCTGTGGATGATGTGGCAGCCCCCACTACTATTGTCCAGAAGTTTGAAATCTTTTCACATGATCAAGAAATTAGTTCTTCCCAGTCTGTTTATTTTAAGTATGAGTCATCGGTATGGTCTATTTCAAAGGATTCTAGTGATGCTAATAGTTGGGTTAGCTTTGATAATCGGTTTGGTTTCTACTTTGATGTACATACTGGTGGTCAATCTGATCCTACGGCGGAATACTCATATTACTCAGATAGTCAGTTTAACAACCCTGACTCAGAGGTTGGCATAGAGCATATACTGATTGCATTTAATGGTATTGAAAATATTAAGTTGTATCTAGATGATCAAATTGCCACATTGCCTGCAGATCGCGATTTTAATGATATGGTTGTTATTGTTAATGACGTTGCTCCAGTACCAGAGCCTGGCACACTGCTTCTTCTTGGTTCCGGTCTTGTAGGCCTCGCTTTCCTGAAGCGTCGCAAATCATAAAGTTAAGTAAGAATAGTAGAATAGCAATTTCAGGGTGGTGCTTCTCGCGCCACCCTTTTTTTGACCATGCTTCGTTAAAAAAAACAAATTATCCTTGCCTTTTCCATATATTCTGTTAAATTCAATCTTTCTAGCTGAAACACTGTTAACATTCAGAGTTGGATAATGTTATGTTTTCTTGTCCATCTATTTCTCATTAATTTCAACACTTTCCAGATTGGCGGGGGTCATGCAACGATTTTTGATTCTATTCATCTTCCTTTTTGTTGTTTCTTGTGGTGGGCAGTCCAAAGAAGAGTTATTACAAGAAGGAAACCGGCTGAGCGATGAAGGCAATTTTCGCGGGGCTGTGGTTCTGTACAAAAATGCTCTGGAAAAAGATGTCAACTATATTGATGCGCGTATCGGTTTGGCCGAGGCCTATCTAAACTCTGGTAATTTTGACCGTGCCGAAAAGGAATTTCAAAAAGTTCTGCTGCAAAACCCATCAAAAACCGACATCTTATTGAAGATGGCGACTATTTACATCCAGAAGAAACAGCCTGAAAAAGCACTTCTTGAACTTGATAAGTTTCATGAGGATAACCCTGAAACAGTAGAATCATTGGTTCTCTATGGTCGTGCTCATGGAGCGTCTGGTGATATTAGCTCAGCTGAAAGTCTGTTCAAAAAGGCTCTGCAGCTAGATCCCGGCTCTGTTGCCCCACGCTTGAATTTAGCGAAGGTTTCTCTCCAGAAAAAGGATTTAGCCAAAGCTAAAAATTATCTGGAAGAGGTTATTTCAATCAACAGCCAGGAAGCTGAGGCTTATTACCTGCTGGCCAACATAGAAACACGGCAGGGAGATCGTGAGGCTGCCCTTGCTGCTTATCAGAAGATTATTCAGGTTGATGCAAGGCAGCTTCAGGCTTTTTATATGTCTGGAATTTTACAGATGGATTTAGGTGATCTGGATGCGGCGCAAGCAACTGTTGATAAAATCCTCACTAATTTTGCTGATCGGCCAGAAGGTTCGCGCTTAAATGGATTACTTCTTTACCGCCAGGGCAAATATGCGGAAGCTAAAGTTGCTCTAGAGAATTCCCTCAAAAAGCAGCAACACCTCCTCTCCTATTTCTTTCTTGGGCTCAGTTATTATGGCCTGGAACAGTACGAGTTAGCGCTGAATCAATTTCAAAAAGCGTTAGATCTTAATCCGGGATTTGAACGTGCCAGAGTCTTGGTATCTATGACCCTGTTGAAACAGAAACGTCTTGATGATGCGATCATAGAGATCCAAAAAGTTTTGCGTACCAATCCCAATAATGCCTACGCGCACAATATCCTCGGCAGTGCTTATCTCGCCAATGGTCAATATGACAAGGGGATGGCAGAACTGGATGCTGCAACTGAATTAGATCCAACTCTTGCAGATGCCCATCTAAAACGGGGTATTTTCCATTTAGCCAAAGGGCAGGGGGCAGCGGGTGAGGCTGATCTAGTTAAGGCTGTAGCTGCGGCACCAGAGGTGCTTAACGGGCGTTTAATGTTGGTGACCCATTATCTGCGGCAGAAAAATTATTCTGCTGCAATTCAAAATTTGCAAGATGGCATGGATGGTTCCAAAGCTGACGCACTACTGAACAACTATCTTGCTGCAGCATATTTTTCGCAGAAAAAGCCGGAAGAGGCATTAGCGGCACTGGAAAAAGCCAAACAGGTTAATCCGGAATATCTGACTCCGTATTTCAATATCGCTTCCTATTATGCGTCACAGTCTGAATATGATAAAGCGATTGCCGAATATCAGCTGGTGGTAGCAAAAGACAGTAAAAATATCAGAGCCTTGTTAGGCATTGCGGCTCTCTACAATGTCCAGGGAAAAGAATCTGAGCAGGATAAAATATATGGTCAGATTGAGGCTACAGGGAGTGAACAGGGTTTTGTCGCCGCAGCTCGGTATCAACTAAAAAAGAAGGATCTCGCCGAAACCCTTGCCATTGTTGATCGTGGTCTGGAGCTTCATAAAGCTTCGGCTCCACTATTGGAGCTCAAAGGGGGGTTGCATCTGCAACAAAAACAACTGGATGAGGCTGAATCTGCCTATACAAAATTATCCGGAATATCCCCTGAACGTGGTAACAGCTTGCTGGTCCGTTTATATCTGTCGAGTGGACAAGCCGGTAAGGCGGAAGCCCTGATCTCTGAGCTTTTGCAATCTGCGGCCGACAAAGAATATCCCTACCTGCTTTCATCAGGTTTATTACGTGGACAGAAAAAGCAAAAGGAAGCTGCGGATATTTTACAGAAGGGGATTGCCACCGTTGCAAATCCAGTGCGTCTGCAAATGCAACTGGGTCGAATCTATGAGCAAAATGGTCAATTTCAGCAGGCAGAACAACTTTATCAACTGATTATTGACAAGGCTCCCCGCTTTTCTCCCGCCTACACTTCTCTGGGATTTCTCAAGGAGCGGAATGGTGATAAGGGGGCTGCGTTGGGTTTCTATAAATCAGCATTAAAGTATGACACGAAAAATATTCCTGCGCTGAACAATCTGGCCTATCTCTTGGCTGACAATTTTGGCGAAGAGAAAGAAGCCCTTAATTACGCTATGAACGCGTATCGTTTACAACCTAATGATCCACGTATTATGGATACTCTCGGGTATATTTTAGTAAAGAACAAAAGGGCGAAAGATTCATTGAATCTGCTGGAAAAGGCCAATGAGTTGCTCCCCGATATCCCGGCTGTTGCTCTGCATCTGGCGATGGCAAAAATTGATACTGGTGATAAATTGGCGGCGAAGGAGTTATTGAATCAGGTTGTTGCTAAATCAGGAGTAGCGGCGGATGTTAAGCTAGCAAAGAAATTATTAAAAGCTTTGTAAAGCATTTATGTGATGATTAGACCTAAATTTTACATCATATTTCTTGACCTGGCCCTCGCACTTCTTAGTTTGATTTGTGCATACCTTTTACGCTTTGGTAGTGTTGAGAGCTTGAATATGCTTCTTGGAGGGGGAGTATTCAGGGTCTTCAGCTATCTATCGGTGGTACTTCTCACCTCATACTTCTTTGATCTTTATACCTATCAATTGTTTTCCAGTCGTAAATATGTTGTACAGCGAGTGTTGCTCGCGACCTTAATTTCTTTTTTGCTCCTTTCAGCCTTTTTCTATATTTTGCCAAGTTTGCGCTTCTGGCGTGGTGTTTTGGTTCTGGTTTTACTCTTTTTTGCTGCCAGCCAAATTACCTTTCGATTGCTGATTCGTAAGTTCTCTAATGTCTCTATGTTCGCCAATCGAATTCTTATCGTTGGTGCGGGTGAGTTGGCACAGAGTATTTCTGAGATCGTTCCCAATGATCGTAATATCCATAGCTATGTAAGATTTGTTTCATGTACAACTACAAAACCTGTGGTCGACCCAGAACTGATTGTTGGGGATATCAAGGAAGTAGATGAGTTGGTGCAAGACTATCGGCCACAAAAACTTATCATTGCTTTAAATGAGCGTCGGGGTAATTTACCGTTAAATAAGCTTATGCAAAGTAAATTGCGAGGAGTTGAAATCCTTGATGCAACCACTTACTATGAACAAGAAAAGGGCTGCTTGCTGGTCGAAAACATGCAACCCAGTGTTTTTATTTATACGCACCGTTTTCGTATGACTTCTTTTATGCGCAGCTATAAAAGGATTTATGATATTATTTTTTCTGTTGTAGGGTTAATCCTTTCAGCCCCTCTCTTTCCAATTTTAGCGATATTAATAAAGTGGGATTCTGCTGGCCCTGTTTTTTTTAAGCAGCTCAGAGTCGGTGAAAATGAAGTCGAGTATTTTGTCTATAAGTTCCGCACCATGGCTCAGGATGCTGAAAAAGAAACCGGGGCTGTCTGGGCGCAAAAGAGTGACCCCCGTGTGACTCATATTGGACAGTTTTTACGTAAAACACGGATTGATGAGATCCCTCAATTAATCAATGTTTTGAAGGGTGATATGAGTTTTATCGGGCCGCGGCCAGAGCGGATGGCTTTTGTTGAGCGGTTAAAGGAAACGATACCCTTTTATTCTACACGTCATTTTGTCAAGCCGGGAGTGACAGGCTGGGCTCAAGTTTGTTATCCCTATGGAGCCTCAGATGAGGATGCGTTGGAAAAATTACGTTATGATCTGTTTTATATAAAAAATTATTCCATTTTTCTCGATTTTCGAATTATTTTGGACACAATCCGGGTCGTTACTTCTGGATTTGGCGGGAGATAGAGATGAAGATTTTTATTTGTATCTGTTTGTCTGTGGCTTTGTCTGTTTCAGTATGTTTTGCTGAAGATTATCTGATTGGCCGTGGCGATGTTTTGGAGGTAGCTGTCTGGGGTGTGCCAGAAATGAGCCGATCCGTCGTAGTCAGACCTGATGGAAAAATTACCCTTCCTGCTGTTGGTGATATCCTTGCTGATCAGATGGCCCCAGTTGCGTTGAGTAAGAAAATAGCGACAGCGATGAAGAAGTATATCAAGCAACCTGTTGTTACCGTATCTGTCCAGGAGATTAGGAATAACCGGGTCTATGTTACGGGCGGTAATCTGTCGCGGGTTTTTGATATGACGAACCGGATGACATTACTGAAGTTGCTCAGTGAGTTGGGGAATTTCGGTACTGCAGATTTACGCAGAGCCTACCTCTCACGAAATGGCAAAAAACAGCCGGCAGATTTCTACGCTCTCTATTTTGATGGCGATCTGTCTCAGGATATAGATCTTCAGGCCGAAGATATCATTTTTATTCCCAGCAATGAGAACAACATTGTTTATGTTCTTGGAGCAGTTGTAAATCCACAACCAATACATTATACAGAGGGTATGCGAGTTCTGGATGCTGTTTTAGGTGCTGGAGGGTTTACCGAGTTTGCCAAAGAAAATTCGGTGACAATTATTAAGAAGAGTAAGAAAAAGATCAGGATTAATTTGGAAAAAGTACGCAAGGGAAAAGATATTGAGGGCAATGTTGCTCTTTCTCCCGGTGATTATGTTCTTATCGAAGAAAGCATGTTCTAGGATCTAGATATTATGAAAGAGACTCTCAAGCAGATTTATCAATATCTGTATGCTGCCTATAGGTATAAATACCTGTTTATTATTGTGTCATTGTCTGTCATGACGGCAATAGGAGCCTATAGTTTTTATATACCCAAAAAATATCAGGCGGATACTACCGTTTTTATCGAAAGTAACGTGATAGATGAACTGGTTAGAGGAATTGCGATTACCCCGAATATAGAGGACAAGGTCAGGGTTTTGCAATTTGCGATTTTAAGTCGTGATATGATTATGAAAACCTTGGAAAAGCTGGATTCAGAAATTTTTACAAAGAGTAAAGCTGTTCAGCAGAAATATATCTCAGGCTTATCAGATCGCACTAAAATTAACGTGACCCGGCGGATGGATCGTTTCACCTTATCTATCATTGATAAAGACCCACATTTTGCACAAAATTTTATTAATACTTTGGTGGGCCTTTATGTTGAAGAGAATTTGTCAGAAAAACGTGATGAAACCTATGGGGCCAATAGGTTTTTACAGGATCAGATTGATATATTTAAGCAAAAACTGGAAGCTTCTGAAGATAAAATTATTGCATATCGTAAGAAACAAGGGGTCTATTTTTCAACTGATGAAGGGGCAACCCTGGCGGATATTCGAGCACGGATGCAACAGATAGAAGAAATTGGGCTGACACAGGATACTTTACAAGCTCGCAAAGGGCAGTTGCAAAAGCAGTTGGGTAGTTTGGATCCGACTGTAGACATCATTAGCGAAACTGCCGAGGACAATCGCCTTGTCGCGATGGAAACTCGCCTCAAGACACTTCTGCTTCGCTACACTGACAATTATCCTGAGGTTGTCCAGTTAAAATCTGAAATAGAAGCGCTAAAATATCGTTTATCTCAGCCAGATGAGGCTGAGGCGAGTCATGAAACGACACGGATGACTTCCCGTAATCCATTGTATCAGGACTTGCAAGGGCAGTTGTTTACTGTGGATACGGAACTTTCTTCCATTGCTGCGCGGAAAAAAAATCTACAGCAAACTATTGCAAAACGGGAGAAAGAATTACATGAAGTTCCTGCTGCGCAGAAAGAGCTGGGTATTTTGATGCAGGAACGTGATTCTTACCGCAGCATCTACAATGATCTGCTGGCGCGGATGGGACAGTCTGAGGTTTCAAAACAGATGGAGATTGGCAACAAAGCATCAACTTTCCGCATTGTTGATCCTGCTATCCTCCCCGAAACCCCAGTTTCTCCGGATATGATTAAAATGTTTCTGCTGGCGATCGCTGGGGGATTCGGCTGCGGATTCGGGTTGGTTTTCTTGTTAGAAAATATGGATAGTCGAGTGAGGGATGTCGAAACGTTGCATAGTTTGGGGATTGATGTTTTGGCAGTCGTCCCAAATATTTCCGATGAAGTACAGTTAAGGCGGAAATTTAGGAAAGATGTCATGCTGTTTGGTTTTTCTGGATTTTATTTGCTGTGTTTTGTCGGGGTGTTTGCTTATGAAGTTTTTTTCGGTGATTTGGGTAGTTTTTATACGAAATTGCAAAGCCTCTTGGGTTGATAATTTATGAGTAGAATTGAAGAAGCAATAAAAAAAGCAGCCAGTCAGCGCAAGTCTCCAGTGGAAAAACTTACTGAGTCGGCGGGACAAAAACGACTGAAAAAACGTCAGGAAGAAACCAATTCTGTTGTTGGACGAATAAGTGCTTTACTGGATGTTGTACCACTGAAAATTACTAATTTGATGCTGGCGACTGCCAGGGATGAAAAGACTGCCGTTGTCGAGGAATACAACAAATTGCGTTCGAGCATTATCGCTCTAACCAAAGGTGAAAAATTCCTTAATACTGTGATGGTTACCAGTACTCTCACTGACGAAGGGAAATCGATGACAGCGTTGAATCTGGCGATTTCTCTGGCAAAAGAACATAATCATACGGTGTTGCTGGTTGATGCTGATTTACGCCGGCCATCAGTACATAAGTATCTGGATATCAATCCTGAGGTCGGTCTGGTTCATTGCTTGCGTGATAACTTGCCGATCGAAAAGGCTCTGATCAAGACGGGTGTTGGCAATTTAGTTGTTCTGCCTGCTGGTGAGGCGGTCAAAGATCCGGTTGATATGCTCTCGTCTAATCGAATGAAAGAGATTGTCAATGAGCTCAAGCAGCGTTACCCTGAACGGTATGTCATATTTGATACTCCTCCGGCACTTCCTTTTGCTGATGCGGGTGTTTTAGCGGGCATTGTAGATGCTATCCTGTTTGTCGTCAGGGAAGGTAAGGCCAAGAGTGAAGACGTGGTTAAAACACTTGAGGACCTAAAAGGGCATAATCTTCTAGGAATTGTTTATAATGATGCCCACGTATTTTTAAAGAGTCAGGGTTATGACTATTACTATTGAGGGGACGGTGGGGATAGGGTTTTAGGCTATAGGCAGTTAGGTTGTAAAGCCTACAGCCTAATTTTGCTTTTCAATAAAAAGGATGGGACTATGAAATTATCAAAATCATTTGTTACCGCGCTAGCAATATGTGGCCTCCTGTTTTCAGCGATGAATGCATGGTCGGCTTTTGAAATCCATCCCTGTTTGACGTTGGAAGAAGAATATAATGATAATATTTTTCTGAGCGACAATAACGAGGAAGAGGATTGGATTACCACGGTTGAGCCGGGGATAAGTCTCAATTATGATAATCGCTCACTTGAGGCGATGGTTGATTACTCACTGCGCTACCGTTTCTACAAGGACAATAGTGACGAAAACCTGGACAAGTTCAAGGATGTACAACGAGCAAATGCGACGGCATTGTTTTTTGGTGGTCGTCCTTTTACTTTGCGTCTTGCTGAGACGATCAGTCGTGAAACAATTGATGAACGTGACGATAATGAGTTTAACGATATAGAAAACCGTTCGACGGTTTACCATTCTACGGTAACCCCGGAATACCGTTGGCAGCTTACCCAAACTTTCTCTTTAATTTTTGGCTACACCTATGATCGCTTTGATTATGTTGATTCGAGGGGGAATGATGCAGAAGAGCATGAAGGCCGCTTCTCGCTGGCAAAACAATTATCATCCACAACAGAAGTCTTTGCTCGCTATGCTTATGCCCTCCATCAGTCCGATGATGATGCCGATGAATTTGACCGGCAGGACTATACCTTGGGATTAAATCAACAGTTGGGTTCGCGCACCACCATTTATGTCGAAGGTGGCTACAGCGAAGTAGAGTATGACTCAGGTTTTGATACCGATGGGACGCATTGGCTGGTGGATATTTCTTATCAGCTTTCTGCGCCAGTCACTTTATCTCTGGGCTATTCTCAGGACTTTACCACGACGGCGGAAGATGGTTTGACTGAAATACAGGAAGTCAGTTTTGGGGCAACTTATGAGAAAGAGTCACTGACTGCCTCAACGGAATTGTTCTGGAATAATTCTGATTATGTACGACAGAATCGCGAAGATGAGGCCTATGGTGTCCGTTTTGATCTGTCCAAACCACTCGCAAGGGCATTAACTGCCAATTTCGATGCTGAGTATGAGCGGGCGGAATACGATGACATAATTACTGATGAAGAAGTTGATCGTTTTACTTTAGGGGCTTCTCTTGATTATGAATATCGACGTTTTCTGGCATCACTGGGATATCGATATCGGATCAATGAGTCAGATATCAGTGGTGGAGACTATACCAACAACATAATAACTTTAAGTGGAACGGTGCGGTTTTAATGGCGGTTCCAATTATTCCTTCTCCATGAGGGAGAAGGTGGCCGTAGGCCGGATGAGGGGGAGCTTTCCGTGTGTAACCCCCTCACCCTAGCCCTCTCCCTGAGGGAGAGGGAAGTTTTTTTATTGTGAGATTGTTATGTATACAGAGTATTTTGGCCTGAGTGCCAAACCTTTTGAGCTTTTACCAAACCCCAAATTTCTCTATCTGAGTAAAGGGCACCGTAAAGCACTGAGCTACTTGCAATATGGTGTTCAGGAACATGCAGGTTTCACTTTGCTCACTGGTGAGGTTGGCTCGGGTAAAACCACCTTGGTTCGGGATATTATTAATAAGATTAGCGAAGATGTCACACTGTCGATGATTTTCAATACCCGGGTTGATGGTCACCAGTTAATTGCCATGATCAACAGTGATTTTGGATTGCAGACCGAAGGAAAGGACAAAGTTCAACTGATCACTGAGTTGAACAATTTTCTCTTGGAGGAATGCACTTCTAATCGGCGGCCGATTATCATTATTGATGAAGCACAGAATCTTTCGGCGGAGGCGCTGGAAGAAATACGCCTGCTCTCAAATCTCGAAGCAGATGATTTTAAGATGGTTCAGATTATTCTGGTTGGGCAGCCGGAATTGAAACAGATCATCGCCAAGCCTTCTTTGCGTCAGTTGCGGCAACGGATCAGCATCAGCTGCCATTTGAACCCACTTAACCGTGAAGAATCTGAAGAGTATGTTTATCACCGTCTCGCAACAGTTGGAAAACGTGATTGTGTAACTTTTCTCGATGGCGTATTTGATACGATTTTTCGTTTCAGTGGTGGCATTCCCCGCCTTATCAATTTGATTTGTGACTTTCTCCTTTTGTCGGCTTTTGTTGAAGAAACCCGTGAGATTGATATGACATTGGCAGACGATGCTATCAATGAACTTTCTTTTGAAGAATCCAGGTTGCAACAACCTGATTTTGAAGCGCAAAAAAGTGTTCCTCAGCCCGTGCAGAATACGACGACTCTTGATGACCGTTTGGCGCGTATTGAAGAAAACTACGCAAAACTTAATGCCAACAGATCTGAAAAAGAAGCCATTCTTGAACGCCTCTCAAGCCAGGGGAGTATCCTGGAGTATCTGATTAATCAGCAACAGGGTCAGTTTGGTCAATTTGATGATCAATTGAAAAAAATCTCCGCGCAGATAGATCGATTAAGGCAGGCTGTTTTAGTGGATAGCAAGAAAGCAGGACATCAAGAATCTCTAGGGCTTAAATCCAATAAAAAATAGCTATGGATATGCTCAAAATCATCCTCACACAGAGACACAGAGATCGCAAAGAGAATCAGAATCAAGACCAAAATAGCGGGTTTTAAACAAAAAAAGGTTGTTTGTTGCGGTTAAAATAGTTTTCTCTGCGCCCTTTGCGTCTTGAGTGAATGAAATGAACGGGCGAGAGATGGTTTTTTAGATCAAACCTTATCCCGTTGATCCTGTCGAAAATAAGGATTGCTAGATGAAAATACTGGTGACTGGCGGGGGGACTGCATCGGTTCCCACCTTGTTGATTTATTGCTTGAACGTGAACACGCCGTAATAGTGCTAGTTAATATCAGCACCGGAAAACGTACCAACCTGCCTTTAGACCATCCACAGCTACATGGAACTGCGATCTGGTGACATAAAACATTTATTAGCTGATAATCGGTCAATTTGTGAGAAAATGAACTATCGGAAACAATATCCTATTGCATTGGAATTAAAATTAACTTATGATTGGTATTTAAGAAAATAAAGCCATAATTACAAACTATATGTTCACGGATTACACGGAAGAGCAGGGAAAGATTAAAAGCATTTTGGGGTTAAAGACAAAACATGGGATTAGATCTTAATCTTAGAAATGATTTTGATTGTATTTTTCTTCAGTGATTTCAGTGTGTTCTGTGGATAAAAAGATTATAGGAGCATTACCTTGGTAACAATAAAGCAAATCATAGAAAAGAAAGCAAAAATAGCAGTGGTCGGACTGGGTTACGTTGGTCTCCCTTTGGCCGCAGCTTTCGGTAAAAAAGTCGATGTCATCGGTTTTGAAATTCATACTAAAAAGGTGGAACAGCTTAAAAGTGGCTACGATGCAACTGGTGAATTGACCAGTGCTGATCTGCAGAATACTGAAATTACCTATACGACAAACGCAGCAGATTTAAAGTCTGCAGATTTTGTCATTGTTACGGTACCAACTCCCATCGATGAAAATAATAATCCCGATCTTTCGCCTATGGAAAAAGCTTCAGAAACTATCGGTCAAAATCTGAAGAAAGGTGCAATTATTGTTTATGAATCGACAGTTTATCCCGGGGTGACTGAAGATATTTGTGTCCCTATTCTGGAGCAGGAATCGGGTTTGAAGTGTGGTGATGATTTTAAAGTCGGCTACTCACCAGAGCGGATCAACCCTGGTGATAAGGTTCACACCGTTGAAAAAATTATGAAAGTTGTTTCAGGGATGGACCAGGAAACTCTGGAAACGGTCGCGCAGATTTATGAGCTGGTTATAACTGCCGGAGTTCATCGTGCTTCAAGTATCAAAGTGGCTGAAGCGGCAAAAGTTATTGAGAATACCCAACGTGATCTGAATATCGCACTGATAAACGAACTGGCATTGATTTTTAATAAGCTCGATATTCCAACCATGGATGTGCTAGCTGCTGCAGGAACAAAATGGAACTTCCTCAAGTTTACTCCTGGTTTGGTTGGTGGCCACTGTATTGGTGTTGATCCCTACTATCTGACCCATAAGGCAGAGCAGATTGGTTATCTTCCCCAGGTAATTCTTGCTGGTCGGCGCATCAATGACGGTATGGGTAAGTATGTTGCCGAAAATACGATTAAGCAGATGATTAAGTCGGGGAAGGTGATTAAAAACTCAAGGGTTCTGGTGCTGGGCTTGACATTTAAAGAGGATGTCCCTGATATCCGCAATACCAAGGTGGTCGATATCGTCCATGAGCTTGAGGATTATGGAGTAGAGGTTCTTATTCATGATCCATTAGCCGATCCTGTTGAAACACGACATGAATACGAATTGGAACTGACAGATTTATCTGTAGTCGGAACAGTCGATGCTGTGATCTATGCAGTGAGCCACAAAGAATTTGCAGAACTCAAAGCAGAACGATTAGCTGCACTTTGCCAAAATGGCAATGGTCAAGGTGTTGTTGTGGATGTGAAGAGTATCCTTAAGCGTGATGAAATTGAAGCTGCCGGGTTAGTTTATTGGTCATTGTAAAAACTTAAATTCTGTCGCAGATGAAAGCAGATATAAATCAAAAGTCTCCTCTCGCAGAGCACGCGGAGGCGCAGAGAAAACCAAGATCAAAAGCATGACTTTCAGGGATAGAGGGGATTCAGGGGATAGTTAAAAATGATGATGCTGAGGCCCTATCCTTTCTATCCTATTCATCTCTGAAAATTGATTTATCATTTTTGAATTGTCAGCCGTGTGTGTCCGTGGCAAAAAGCGCTTGAGATTGGTTTAAGACTCTAGATCAAAAGCAGTTTTTTACAATTAAGTAGTGGGGAAATATATGAAAACAATATTGGTCACAGGTGGAGCGGGTTTTATCGGCTCACATACAGTTGTCGAGCTTTTGGCCGCTGACTTTAATCTGATCATCGTTGATAACCTCTGTAATTCAAGCCAGGTCGCACTGGATCGTGTCGAAGAAATCAGCGGGCGGACATTCCATTTTTATCAGGCGGATATACGCGATATTTACTCTCTCGATCAAATCTTTACTGACCATGAGATAGACGCTGTTATCCATTTTGCAGGACTTAAAGCCGTTGGTGAATCGACTCAGATTCCGATCGATTACTATGATAATAATGTCACTGGAACTTTGACGCTGTTGCGTGCGATGGAAAGAGCTGATGTCCGTAAGCTGGTCTTCAGTTCTTCAGCTACTGTTTATGGTGACCCCGCAACAGTTCCTATTCAAGAAAACTTTCCAACCTCTGCAACCAACCCTTACGGTCGCAGCAAGCTGATGATTGAGGAAATTCTAAAGGATCTGTCAGCCTCTGATTCGGCTTGGGGGATTGTTCTGTTACGTTACTTCAACCCTGTTGGTGCCCATTCTTCAGGCATGATCGGTGAAGATCCGCAGGGTATCCCTAATAATCTGATTCCCTATGTCAGTCAGGTGGCAGTCGGTAAGCTTGCAGAAGTTTCCGTCTTCGGGAATGACTATCCGACCAAGGATGGCACCGGGGTGCGCGATTATATCCATGTCGTTGATTTGGCCAAAGGGCATCTCAAGGCCCTGGATCGTATTGAGGATGAAAGTGGGGTGCTGACCTGCAATCTGGGTACGGGAACGGGTTACTCTGTTCTTGAGATTATCCAGGCGTTTGAAAAGGCTTCAAAGTGTCCGGTTCCGTATCGCATTGCACCACGTCGTCCCGGAGATATCGCGGAATGCTGGGCCGATCCAGCATTGGCCAGGAATGAGTTGGACTGGCAGGCAGACTATGGTTTGGATGAGATGATGAAGGACAGCTGGAACTGGCAGAGGAAGAATCCGCAGGGATACGAGGTTGAAAAATGACACTTGATTTTACACCACTACAGCGTGCAATAAGTCAGCTGACAAAAAGTCTTGAATATTCAAATTCACCAATGGCGAAAGCTGATCCTGACCTGTTTGAACAACTGCGCAATTCGGTGATTCAGTGTTATGAGTTTACCTATGAACTGAGTCATAAGATGTTGCGGAGGTTTTTGGCGGAAGCGTCTGCCAGCCCTGAACATATCAAAAGAATGCCTTTTGCCGATCTTATCCGTACCGGGAACCAAATGAATTTATTGCGCTCTGACTGGATGCGTTGGAAAGAATACCGTCAAGCCAGAACCAGCAGCAGCCATGCGTATGATGAAGAAAAGGCAAAAGCAGTGTATTCCATTGCAGGCGATTTTCTTGATGAAGCAGTTTATCTTTATGAACAGCTGAAAAGCCAAGCAGATGCCCATGACGTTCAATAATAAGGCACTGCGTCTCGAAGCTTGGGAGCTCAATGTCGTTCTAAAGATCCTCAACGACCATGTTCCAGAGTTTGATGTTGTTGTTTTTGGTTCGAGAGCCGGGGGAGCACCGGCGAAGTTTTCTGATCTTGATTTAGCGATTATCACCGATGATCCGCTTGGTTTTGCTCGAACAGCAGATTTGAAAGATGCCTTTAATGAGTCAGATCTCGCTTTCAAGGTAGACCTGATTGATTGGGCTACAACAAGTGAAAGTTTTCGTAAAATTATTCGGGCGAATAGTTTCGTCATTAAAGAGCAACTGGAGAATTTTCCACAACAATAGAAAGTTTTTTTCTGTGATTTTCGTGTGCTCAATGGATCGATAATTTTTATGACAATGACCAACTACTTGACAATTGACGTCGAAGATTATTTCCATGTCTCGGCGTTTGAAAAAATATCCCCTCCAGAAACCTGGGGTGGGAGAGAGTGTCGGGTTGAGCGAAACACCGATCTGATACTGAATATCCTCAACGAGTATAACGTCAAAGCAACTTTTTTCATCCTTGGTTGGGTGGCTGAAAGATATCCACAACTGACCAGGAAAATTGCTGAACAGGGTCATGAAATTGCCAGTCATGGTTACCTGCATCAACGCCTTGCCCTCCAGGATCGTGAAACCTACCGTGCAGATATCCGCCGTGGAAAAGGTTTGCTTGAAGATCAGATTGGAATAGCCGTCCTTGGCTATCGAGCTCCCAGTTATTCGATCACTCGAGAAACCAGCTGGGCTTTCGAAGAATTGCTAGAGGCGGGGTTTCAGTACGATTCAAGTATTTTCCCAATGAAACATGATTTCTATGGGATTCCTGATTGGCCAAGATTTGCCGGTTATGCCGTTGAAACGAATAAAGGTTGGTCCTCCATGGACGTCGCTGCGGAGGAACACAAATCGATCCGTGAGCTACCGATTACTACTTTGCGTTTGGGCAAGAAGAATCTACCCATTGCTGGTGGTGGTTATTTTCGCTTGTTACCATATGCTGTCACCCGTTGGGGTTTGAACCGAATTAACCAGCAGGAACAGCAGCCCTTTGTTTTTTATTTGCACCCCTGGGAATTTGATCCGCAGCAACCACGTATGTCGGGTGCTAGCGCTAAAAGTCAATTTCGCCATTATTTGAATTTGAAACAAACTGAAAAGAGGTTCAGGCGGTTGCTGAACAATTTTGAATTTATGCCGATTGCGGATGGATTGTTTGGGAAAAGCTGAATTAGCCACAGACAAAATGCGGACAAGAGCGGACTAAAATGAATAGACAAAAATCCTTTGTTATTGGTTTTAAACCAAAAATCTTGACTTTGATTTTGTCCCGCATTTGTCCGTGGCAAAAAAATGGTTTTCTCTGCGTCTTAGCGGCTTGAGTGAGCAAAGTGAACGGGCGTGAGATAGATTATGGCTTTTTGTTTTGTCCAGCTGTTGTCCGTGTGTGTCTGTGGCTAATAAAGAAGGTATAAGGCAGTTATAAATATATGTGTGGAATAGCAGGGATATTGAATATCAATAAGCAACTGGAATCATCCGAGTCAATCGTTGCTCGCATGGTTACCATGCTCCATCATCGCGGTCCTGACGAATCGGGTCTCTACGTTGACAAAGACATCTGTCTCGGTCATGCACGCTTAAGTATTCTAGGTCTAGAAACCGGAACGCAACCAATCAGTAATCAAGCTGAAACGCTGTGGATTGTTTATAACGGTGAGACATTCAACTATATTGAATTAAAAGCAGAACTGATTCAAAAAGGGTACAGTTTCAAAACCGATACAGATACCGAAGTGGTTCTGGCACTCTATGAAGAATATGGTGCCGACTGCTTGAAAAAATTAAATGGTCAATTTGCCATAGCAATTTGGGATACGCGGAAAAAGGAACTTTTTCTTGCCCGTGATCGAGTTGGGATCCGACCGCTTTTTTATACCAATCAGAATGGTAAATTCAGCTTTGCTTCTGAAATCAAGGCCATATTCGCTGATCCGGAAATATCAAGATCTATTGATCCTGAGGCGCTCAGTCAGATCTTTACTTTTTGGACAACAATTATTCCCAAAACGGCTTTCAAGGGTATCTTAGAGCTTCCCCCTGGTCATTTTATGACTGTCAGCAAGAGAGGGCTGTCTGATCCGAAGGCGTATTGGACAATCCCTTATGCCTCACCCGAAGAATGTTGGCAGGGGACTTTTGATGAAGCGAAGAACAAACTCAAAGAACTATTGACCGATGCTGTGCGTTTGCGTTTGAGAGCAGATGTTCCTGTCGGGGCATATCTGAGTGGCGGCCTTGATTCCTCTATATTGACGGGACTTATCGCTAGTTACTTCAATAATCACCTGAGAACCTTCTCCTTGAGTTTTCAGGAAAATACTTTTGACGAATCTCAATATCAAAATGAGATGGTTCGTCATTTAAATACTGAGCATAGTGATGTTCGCGTCTCGAATCGGCATGTCAGGGATAACTTTTCTCAAGTTATCTGGCAGTGTGAAAAACCATTGTTGCGTACTGGTCCGATCCCGTTGTTCTCATTGTCAAGACTGGTCCGCGACAGTCAGTTCAAAGTGGTATTGACCGGGGAGGGGGCAGATGAGGTTTTCGGTGGATATAATATTTTTAAAGAAGCCAAACTGCGACATTTCTGGGCACGTCAACCCGATTCCAAGTGGCGCCCACTACTGGTTGAACGTCTCTACCCTTATATCTTCAAGGATCCCTCGCGTGCGAGAATGTTTTTACAGAAGTTCTTTTCAGTTAAAGCGGAAGATCTTGCTGATCCGTTCTTTTCACATCAAATTCGTTGGCGCAATAGCGGCAAGAATAAAAACTTCTTTTCGCCCGACTTACAAGCTGAATTAGCTGGGTACGATCCATATGCCTCGTTGACGGAGCGTTTACCAAAATCGTTTAGTACGCAGGATACCTTTTCAAAAGCTCAGTTTCTGGAAATGGATATTTTCCTTTCTAATTATCTACTATCTTCCCAGGGAGATCGAGTAGGGATGGGAAATTCAATTGAATTGCGGGTGCCGTTTCTGGACCATCGGGTTATCGAATTTGCAGCTAAGCTTCCAGCACATTGGAAGATCAAAGGGTTGAATGAAAAATACATATTAAAAAAAGCGTTTAAAGACTTGGTTCCAGAAAATATCCGTAACCGTTCGAAACAACCGTACCGTGCACCAATAAAAGAATCTTTTCTGACCGATGAATCTGACTCGTTTGTTCAAGATCTTTTATCAGAGGATACAATTAAGCGAACAGGATATTTTGACGCAAAAAAAGTGTCCTTTTTACGTAAAAAATTCACAAAGAATTCGAAACAGACAGCAAATGAAGTTCAAAATATGGCACTCATCGGGATTTTATCGACACAGTTGTTACACCAGCAGTTTGTTGAGAATTTTAGACCGGAAGATATTCAGCCGATTGTGGCGGATAAGATAGTAAGAAAAGTACAAAGCTAATTTGCCACAGACAAATGCGGACAAGAGCGGACTTAATAATGAATAGACAAGTAAAACCTTTTGTTCTTGGTTTAAACCCTAAAAAATCTTGATTTTGGTTTTGTCCGTGTGCCCGTGGTTAAACAGATTATCAGAATGTGGAGCAAACGAAGTTCAAGACATGCCACTCATCGGGATTTTGTCGACACAGTTGTTACATCAGCAGTTTATTGAGGATTTTAAACCGGAAGATATTCAGCCGATTGTGGCGGATAAGATAGTAAGAAAAGTACAAAGCTAATTTGCCACAGACAAATGCGGACAAGAGCGGACTTAATAATGAATAGACAAGTAAAACCTTTTGTTCTTGGTTTAAACCCTAAAAAATCTTGATTTTAGTTTTGTCCGCAGTTGTCCGTGTGTGTCCGTGGCTAAACAGATTATCTGATTTGGAGAATAAATATGTCAAAAACCCCATTTACTAAAGATATTTTAACGCTGGATGCAGAACAAGAAGTCGAAAGAATATCATCCAATCTACGCAGTTTGATGAAAAATACCATCAAGCGGCGTGGCATTGTTTTGGGTCTTTCGGGTGGAATAGACAGCAGTGTCACCTGTGCCCTTGCAGTCAAAGCCTTCGGTCCAAAAAAGGTTTTTGGTTTGCATATGCCGGAACGCCATTCTTCTGATGAGACTCTTTCTCTCAGTACCAGTGTTTCGGATCACTTTGGTATTGACTCGGAACATGAAAATATTTCGGGAATTTTAGAAGCAGTTGGTTTTTATCAACGTTATGATGCTGCCGTCAAAAGCGTCATTCCTGAGTATGGTGATGGCTGGAAATCTAAAATTGTGATTCCCAATGTTATTGAAAGCAAAGAGTTTTCACTGTTCTCTGTGGTAGCCCAATCGCCTGGTGGAGAGATACAGAAGGTTAGATTGCCACTAAAAGCATACCTGGAAATCCTGGCAGCAACTAATTTCAAGCAGCGCACCCGTAAAATGCTTGAATACTACCACGCAGATCGACTCAATTATGCCGTTGCCGGGACTCCAAATCGGCTTGAATATGATCAGGGCTTCTTTGTCAAACTTGGTGATGGTGCCGCAGACGTCAAACCGATTGCTCACCTATATAAAACCCAGGTCTATCAGTTGGCTGAGTACCTCGGTGTCCCTGCGGATATCCGCAAACGTCCGCCGACAACCGATACCTATTCATTACCGCAGGGTCAGGATGAGTTTTATTTTTCCTTGCCGCATGACCGGATGGATCTTTGCCTCTACGGAAAAAACAATGGCTATTCTCTTGAAGAAGTAGCTGATGTTTTGGAATTATTGCCCGAGCAAATCCAGCGGGTTTATGATGATATCGATAACAAACGGAATACGACCAGGTATCTGCATTTGCATGGGTTGTTGGTGGGTGAAGTGCCGGAAATCAAGAAATAACATGAATTAGCCACAGACAACTGCGGACAAAGGCTGACAAAATCAAAGTCAATATTTTTTGGTTTAAAACCTAGAAAAAAGTTTTATTTATTTCTTAAGTCCGCTCTTGTCCGCATGTGTC
>JAOZOH010000086.1 GCA_029933365.1 Desulfuromusa sp. | reverse complement strand
GCCCGCCGGGATGTAGAAAGAGTCTGTCAGCGGCTGGAGAAAAATATCGGTTAAATTTTGACCTGCCCCAACTGGCGGCAGCACTACCAGATGCCACAGAAAGACCACGCAGCTTGGTCAGACCAACGCTATTCTGAAATAAGAGCTTGACCTTTTCTGTATTCTGAAGGTGTCATCCCAAAGTTTTTTTTAAAAACTTCACAGAAATATCGATAGTCTGTATATCCTACCAGGTCTGCAACTTCACAAATTCTTTTGTTTTTATTTGTTAAAAGTCTGACACTATTTTTCATTCGGTACAGGGTCAGATATTTCAGGAAAGTGTAGCCGGTTTTCTCTTTGAATATCTTTACAAAAGAGCTTTCGCTGATCCTTAAGTGTTCCGCAACATCTGCAGCAGTAAGACTTTCTGAATAATGTTCTCCGATTAAACAAAGTGCTTCTTCCAAGTATTTTTCCCGATAATCGGAATTGTGCTTCGTGATATATTCCTGAAAGAACAATTCATTATTCAGATTCTGACGATAAACATTCCGCTGGTGGAGATCTCTTTTCTTTTCTTCAACCTCTTTGACCAGATCGATCATTGTCTCTTTTAATTTGGATTCTTCTAGGGGTTTCACCAGATACCTTTTAACACCAAGTTCGAGTGCAGTCTGTGCAAACTCAAAATCGGCATACCCCGATAAAATAATATACTCGGTTTCGGCTACCCCCTGCAGACTCTTTATCATCTCGATACCGTTCATTCCCGGCATAATAACATCGGTTATGACAATATCAGGCTTGATCTTGACAATAAGATCTCTTCCCGCCAAACCATTCTCGGCCTCGCCGATTATCTTGCAGCCGAACTCCAGCCACGGAGTCGTAAGAACCAGCCCATTCCTGAGAATTCGCTCATCTTCAACGACAACAACGCTTACCATAATTTAAGTTATAACACTATTCTGCATCTTGAGAATAACCTTTGTCCCCCTGTCGCTACTGCTTTCAACGCTCAAACCGTATTCCGGCCCATAGTACAATTTTATTCTTTTCAAAACATTCTTCATCCCTGTACTGTTCGATTTACTTCCATAGTTCTCCTCTCCCGCCATGATTTTACGTATTGTCTCAGCGGTGATTCCTTTACCATTATCACTGATTTCAAACCACAAATCACTTTTATCTCCATAACCGCAGACAGAGATGGTTACAACGCCCAATTTATCCCTTAAACCATGAACGATAGAATTTTCAATAATCGGCTGAATTATGTATTTGGGGATACGCGCTGTTTCTATGTCTGAATCAACTTGCAAATCCACCTTCAGCCTGTCGTCGAAACGGCGTTGCTGAATATCGAGGTAAATACCGACAATTCTCATCTCTTCGCTGACGGTGACCATCTCGTCCTTATTATCTATCCCCTGTCTCAGAAGTTTTGAAAACTGGGTCAGAATATGAACAGCTTCATCATTTTTATCCATCCGGATACTCCATTTAATCATTTCGAGAGTATTAAAGATCATATGCGGATGAATCTGAGCCTGAAGAGATTCCATTTCGGCAACTCTCAAGCTCCTCTCTTTCTGCTTAATATTTGTAATAAGTTCCTGGATTCGGGCTATCATTGCATTGACGCTTTCCCCGAGAATTTCGAACTCATCTTTCCGCTTTATTTCTGTCCGGGCAGAAAAATCCCCCTGTTCAACTTTGCCGACACAGCTAATGACATCATAGATAGGCTGTGAAAAACCGCGGGCAACAAAAAATGCCAAAACAATACTGATGATACTTGTAACAACGACTAAAACAGTAAACGGTAAAAAAACAACTCTGCTCACATTGATCAGTTGATTGAGCGGCTGGATAGCGGCAACTCTCAACTCTGTTTCTTCTGATTGATAGTCCGAAAATAGAAGCCGCTGCTTTCCGGTTTTAAATTGAACATAAGGATTCTCGGATAAAGCAGTTTTTTTAAGCAGTTTGTTGACAGAACTTTCTTTTATACCGTCGGTAAGGCTGAAAAGCGGTAGCAGGTTTCTTCCTATAATCCTGAACCTTTCAGGGTTATTTATGGATGTCAGGAGGTTATAAAAATGCTCCTGGTACAGATCAACAATGATATACCCGATAACATTATCTCCCGAATAAACAGCTTTCCCCAAGCTAAGAACCCTGGCACCACCCTTCCTTTCATACATTTTATAAGGATAGACGACGATTTTACCCCTGGCAGCACTGGCTTTACGAAATATCCCCCAATGTTTATATTTTACCGGGTCGTATTCTTTGGGAATTTTCTTGTTTGAGAATATATTGACTCCGGAAGAATCCATGACATAGATTCCCGGTTTCGGAAATTTTTCTTCCAGAAGCACGTAAATTGTGTTGTAGAGTGAAGCCTTATCGCTGTTATTGAGGGTATTGCTATTTTCAGAATTGAATATTTTTGCAAAGGATTTTTCTGATTCGATCGTTTCAAAGATGATCCCGTTCTCCCGGATCATTCTATCAAGAAGGGTACTTACAAATTTTGTACTTTCAAAAGTCTTATCTCCGGTATCCTCAATCAGGAGCTTATTCGAAGCAACATAGTATACGCTGACAGCGAGAATCAGCGGAATAATACCAATCAGTAAGAAGGTAACCAAGAGCTTAAAGAATATCTTCTGGTGAGTATAAGCTTTAAATATTGCCAAGAGCTACTTCCTGTCTTTATTCTTGTTCTGCAGATAGAAGACTTCTTATCTCCTCTTGATACCACCCCTGAAAACGTCCGTTTGTTGCTATAAAATTTCCACTTTGCAGTAAATCTTCTCCTTAGGTAAAGGTCATATTGCTGAATCAAGTTTTACCAGAAGATTATCTCTTTCTTCCACAAAATTCCTGCACACCACTTCCCTATCCCCTAGCAGCCTGCCGGACTTTCAATGAACTGGCTGCAAATTACTTTTCTGCCACTCTCGTGCGATAGGATTCCGCCTCCCAGTTTTCGATAAATTCACCGGCTTCCCTTGACATAAATGATGCTCCACCAAACACTGAGGTCAGGCGAAAAACCAGCGCTGCATCCCGAGCAAGCAACATTGCAAGATCGGCACTATTTTGAGTTGCACCAATTGTAATAATTGCCTCTTCAGTACCAAAAACACGGGGCCAAAAACCGTATTTTTCTCTAAATAAAGTGATATCTTCTGCGGTGAGCTTCCCCTCATATGGGTAGCTTTTACTGTAGACAATATGATCAGGTGAAAGAGGTCCAGGGCATATCTTAAAAGGAGTATTTGTTTTTGTATATACACCACCAAGGCCTCCCAGCAGTTCATTAACCATCCCTTCGGAATCTGTGGCAACAGAAGACTGTTCCGGCATTGTCTGATCTATTCCGGTCAATTGATAAAAACTTTTAAACGTGGCCATCATACTGGAATAAGTATCTCTGACTTCTACGGCTGTATCGGCGGAAACAAACACACCATGATTTTTCAAGAAAATCAGTTCAGGTTCTTTACCATACTTTTTTTTATAATCCTCAAGGACCTCTTTCATTCCTGCACACAAGGAGAATCCCGGGCTAAAATAGTCAACCCACAAAGCTTCCGGAAACAATTCCGCACATTTTTCCTCTCCTTCTTTACTGCAAGTCATGCCGTTCACCAGAGCAGGGTGGGTGTGAACAACATAGACGGCGTTCAACATATTGTGCAATGGTGCTTCTATTGACGGACGTCCTTTATATCCTTCTTTCACTGCGGATATCATAACTTTTTGGACTAACTTTTCCCTGTCTGCAGCAAGAGACGGTATCTTTGAGCTAAACAGTGGTGTTATTTTATCCCGCTCTAAAGCGACAAAGGATTCTGCACTTATTCCCGCCAAAGTTGTTCCGGATGGTTTAACCCACATGGTCTTTTCATCCTTGCAGGAAGAATTGCCTCCCCCCCCTTTGACAAAATCTTCAGACCCGAATAGATGGGAAAGTTCAGTTATGTTTTTTAGTTTTGTCATCTTTTCGAACTCAATTGGTTGTTTTTATGCAATGCACTATACGGGCATCCTATACAACACTTCCCTTTCCGTTGGTAAGTTTATTGAAAACAGCCAGGGCTACAATTGCAGAGAGGGTAAGGATTGTTCCCAGCGCAGCCGCAGTACCAAAGCTATCCTTAAATATCTCTGAAAAAATTGTAACGGAAATTGTTTTAGTATTCCCGGAATATAATATTATTGTTGAACTAAATTCGTTAATAGATGCAATCCAGCTTAAAATCGCACCAGAAACAACACCGGGAAGCATTAATACCGCGGTGACCTTAAAAAATGTTTTTAACGGTGAAACCCCAAGGTTGATTGATGCCTCATCTATTGATGGATCAAGCTGGTACAGAATACCAATACTTGACCGGAATAAAAAAGGTATCTTCCTGATGGTGTAGGAGATAATCAAAATTGTTGATGTCCCGGCCAGTAACAGAGGCGGCTTATTGAATGCCATGATCAGAATAATACCTAAAACAGATCCCGGAATAACATAGGGCGACATAACGAGGAAATCCAGAATAGCTGTCGTCTTCGACCTCATGCGGACAACCAGATAGGCCGCAAGAATACCGATAACAATCATAATAACAATAGCGACTGTCGAATAAATGTAGGTATGACTCACGCTGTCCCACAACTTAAACCAGACATCTGTGTAACTTTTGAGACTGAACCCTTTAACAAACAGAGGACCGCGGGTTTTAACAAATGACGTCACAAATGTTGTTATCTGGGGGGCTAGAGCCACAATGGCTACAGAATAGCAGCCTAAGGTCAGTAAAATACGGGGTCCCTTACTAAGCTCTTCAACAATTGGTGGCCGAAGTCCCGACATATTATATTCACGCTTTGATATGATGTATCTCTGGATGAACAGAATAGACAGGGAAAAAATAATGAGAATGATCCCCATGCTGCTGGCCAGGACGGCGTTGCCACCGACCTCACTCATATATTCATCGTAGATAACCAGTGGCAGAACTTTATACCCCTCACCCATAAGCATGGGAGTTCCGATATCAGAGAGGACTGTCATGAAAACCATGACGATACCTGCCGTTAAAGTCGGAATAATGAGAGGAAGTGTAACAGTAAAGACTCTCTTCATTCGGCTGGCCCCAAGATTTTCCGCCGCTTCCTCAAGAGATCTGTCCATAGACCCCAGGGCACCAAGAACATACATGTAGATGAAAGGGAAAAATTTCAGAGTAAAAACCCACAACATTCCACCAAATCCATAAATACTGGGGAGGTGAATACCAATTGGTTCAAGCAGTTTCGTAATAAATCCACTTCGGCCTAACAGCATGATCCACGCATAGGCACCAATAAAGGGGGGGGAGAGGAGAGAGATGACAATCATAATATTCAGAGTTTTCTTGCCGGGAATATTATAACGGGAAACAACATAAGCCATCGGAACCCCAAGTAAAACGGAAAGTACTGTTGTTGCGGACGACAATACAAAACTATTCTTCAGAGTTCTGAAATAATAGGGCAGTCTAAAAAAATCGGTATAATTGGCAAAGGTCAGAGTCGTTCCGTCAGGGGTAAGGAAGCTCCGGTAAAAAAGACCAATAAGAGGATAAATTATAAAAGCTGCGGCCAATAAAAAGAAAATAACTGTTGTGACCTTCCAGAAATCAGGTCTAAACATCTTCGCAAGATTTAAAGACTTTTTTTTATTTTTCATAGTAATGCTTCCCTGCCGCTTTCATCATACATTCTGATTCGGGACAAGTTAAAATCCAGGCCGACTCTATCTCCAATAGTCCTCTGGATATCGCTTTCCTTAATACTCTCAGTAACAAGGATAACTTCACCATTATCTAAAGTAATTTCATAATCGATGGTTTTTCCTAAAAATGTCGCAAATGTAATTTTTCCAGAGAGTTCATCACCCTTTGGAGACACAAGATTTACGTCCTCAGCCCGAAAAACAAACTTTCCGTTTCCGGAATATTCTTTGCTTAATGTAAGTTCAATATCTTTATTCCCGGGTATTGAAATAAGGGATTTATCATCGGATCCAGTGGTTATTTTACAATCAAGAAAAGTCGAATTACCGATAAAATCAGCAACAAACGTATTTGCCGGATTCAGATAAATATCGCGGGGAGCCCCCACCTGCTGAATCTGCCCTGCATTCATAACGGCAATTCGATCTGAAATTGCCAGGGCTTCTTCCTGATCATGGGTCACATAAATTGTTGTTATATTTAACCGCTGCTGAATTTTCTTAATGACTTCCCGCATTTCAACCCGAAGTTTCGCATCGAGATTACTTAACGGTTCATCCATAAGCAGGATGTCCGGATTAATAACAACAGCTCTTGCCAAAGCAATTCTCTGCTGCTGCCCCCCGGAAAGTTTTGATGGCTTACGATCTGCATATTCTTCCATTTTAACCAGGGTCAAAACGTCCGTGACCCTTTCTTGTATCTCATTTTTAGCGATATTTCTGGCCTTAAGACCATATGCAACATTGTCAAAAACAGTCAGATGGGGAAAAATTGCATAACTCTGAAAAACCATTCCGGTATTTCTTTTATGTGCAGGGATATCATTAATAACTTTATCTTTAAATTTTATAACTCCATCCTCTATAGAGTTAAATCCTGCAATCATACGAAGTAAAGTCGTCTTCCCACAACCAGATGGTCCTAATAAAGTAAAAAATTCGCCAGCCTCTACGGTTAAATCAATTCCATCTACTGCTTTGAAATCTCCATAATACTTTACAACGTTTTCTATATATAAAGGCTCGCTCATACTTGATCTCCTGTCATACTATTAAGACCTGTCATACATTATTACTTTTAAAAAAAAGGTATGCCTGCTCATATACAGGCATACCCATCCATACATTTCTATATCACCTTCAGAAAACAAGGCATTCCTATGTACACAGGCATCCCTTTAGATATTTTTGCTAATATCTACCAATAATGAGATTTTTCCACTTGGTCTTCTTGGCATCTGTATTTTCAAGAAGATCCTGTGAAAAAGGTACAAATAGATGACTGTCATTTGGAACCATAAAATCCGGGAGCTTTATATCAGTACGAATTGCCCTCATGTTCAATTCACCAAGTGGTGCCTGCGCATCTTCACTCATGACAAAATCGATAAATTTCTTCGCATTTTCAGGATTGGGTCCCCCCTTGACAAGAGCAATAGGTCCTGGAAAGTTGACTGTACCCTCAATGGGGTAAACAACTTTCAAATCTGCGCCAGCTCGCATATATTTAAGAGCGGCCTGTTCATAAGTGATACCAACGGCATATTCTCCGTCAGAAACGCCCTTGAATGTTGCGGAAGAAGAACCGAGAACTTTGCCATCGAGATTTTCAACAAATTTCTTCATATAGCCCCAGCCTTTTTCGTTATCTCCGCCCATAACTTTCAGCTGAATATTCAGCGCAGCTAGAGCAGAACTGGATTTTGCCGGGTCGGCATGAGCAATTTTACCCTTGAACTTAGGATTCAGAAGGTCTGCCCAACCTTTTGGAACATCTTCAGGAGCGACCAGCTTAGGATTATAGATAATCACCATGTTAAAGGTCTGACTTGCATGCCAGCGATTCTGGGCATCTCTACTTGAAGCAGGGACCTTATCCATATAGGCATGTTTATAAGGGGCAAGAAGATCGATGATATTTACATAAGTGGCAGCACCACCTCCCCACAAAACATCTGCCTGAGGAGCAGCTTTCTCTGCTTTAATTCTGGAAGCAAGCTCACCGGTGCCAGCCCCAACCAGATTGACATGAATTCCGGTACGTTCCTGAAATTCCTTGATAAGAGGATCTGTCCAGTCAGCGGGATGAGAATAATAAAGTGTAAGTTCTCTAGAATCTCCGCCCCCTGAACCAAATGCCGATCCGCCAAAGGCCAATAAAACTAACAGTAACAAAATAATTTTCTTCATCAAATTCTCCCGTTTTTAGAGTGTCCCATTATGTTTATAGTTTACCCAAACTTGATCCAACACTTTTATCAAAAACCAACTACAGCAAATTCTCCAACACCTCAACAGTAACCTGCTCGTTTCCTTTGTAATGTGCCAGATCTGGAACCACCAGGCTGGTTCCAGAAAACACCCCCCCCAACGTATATTCACTGGGGGTAACCACTGTTTTTAAGCCAGCATTCATGGAAGCTTCTGCACCGTATTCAGTATCTTCAACAGCTACGGTATTATCCGGAAGAGTACAAATTTGACTCAATACAGCAAGGTAAACATCAGGTGCCGGCTTCGTATTCTCCACCTCATACCCCGTACAAAATCCGGAAAAACATTTGAACAGATCTGCTCCTAATGCATAGGTCAACAGTTTAGTTGCACTGGGTCGGGGACTCACAGTCGCCAAACCCAACTTAATTTTCCGCGACAAGGCCTCGTCAATCAGATCCAATACTCCCGGGCGGGGAACCAACCTCCCTGCAGAGCCAAGATTATCAAGGATTTCTTCAAAACAGAGGTGCTTTTCCCGATGCAGTATTAAACGTGTCGCCTCCTTGTTTTTAACACCCATAGAATCCACTACCGATTGCAATTTTTTACCAGCAGGCTGATTCAAAATGGCCTTATAATCCGCAGGAGTCCACGTTACAGGAATTCTGTTCTTCTTAAACATGGCATTATAGGCCATTCGATGTAGATTTTCCGTTTCTACAATCACTCCATCCACATCAAAAATAATACCAGCTAACCCCATACTGGACCCTTCATAACAGCTACGTGTATTTCACAACAAAATACCCACCCCCTCCACATGGCCTCTGTATGGGTATGTTTTATTCAATGTCGCCAATAACGAGCTCAATTGGCTCTTCTCGTACTATATTTTTTTGGTTCCTATGATCATGTTGTTATTTTCATACAGTGCCAACACACCGTTATCATTAACATAATTTCTTTCTTTGTATTTACTCTCCCGCCACCATTCAGCATTCAGCAAATTCTCCTTGGCCTCAAGATGGTCAGATAACGGGACACCAACCATGGGGGTCTTCCAGGAGATAGCTTCATTGGAAATATCAAAGATCGTGTAGCGCATCGGGTGCGAATTGAGAGCAGGAGCAATAAAATAATTGACGCCATTCAGCTCTTTATAATTCAAACCAATATGTCGATGTCCGGAGATAGCCACCGGGGCTGCTGTCGAATGTTTAGCCAGGACTTCTCGAACTTCAGCTGCATTTTCTATACAGAACCTTTGTTTTGGTCCACCTTTGAGTTCATCATCCGACCAGGTAACAAAATTGTGATGCAAACAGACCAGGTTTAAATCATTGGGGTGGTCCGCCAGTTGTTTATCCAACCATTCAAGCTGTTCCGCGGGAATAACGCCTGCCCAGGATTTAGGATCCAGTGGCAACTCCGCATCCAGTGCAATAACACGCAGTCCCGGCTTGACTTGTAGTGCATAGTAGCGCTGCAAAGAATCATCATAGCCGTGTCCTTTGAAGAATTCGACAAACTCTTCAATGGTCATATAAGTAAATCCTTCACGGTGTTTTTTAGGGAGAATGGGATCATAATCATGATTACCAGCCAAAACATAGTAAGGAGCTTTCAGCCGATCCAGTTCCTTCTTGATGGCTCTTGCATTTTCCCACTCACCATCCTGAAGCAGGTCGCCGGTCACCATGACAAAAGAGAGTTCTTTTTCCATGTTGAGGGCATCAACTGTCTTCTGGACACAATCCAAACTGATAGAACTCATTTTTATGGCGTTTGTACCCTGGATATCCACATGTGGATCGGTAATAACCGCAAACTGAACAGAACCGAAAGGTGTTTTTGATGAGGCTGCAAATACTTTGCTCCCAAAATTCAGCGCAACTGTTGTGGCAGCTAAAGATATCCCTCCAACTTTCATAAACTCCCGCCTTGAAAAACCATTGGTATCCATTTTTCCTCCTTTTTAAAGTTGCGGGCTAGGGAAATGACACATCCAAACAACGTACAATCCATAGGTAGTGCCAAATTCATCTACCCCTTTTAGGTACAAAATCCCTACTATGCTTTATAATTTATACATAATCACATGCACAAGGAGACAAACCGGTAACTTTGTGGAAATTTTGACATTCACTCGACCAATAAACCACTTAACTATTCATAATCGTAAAGATTTTTCAAAAAACCAGAGTAATTGACAGTTAACAACAGATGATTTAAAACTGCGGAACTCGTACAATATACGTTCAAGATTTTTCGTTTCCAGATCATTAAAAGGTGTGCTGATGTTTTTTTTGGGTATTGATATAGGGACACAGGGGATACGTGGTTTAGTCGTAGATGAAAAAGGAAATATTATTTCATCAGGAAGCAATCGATTCACCAAATTGAATTTGACAGAAAATGAAAAGTACTATGAGCAAGCAGCCTCAGACTGGATTGAGTCGGCCATTCATGTGATCAGAAAATGTGTGCATGGACTTAAGGAAAAAGGGGGAACTCCGGAAGATATTGCGGGTATTGGGGTCGATGGAACATCCGGAACCATCCTCCCGGTGGACTCAGATTACCAGCCATTAACGAATGCACTGATGTACAATGACACCCGTGCCGACACAGAAGCTGAACTAGTACAGACAGCGGGAGAGGGCTTAAGCAGAAATCTCGGCTATCAGTTTAAATCATCTTTTTCTCTCCCCAAAATTCTCTGGATAAAACGCAATCAGCCCGATATTTACACCAAGACCCACTGTTTTCTACATCAGTCTGACTTTATTGTCGGCTTTCTGACTGGCAATTTTCAAAATTCAGATTATTCCAACGCCCTGAAAACTGGATATGATCTTATTAACAACTGTTGGCCCAAATTCATTGAGAGTAAACTGGATCTTTCTCTGGAAAAGTTTCCTGACGTTCACCCTCCCGGAACCATAGTCGGTTCAGTCTCAAAATCGATTGCTCAATTAACCGGGTTATCCCAAAAAACCAGAGTCTGCGTGGGAGCAACTGATGGAAATGCATCTGCTCTGGCGTCAGGAATAAAAAAACCTGGAGACTACAATACAACCATAGGGACCACGCTGGTTATTAAAGGGCTAACAACTTCAATCACACATGATAAACAAGGACGCATTTATAGTCATCGACACCCTGATGGCTTTTGGCTGCCGGGAGGTGCTTCAAATACCGGTGGAATCTGCCTGAATCACCACTTCAAAGACCAAAAATTAGCAGAACTGGATAAACAGGTGAACCTTAGTGAGCCATCCAAACTCGTTTGTTATCCATTGATCGGGACAGGTGAACGTTTCCCTTTTCTGGCTCCAGAGGCAGAAGGATTTATCAAGGGCAAAGTTCAAAATGAGCTCCAGTTCTATACCGCTTTACTGGAGGGGGTCGCTTATACAGAACGCCTCTCTTACGAGGTCATGGCAGAATTAGGCTGCGATCCGGTCAACACCATATATGCGGCCGGTGGTGCTGCAAAATCGTTGGTCTGGTTAAAAATTCGGGCAAATATACTCAACCGCCGTTTACTTATACCAAAAGTTGTCGAAGCGGCCATGGGTGCCGCGATTCTGGCTGCTTCAACCATTAGATTCAGCGGGGTATCAGAGGCAGTGGAAGCCATGGTGAAAATTGATAAGGAGGTTATCCCTGATCCCAAGATTTCCCAGCAATATGACAGTTTTTATAGTCTGTTTAAAACCACCTGCATCGAGAGAGGATACATCAATTCGTCGGGAGAAACATTGTGAGTATTTACAAAGAGTGTGATATCCGTGGCATCTATGGACAGGATCTGAACAATGGGACAGCCTATTTAATTGGCCGCGCCGTAGGGACTCATTTATCAGGACAATCGATAGTCGTCGGGGGGGATGCAAGAGTGTCAACTCCAGCACTAACCAAACAGTTGATTGAAGGCTTACGCCAAAGTGGAGCTCACGTCATTGATCTTGGGTTGATTCCTACTCCCCTCATGTATTTTGCTAAGAAGGTGTTGAAATCCGCCGGGGGAATTATGGTCACAGCATCCCATAATCCCGCTGAATATAATGGATTCAAAATTATGTTCGGTGAATGGCCAATACAACCGCAGGAGTTACAAGAGC
>JAOZOH010000085.1 GCA_029933365.1 Desulfuromusa sp. | reverse complement strand
TGGTGCCGAGAGCCTGTTCAATCCCGCAACTCATATCTGCCCAGAAGAATAATCCGATCACAACCAGAGAGTTCATTCTAACTTTGAGGTTCAAAGGGAAAATGTAGGAGAACAATCCCAAAACCGGAAAAGGAAAGACGATCATTTTGAAATAACAGCGGACTGCAATGGGTTTTGAGTGCCGCCCCAGCGGTGAAAAATTATTTCTACTATTGTGATATTTCTGGCGGCTTCTCCCCATCCATATCGTGTAGATAGAGGGTTTGACTCGGGAAGGCAACTTCCAGTCCCAGCTCTTCCAACGTTTCCATAATTTTCAGACAAACGTCTTCGCGGGCATCAAGATATTCACCCCAGACGGTACTGGTGGTGAAACAATAAACCATGATATCGAGGGATGAAGCACCAAAATCGGTGAAATTGACGAGGAAGAAATCCTGATGAATGGCGGGGTGTTCGCGAAGCATTTGCTTGATTGCTGCGACCGCCTGACGCATTTGGGCTGGGGATGTGTCATATGTGACGCCGACCGTTAATTTGATCCGTCGCTTTGGCATTTGACTGAAATTGTCAATAGACATGTTCATCAGGACACTGTTTGGCACCGTGATCAGGGTTTTGGAAAAGGTTCGAATCCGGGTTGAGCGGAAGCCGATATCTTCAATAACTCCTTCCATCGCACCTGCCTTGATCCAGTCTCCAATCGTAAAAGGTCGATCCAGAAGAATCATCAGTGAGCCAAATATATTTGATAAACTGTCTTTTGCTGCCAACGCAACTGCCAGACCACCAAGTCCCAATGATGCCAGCAGGCCAGAGACCGAATAACCCAGATTTTGCACCAGAAACAGGATCGCCAGAAAGACAATAAATACCCGTAAGCTTTTACGCACAAATGGCACTAAATGATCATCCAGTGCTGATTCAGTAGCTTCAGCCCAGTAACTCAGCCAGTGTTCGACAAGTGCGACCATGTTGTAACTGAACCAGGCCAGGTTGAAAGTCAGCAGTACTTGCAGCCCATTTCTGGCCAGATGATCCAGATCTGTCGGTTGCTTAGGCAGTTGTAAAATCTCGATAGCAATATAAAGACCAATAATGACAACTAAAAACTCAGCTGGTTTATTGAGTTGCTGCAGTAGAATATCATCCATCTTGGTGGATGTTTTCTGCGCTGCTTTAAATATAATTTTGGTAAACAGGTGGGCAATGACCCGCTTAAGCAACAGGGCAAGAAAGAGAATAACAAAAGCAATAATGAGGCGGAGCAAGCTGATACCAAGAACTGTCTCGTCAATCAATTGCTGTAAATATGATAAGGTTTCCATCCTGTTTTAAACTCCAAATATGGACAAGCGTTGCTCTATGGTTATGGTTATTTTTCCCAAAGACCACGTCTGTTTTTTCGGGCTTTCTTCTCGATTTTGAGAAAATCCTTTTTATACTGAAAATCATAACGGCGAAAAACGGTGGCCAAGCCTTTTTTAAGTAAAACCCGGTTCAGCATCTTTCCGTCAGGGAGATAGACGTAGGCAAGCAGGCGATCATATTTATCTCTATGGGTATGATCAAGCTCAAGTTTGACACGTTTACCTTTAGCGTTGCGTATATTGTAATCTTTGGCTTGACTGGCAATTTTACGGAGTCTTTTTTTGCTGATCGGGAACCTTTTTGTATAGAAACGATCTCTTGGGGACGCTTTTGATTCCGGTGTGTCGATACCGACCAAGCGTACTGTGCCGATATTTTCAATCTTCAGGGTGTCACCATCATAAACCCAGGTCACTTGTCCCGTCAGCTTGGCTGCAAGGGACGTTGATGCGAGCAGAAGGAGCAGGCTCAAGAGTATGGGTAATTGCTTCAACATGTTTCAGCGACCCCAAAATAATCGGGCAAAAAAGCCGGTGAAAAATCCCCAGACCAGATTCGTGACAACAACCAATAAGGGGGTCATCATCCCTAGGTCAAATCCTGCCATCCCCTGGTGATAGACGTGGGGAAAAAAATAAAAGAGTGCAGTGAGTGAAGGAATCAGGGAAAACCAGAGCCCTTTGCGAACCCAGTGGCGGCGATGCCGGGGAATTCCAACTGTAAAAAAATAGACTAAACCCCACAGCCCGCCAATCATCATTTTTGGGTAGAGTTTTGGTAGTTCAAGAGTTTGAACCATTTTGATCCCAAGCATGGATGTCACACCCCACTCATTACAGCCCCAAAGAAACAGGCTGCTGGCAAGGGCTCCAAGTAGACCGGCGGTAAAACAAACCGCAAATAATGCGCTGCTTTTCGGCATGGTTCCTCCTGCGGGTGCTGAGCTATTTTATGACTGTTTACAAGTCCATCACAGTTGGACCTGAATCAGTGAGTGTCCAAACGGTTAATAGCACAAGTCATTGAATTGCCTAAGCGTTTCAAAAAACGCCGCTGAACCTACGGGTGCAGCTCAGATTTTTTGAATCACTTATTCAATCCAAGCACTTGCACTCTTATTCCGCCCGGAACTCACTGATTCAGGTTGAACTATCAGCCTGTGGTAAAATTACATTCATGCTGCCGCTGCGGTATCCTTGCAGATCAAGGGTGACATAGTCAAATCCATTTAGTTTAAATATTTCAACCAAGTCACGCCGCAGGGGCTCCTTAACTAAACGAGGGATATCTTCTTCGGCAACTTCAATCCGCGCGAGCCGATCATGATAGCGAACCCGATAACTGGAAAAGCCTTGCAAACGTAGCCAGTTTTCACATTGATTGATCTGTTTTAGTCGGTCAACAGTAATTCTAGTTCCATAGGGGAAACGTGTCGCGAGGCAGGCAAAGGGTTGCTTGTCCCAAGTGGGGAGCTCAAGTTGACGACTCAATGATCTGATTTCCTGTTTTCCGAGGTTGGCCTCCAGCAGTGGAGAACGGAGTTTCAGCTGGGTCAGTGCTTCCCGCCCCGGACGGTAATCATCTAGATCATCAAGGTTAGAACCATCAAGCAATGTTCCTGATATTTCTGCGGCCTTCTGTAGAAACAGACTGAATAGATGGTGTTTACAGTGGTAACAGCGTTGCGGTCCATTTTCGACAAAATTGACCAACTCCATTTCGTGGCTGCTGATCAATTGCTGCTGAACCCCCAGTTTCTTGGCAAGCTGTCGACTTTGTTCTATTTCATAGTCGGGGAAGATCGGGGACGTTGCGGTCAGGGCAAGAACTTTATCTGCACCAAGACAGTCGCAGGCAACCTTGAGCAGGAGGGTTGAATCAACCCCTCCGGAAAACGCGATAACGACTGAATCAAATCCGGATAAGATCCTTTGCAGGTGCTGAAACTTTTCATCCAGACTCATAATGATGCACTCGCAAAAAAAAGATAGCTAAGCAAAAATTTCGTCCAACAAGGCGTAGTATTTTTTCGGGGGTGAAGACCTACATATGGTAGGTCGAGATCCTGAAAAAATGCGACAATACCGTAGGGCGGACTTTTTGCAACGCTATCTCATGATGACTCAGATAAAATACATAAAACGATGATCAAGCTCTTTTTCAAGCCCCATTTCCTGCCCCTGCTCACATAGATCTTTTAAGCTGATCGAAGCAAAATAATCACCCAGGATACGGCTTCCTTCGGCCCATATATGCTGAGTGAGGCATTGGTTGTCAAACTCACAGGCTGGGGGTGCTTCACCGTCCTTACGCCGTCCTTTGATGCAATTGACCAGGAGTAATTCTCCTTCAGCGGCTAGGACAATCTCTTTGATGGTGATCTCTTCGGCGGGTTTTGTCAGGCTATAACCTCCCTGAGGGCCACGGCGACTTTTCAATAGTCCCGCTTTTTTCAGATCCTGAAAAATCTGCTCAAGATAACGTGGTGAAATATTCTGCCGCCGGGAAATATCTTTAATCTGTGCTGGTAGAGTGCCGGCGTGGAAAGCCATATCGAACATGGCACGTACACCGTAGCGGCTTTTAGTCGAAAGTTTCATAGATTCTCCTTAGTGATTCGTTGTGCTTGTCAATATAGAAATCTTAACCAATATTGTCAAGAATAAAGCACACTTTTTAATGGGAGATTCCTCTATGTGCATGACTTATCCAGAGGATAGCGAGATAGTTTGCTTTTCTGTCCTGAATATGTCTACATGAGAGCCTGCATATATGGTGAATTCAGTGAGGAGACGATGAAACAGTATCAATTTCAGCTGGAATTTCAGGTACGTGATTACGAGTGTGATATGCAAGGGCATGTCAACAACGCAGTGTATCTGAATTATCTGGAACACTGCCGCCATGAATTTATCAAACAACTTGGTCTTGATTTTTCTGAACTGGTCAGACGAGGGATCAGTCTGGTGGTCATCCGGGCGGAAGTTGATTATAAACATTCATTACGCAGTGGTGAACGTTTTATGGTTGGCGTGATTCTGGAAAGAATTTCACCTTTACGCTATCGCTTTGTGCAGGATGTGTATCTGTTGCCTGAGCATAAACTGGTACTAAAAGCGCGGGTGATTGGAACCGGAGTCAATGCGAAAGGACGTCCGCAGTTGCCGCAAGAGATAAGTGCTGCATTGGACAAAGTACCCTGATCAAATGGGGCTCCCCGCCTCATCCTTGGGGATAATTTCAGTTTCAGCCTGGGCAGCTTCTGTCCATGCAATAACACTTTTATGCTTGAGTAAAAGAGCAGAATACTTTTGTGCCGCTGCTGACAAAGTGACGCCGTAGGTTAAAAACCTTGAGGCAACCGGAGCGAAGAAACAGTCTGCTATGGAAAATTTCCCGAACAACCAAGGACCAAGAGGGGAATTTTGCTCAGTGTAGTACGACCAGATAGAGTCGATGCGAGCAATATCCCCTTTTGCAGCGACTGATGGTTCAAGCTTGCGGGTTGCCCGGCAATTCATCGGCATTTCATTTCTGAGTGCTATGAAACTGGAGTGCATTTCGGCACAGATTGTCCTTGCTTCTGCACGCTTTATGCTATCTTTCGGCCAGCCTTTGCCCTGTAAATATTGTTCAGAAATGTACTCACAGATGGCCAGTGAATCCCACACTGTGAGCTCTCCATCAATAAGAACTGGAACTTTACCTGAAGGAGAATATTTACCAAAGCGTTCTTTGATCCCTTCTTGTACTAAAGATTCCTGGATCTCTTCAAACTCAACGTTAAAGGCGGAGAGTAATAACCAAGGTCTTAGCGACCAGGTTGAATAATTTTTGTTCCCTATGACTAACTTCATTTCCAGACCTTCCTATTACTTGTGTGATGGGGAATTCACTCTCCAAAATACCCGATTCTGAGATTTGAAGACAATATCTAGTCAATTTTTCAATATTTATCTGATTGGTCAAGGAATGATGTTGATTTATGCTACGGCAGAAATGTATGTATAGCGCTATTCGATCGCATTGTAAAATAACCACAACGCAGAACAGGAAAACAGGTGAAACAGGACACAACATTTAAAAAATCAGAAGTTATTATTTTATCCCTTGCCCATCTTGCCCACGATACTTTCTCCGCATTTTTAGCACCGTTGTTGCCATTGCTGATTGATAAGTTGGGAATGTCACTATCCATGGCGGCTTTTCTCGATATTATCAGGCGGATTCCTGCCCTGTTCAATCCCTTGCTGGGGTTGATGGCAGAAAAAACCGGGATCAAATATTTTGTCATTCTGACTCCGGCGATAACGGCGATCAGTATGGGTCTGGTGGGCCTGGCAAATTCATTTACGATGCTGTTTATCCTGCTGTTTGTCTCCGGTATCTCCGCGGCTCTGTTTCATGTTCCGTCTCCGGTGATCGTGAAAGAGGCTTCTGGAAATAAAGTTGGGTTGGGAATGAGTTTCTTTATGGTGGGGGGGGAGCTGGCCCGAACTCTTGGGCCATTGCTGGTTATTTCGGCAGTGTCACTCTGGGGATTGGAAGGGATCTACCGATTGATCCCTCTGGGGATTGTTGCTTCGCTGGTGTTGTACGTAAAGCTAAAAAATCTGGATGTGAACCGGAGTGTGCAGAAGCCTAAGGAAAAAGGGGATACCCGCAAGTTGTTGCACCGCTACTGGCCATTCTTTGTGGTGATTGCAGCTTTTCTCTGTTTTCAATCAGCCATGAAAAGTGCATTGACTCTCTATCTTCCGGTATATTTAACCGGCCAGGGGGGATCGCTTTGGCTCGCAGGAGTTTCATTGTCAGTTCTCCAATTTTTTGGGGTTATCGGGACATTCTGTGCAGGAAATATTTCCGATAAGATTGGGCGCAGGAATACGCTGATTATTTCCAGTATCGGTTCTGTTGGTGCGATGGCACTGTTTATTTTCACCCAGAATATTGTTCTTTTAGCAATCCTCGGGCTGTTTTTATTCGCTTCCGGGCCGGTTCTTATGGCAACCTTTCAAGATACCGATTCAAACATGCCGACTTTTATGAACAGCATGTATATGTTTATCAACTTCGGGGTCAGTTCGCTGCTGGTGTTTGCACTGGGATTTATGGGTGACTGGATCGGTTTGGAGCGTACTTATCAGCTCTGTGTCCTGTTTGCCCTGGGGACAATTCCGATGGCATTTCTGTTAACCCGGTTTACCCACACCACAGATGGTGCATAGACAGGTTGATTTGTGTTGATCGGTGCGCTTTAACTCAAATATCTATGTAGAATTGCCTTTTTGTTTTGCTCCTATCTATGTAGTATGTGGAGATCAACTCACTTCATTGACAGTATCAATTTATATCGCATATTTATTTATAGGAGGCACGTATGTCAGTTAATAAAGTTATTCTGGTCGGAAATCTTGGGAAGGATCCTGAGTTGCGCTACACCCCATCTGGTACGGCTGTAGTAACGTTTTCTCTGGCAACAACTGAGCGTTACAAAGATCGTGATGGCAACAAACAGACCAAAACTGAGTGGCATAATATCGTCGCCTGGCGACAACTGGCTGAAATTTGTGGCAAGTACCTTCACAAAGGGAAACAAATTTATATTGAGGGGAAAATCCAGAACCGTTCTTACGATGATCGTGATGGCAACAAGCGTTATATCTCCGAAGTTGTTGTGAACGAAATGCAGATGCTGGGTAGCCGTGATGATAACCAGCAAGGTGGCGGAAGCGGCTACGCCGGTGGACAGAATCAAAGTCAGGGTGGCCAAAGCTATAATCAAGGAGGTCAGAATCAGAATGCCCAGCAGAGTAATACCGGCCAGCAGCAAGGTGGCGGTTTTGAAGAACCGGTATTTAATCCTGATGATGAGATTCCTTTCTAATTTCTAGCGTAGTTATTTATCAGTTCAAAAACAATTAAGCCCACCGGAGATACACTATCCGGCGGGCTTAATTGTTATGTACATTTAGTTCTTGAATTGTAGAGCAAGTACGTTGTCATGGAACAGATGGTTGATTTGACTGTTGTCAAAAGTCGAGCCATCTCAATAAAAACATCGATACTTAGTCATTTGTTTGCATCCCAACGGATTATCTTATAGTTAATCTGACAGGTTCCAGTTTTAGTTGGGCACCTGTCAGATTAATATAAGGCTGCTACAGCTGGGGACATATAAATTTTTCTTACCCAGCAGCCACTTTTATTTTCTGCTGCTTATGACCTTTGATCTTTGGTAACTCAACCCTTAGAATTCCCCGTTTGTAACTGGCTTTCGTCTGTTCTGACTCAACTTCAGCCGGGAGTGGAATCGCCCGTTCGAAGCTGCCGTAGGCACATTCGATAATGTGGTAGCGACCATCGTTGTGTTCCTGTTGTAGCGATTTCTCACCGCGGATGACCAGCATGTTGTTAATGACCTGCAGGTCTATCTCATCGGCTTCCAGTCCCGGAGCCTCTAATCGGACAACAACTTTTTTGTCATCATCAAAAACTTCAGCCGCAAGAACCCCCCATCCTGAGTTGCGATGGATCATCTCCTGTTGCTCCCGTTCTGTCGGATACATTTTGCTGGCGCCGGGGACAAAACGTGTCATTGCTCCTGAGGCGCGTTCATGGAGTTGATGCCAGCCGTCAACGAGGGAATCCCATGCGCGGCCAACCCCTTCACGTAACTGTTGCCAAGTTGCCATTTGTTAATCCTCCCTTCTTTTTATTTATTAGTTTTAACTGTTTCTCTCCGGGGTGCCGGTATCCCGAGCATCAGGTCTGAATGCAGTGGTTACCGGCAGTTCCCGGATATTTTTATCAGGCGGCGTGATTCTGGTCATGCGGGACATCTTCAAACTCAGCATCAATAACCTCATCGTCATCATGTCCTGCAGCTCCGGCGGCCGATCCGGATGCCCCCTGTTGTGCCTGTTGCTGATAGTTGGCTAATTGTGCCGCAGCTTCACTCAACTCTTTGCTTTTAGCTTCAATTTCGACAATATTTTCACCTTTGACGGCTGTCTCCAGTTGATCTCTTATTGCTTCGATCATATTTCTGTCACTGGCCGAAATCTGTCTGCCCTGTTCCTCCAGTGTTTTGTTGGTGGTGTGCAGCAGAGCTTCTGCCTGATTACGGGCAGTGACCAGTTTGTGGAATTTCCGGTCTTCCTCAGCATGAACTTCAGCTTCTTTCACCATCCGTTTAACTTCCTGTTCACTCAGGCCACTTGATGCCTTAATCACTACGGATTGCTCTTTGCCAGTGACATTGTCTTTTGCCGAGACATTGAGAATACCGTTGGCATCAATATCAAACTTGACCTCAATTTGTGGAATTCCCCGCGGTGCCGGATTAATCCCTTCCAGGTTGAACTGTCCGAGCGATTTATTTAAGCTTGCCTGCTCTCGTTCACCCTGTAAAACATGGACGGTGACCGCTGCCTGATTGTCTTCAGCAGTTGAGAACACCTGGCTTGCTTGTGCCGGAATAGTGGTATTTTTCTCAATCAACTTGGTCATGACACCACCGAGGGTCTCAATGCCAAGTGATAGAGGGGTTACGTCTAGAAGTAGCACATCATCGACATGACCACCGAGAACCCCGGCTTGAATTGCCGCACCAACAGCGACCGCTTCATCAGGATTGACATCTTTCCTGGGCTCGCTACCAAAGAACTCTTTTACTTTTTGCTGCACCAGCGGCATCCGTGTTTGTCCACCGACCAGGATCACATTATCAATCTCTGCAGCTTTCAACCCTGCATCTTTAAGTGCTTGTTTACATGGATCGATTGTCTGCTCAACCAGTTTTTCTACCAGCGACTCAAAGCGCGCCCGGCTGATTTTCATATTCAGATGTTTTGGCCCGCTGGCATCAGCCGTAATAAAGGGAAGATTGATGTCGGTCTGCTCAGTTGTAGATAATTCAATCTTCGCTTTCTCTGCGGCTTCTTTAAGGCGTTGCAAAGCCATTTGATCGCCACGCAGATCAATCCCCTGCTCCTTCTTGAATTCATCGCTGATGTATTCGATCAACCGGGTATCGAAATCTTCTCCACCGAGGAATGTATCACCGTTGGTGGCCAGAACCTCAAACTGCCGTTCTCCATCAACATCAACTATTTCAATGATCGAGACATCAAAGGTTCCACCGCCAAGGTCGTATACTGCAACCTTGTGGTCGCCCTTTTTATCCAGCCCGTAGGCGAGAGCCGCGGCGGTTGGTTCGTTGATGATCCGTTTCACTTCCAGCCCGGCAATTTTTCCGGCATCTTTGGTCGCTTGCCGCTGTGAATCATTAAAGTAAGCAGGAACGGTAATAACCGCTTCTTTGACCGGTTCACCGAGATAATCCTCTGCAGTCTTTTTCATTTTTTGTAGAATTTTTGCTGATACCTCCTGTGGTGATAATTTCTTACCTCCCGCTTCAATCCAGGCATCACCATTTTTTGCTTTAATAATTTTGTACGGCACCATCCCCTTGTCTTTTGCCACCATCTGATCATCATAACGCCGCCCGATCAGCCGTTTAATAGCAAACAGAGTATTTTCCGGGTTGGTTACCGCCTGCCGTTTGGCAGTCTGCCCGACCAGCACTTCATTGTCAGTTGAGTAGGCGACAATTGAGGGGGTGGTTCTCCCCCCTTCGCTGTTCTCAATGACTTTAGGTTTTCCTCCTTCGAGAATCGAAACACATGAGTTAGTTGTTCCCAAGTCAATACCAATTATTTTGTCCATAATCATTTTCTCCTTTTGCGTTAATTTATTTTTTAGCTTGCACAGCGTTCACATATATCAAGAGGTATGCCAAACAGAAATTGCCTGAATATGGGGGGGTGTACACAATGTGAGGAGGCTGCGACGTCGTTGCAAGTGTCGCAGGTTGTCGCTTGCGACAGAAAAGAGCGACACTTTTTTACAGCTCTTTCGGGAGGTTGTTCTAACTGACTAAAATTATATATAAAAAAAATTGTTAAAAGTAATTTTGGTCTGGCATGAGTCTTGATATATGAGGAGGCACAACCACACAAATGTGGATAAATTATCTTAAAGGAGGAAAAAATGGCTGGATTAGATCTGTTTCAAGAGATGGATATGTTGCGTAGGGAAATTGATCATGCATTTAGAGGAGTGGGTGGAAACCTGCTATCTCCAGCGTTTTTGCCGGGGATCAGCACCGGGGACTATCCAAGGATTAATCTGAGCGAGGATGATACTAGTTATTACATAGGAGCTCTGGTGCCGGGGATTGATCCAAAAGACCTTGATTTGAATCTGTTGCAGGGAACTTTAACGTTGAGTGGCGAAAGAAAAGAAACCGACAATTCAGAGTTGACCTGGCATCGTCGCGAGCGTGGGACAGGGAAATTTATGCGGACAATTGAGCTTCCGGATTCGGTTGACAGTTCAAAGGTTGATGCCAAGTATCAAAACGGTATCCTGCTGATCACTCTTCTTAAACCACCGAATGAGCAGCCTAAGAAAATATCTGTTCAGGCAAAATAGCTGGCAACAAAAAAGTATGTTTCTAACCTGAAAGAGATAGGAGGATTGGATTATGGCAACACAAAATATTGCAAAACGAGAAGACACCTCTCCGGCACACCGTGAAGAAACACGTACCAGCGGAAGGGTACTTTTTCCTGCTGTTGATATTCTTGAATCGGAGGAAGAGTTAACTTTAATTGCTGATATGCCGGGCGTTGATAAAAAGGGGTTGGATATCAATCTGGAAAAAGGGGTGTTAACCATCAACGGTGACGTTCATATGGAAAGCCAGGGTCGGCAGATTCTGCGGGAGTTTTCACCGGCAAACTATTATCGTCAGTTCAGGCTGACAGAACACATTGATGCCGATAAAAGTCATGCTGAACTGAAAAATGGGGTGTTGACCCTCAAAATTCCCAAGGCGGAATCGGCAAAACCAAAGAAAATAGAGATTAAACTCTAAGGTGACAAGCCCCCTGAGCCGATTAGTTCAGGGGGCTTGGTCTCCATTTTACAGTGCTTCGTTCAGGCGCTTTTCAACCAGCTGTTTTTCTTCGTCACAACGTTGCTCATCCCAGCCCAATTCTTCCGCCATAATTTCCAGCACTCTTGGTGCCGCCTGCTTAGCGGCTTCAGTGTCCAGCAGAGCTAACGGGGTGCGCCGAGCCAGAACGTCGATGACCCGTTCAGCAAGTTCATAGCGTGCGGCATACAAAATTTCCGCTTCGAGAACTGGGTGGTTTTCCACCAGGCGTGCGGCGTAGCCTGCTTTCGCTAGTTTAGCGACCTGTTCCGCCTGATCACCATAGGTCCGATTTAGATACGCAGCAATATCCGGCTCAAAGCCATATTTATCACTCAATTCCAGATCGCCTTTTTCGTTATAGTTGGCACTGCCAAGAACTGGCAATTGTTCGGTCTGGCAAGTTGGTTTCGGGGCGGATAGTTTGAACAGTTTCAACGCATGATCCACGGTATCCAGAGCCATTTTGCGGTAGGATGTCCATTTGCCCCCAGCGATAGACAACAAGCCGTCTTTACTGTCTTCAATGACATGGTCACGGGCTAACTTGGCAGTATCGGCAGCCTTGGGATCAGAAACCAGTGGCCGCAATCCTGACCAGACCGCTTTAACATCCGATCTACTAACTTGCAGATTAAAATAACGGGTGACATGACGCAGCAGGTAATCAATTTCTGATTCAAGAGGTTGTGGATGTTCGGTGACCTCTGCGGGTTCATCAGTGGTGCCGATCAGGGCATGATTCT
>JAOZOH010000230.1 GCA_029933365.1 Desulfuromusa sp. | reverse complement strand
CAGATTGGCGGGGATAATTTCCTGATGATGGCTCCCAAGCGTTATTTTGAGGGGCTCGACCTTTTCACTTTTATGGCGATGCCATTTTTTATCCTTGCCGGAGAAATCATGAACCGCTCCGGAATTACCGAGCGACTGGCCGATTTTGCCAATGCTCTGGTCGGGTATCTGCGGGGGGGACTGGCTCACTCCAATATGATCGCATCAGTACTATTTGCCGGGATGACTGGTGCCGCAGTGGCCGATACAGCTGCATTTGGCAACACCTTAGTTCCGGCAATGGTAAAACAGGGCTATAAACGCCCCTTCTCCTGCGCTGTCACGGTTGCCGGATCAATTATCGGCCCGACCATTCCACCCTCCAATCTGATGGTGATCTACGGATCATTGATGGGGGTTTCCATTGCCGGACTATTTGCCGCCGGTATTCTTCCCGGACTACTGATCTGTGTCTTGTGTATGGCAGTCATTGCGGCATTGGGGCGACGACTTAATCTACCAAAAAGTGAGCATCGCTTCAGCCTGATGCGGATTTTCTGGGCATTCAAATCGAGTTTCCTTGCCATCCTGATGCCGGTTATTATCTTAGGTGGGATCCTCTCCGGAATTGTCACCCCGACAGAGGCAGCCGCCATTGCGGTTTTCTATGCACTGTTTATCAGTATTTTTATCTATCGGGCCCTGACCTTTGCTGACATTGTTGATATGTTGGTTCGGACCGCAAGAATTACCGGGATTGTTTTTCTGATCATTGCCAGTGCCTCAATTCTGAGCTGGTGGATGACGTTTATGCAGATCCCGCAAAAGATCGCAGCACTGATTCTGTTTATTTCGACAACCCCCAGTGTCGTGGTTGGCCTGATCTTGTTCCTTTTACTGATCGTGGGAATGTTCATGGACATCAACGCGGCGTTAATCATTCTTGCCCCGGTCCTTGGTCCCCTGACAACCACAATCGGTATGGACCCGGTTCACGCTGGAATTATGATTGTCCTCGCTCTCAATATTTCACTGATGACACCGCCGGTTGGAGCGTGCCTGTTTGTCATGTCATCAGTGACAGGAGAGAGGATTGAAAAAATCAGCTATGCTTTGATTCCATTTCTTATAGTGGAAGTTCTGGTGCTGTTCCTGGTCGCCTTCTGGCCTGATTTGACACTGTTTATTCCACGTTTATTACTCTGATTTGTTTTGGGAGGGGTAAGTGCTCCCCTTGCCCCTCTTTGTCCTGCATATAACCGGTAGCGTTTTACAACAAACGGCAACCAAGTTGCCACAACTATCAGGAGGTAGAAATGAAAGCTATGAAACAAATGTTGGTCATTTTTATGGTGGCGTTGTTTGCAATTGTCAGCGTCAGTGCCACTGCCATGGCCGCAAAAACGCTCAAATTGCATCACCTGAACAAAGATGATCCCTTTGATAATCCAACCGGCGCAATGGCAACAGTATTCAAAAGTCTGGTTGAAGCGGGGACCAATGGTTCGGTTCTGGTAGAAACCTTCCCAAGTGGCCAGCTTGGCAAAGACAAAGACGTTGTCCAGCAGGTTAAAGCCGGGGTTATTCAGTCTGGTATCCATTCCGTTGGTGGATTTGCCTCAATTTATCCGATGATCGGGATTCTAGATATTCCTTTTGCGTTCCCGAATATCAGTAAAACCTATGAAGTTTTTGATGGTCCTTTCGGTGTCAAACTGGCTGCCGATATCGACAAAAAAACCGGTCTGCATACCATTGGCTTTGGTGATTCCGGCGGTTTTTTCCAACTGACCAACTCCAAACGGCCAATCCACACTCCAGCCGACATGAAGGGCTTAAAAATCCGCACCATGGGGCTTGATACCCACAAAGCAATCATCACTGCGATGGGTGGTCAACCGGCAGCAATTTCGTGGTCAGAAGTTTATACCGCACTGCAAACCGGCGTTGCTGACGGCCAGATGAATCCGATCCCGATTATCGCCTTTGCAAAATTCCAGGAAGTGCAAAAATATCTGACTCTGAGTGGTCATATTTTTGCCCCTTATGTCTGGGTTATGAATCAGGATTTTTGGAACAGCCTCACCGACAATGAGAAATATGTAGTCACCTATGCTGCCAAATCAGCCATCGTTGCCGGTCGTGGAATGGGGCGTGCAATTGAAGCTTCTGATCGCGGCCTGAAAGAGTTGGCCAAAACGATGGAAGTCAACACCTTGACTCCAGCTGAAAAAGCTGAATTCAAACGGGTTGCAACTCCGGCCGTTAAAAAACTGATCATCGAAAAATTTGGTGATGAGGGTAAAGATATGCTCGATGCTTTCCTTCAAGCGGTTAACTAACAGGTTATCGTCTTCCTCCAGAGGGCAAGTTTACTCTGGAGGAAGTTATCCGAAAGATAAAAAGCACCGTGCTCTCCGGGAATGGATCAATACAATTTTCATTACCATTGCAGCAGCACAGTTTAATTAAGTTTTCGGGGGACAGGCTGAAAACTCAGTGTCCCCATCAATCCTACAAAACAGGAAGAGCCCCTCTACCAACATTCAAAATAGTGTGCAACCTGAAAAAGTACCGTAAAATATCAAAGAGCAATTGACCAACTGGATTCTGCTATCGACATTCATCAAACCTCTCCCCAAGTCCTTGCCATAATTGCTTGAATCAGTTAGTTTCGGGCAGCTATTTTTTCAAAATAATTTATCTATAGAAAATAAAAGGATTGAACAGTGAGAAAAGAACTGAAGAAGTTTATTATGTATGTGATTTTTGTTTTTGTTACCGGGTTTTCAGCCTATTTTGGTTATGGATACTATCAATCATCCCAGTATGACGGCACTGTCATCCCTTATATCCAGAAAGTTTTACCTGAGCTATCAACCTGGGATCCAGAAGTTGTTAAACAGTATCTGGCTCCGGAAGTTGAAAAGACAGTCTCCGCTGAAAATTTGCAAAAGCTTATGGGCGCACTGGCCCAGATAGGGGAACTCCAGAGTATCGATGAAATGAAGTTCAAAAAGAAAGCAACTGGAAAGCCAGGCGATTTAGTGCAGCAGCCAGTGATCACCTACACAGTAAAGGCCCGATATTCAACCGGGGCCGCAACAGTCACTCTCAGCCTTCTTGATAAAGGTGGGATTTACGAGCTCTACCATTTTAATTTCGAGTCAGCGGCACTGTTTCAATAACAATAACGGACATCAATCCTGCTATTTATTG
>JAOZOH010000016.1 GCA_029933365.1 Desulfuromusa sp. | reverse complement strand
CGCTCTTCCAGAGGAAACAATTCGGCAAACACCTCTTTGACCGTTGAGATATGATCTGCTTTCCAGGCATTCGTGCCACAGAAAATCAGACCCGTCTCAGTATCTCCTTTTTGAGCGCGATCCAAGGCATGAACAATACAGAAACGCTCACGCGATGTTTGATAGGCACATTTTTTCAGACAAGCTGAGGGGCAATAGAGGTTAAGATCAACATCCCGTTGACGAACTTGATCAATATTTTTTCGAATGGCTCGACCTGGCAACCCGGCAGGACTCATAATCAGGCCAATGTCTTCCTGCGAACAATCAAGATAAGCCTGCTTGAAAGCATCACCGGCATCACACTCTTCTGTGACCACAAAGCGGGTTCCCATCTGCACACCATCTGCACCCTGATCCAGAGCATATTGTAAATCGTCATGATCCCAGACACCGCCAGCAGCAATGATAGGGATAACCAGATCCCATTTTTCTTTCAGGTAGGATTTTACGCCGCGCACCGTTGCATACTGATCGTATTCACCGTTGCCAATCTTCTCCATTTTTTCGCCAAGATGCCCACCCGCAGTATCGGGATCTTCAACTACTATGGCATCAGGAAAACGCTGAAAGCTTTTTTGCCATTTACGCACAATCAGCTCAGCTGCCTTCACCGAAGAAACAATCGGCACCAATGCAACATCGGGGAAATCGGCGGTCAATCCAGGAAGATTCATGGGCAATCCAGCACCACTGATAATCAGCTTGGCTCCCCCTTCACAGGACGTGCGTACCACCTCATCGTAGTTTTTTACCGCCACCATACAGTTGACGCCAATAACACCATCGGGAGCAATCTCATAAGCCTTACGCAATTCATCCAGTAACGCCTGACGATCCGCAGCAAAAAAGTTCCCACCATCATAGCTACCACTATTTAACGCCAGTCCTGCGGCAGCAACAATACCGATACCACCATTCAACGCAACGTTTCCTGCCAGACGAAATCCAGAGATACGCACCCCCATCCCCCCCTGAATCAAGGGATAAGGGACACTGTGCTGACCTATGGTTAATCCTGAAAACATAAAATCTCCTATTTATGAAGCCACCGCATATCATAATCGGATCGCTTCCTGACTTAATCAAGAGATAATATCAGTCCCCCCGGATTAGAAATGTAATACTTGTGTAAAAACTGACTTGTAACGTCCTAATTTCAATGGTAATAGATGAAACATGAAACTATTTCGTCGCCTTTTCCATCCTCTGATTACTTTTATTGGCATTCAGGTCTTGTGGATTTTGTTATTGGTCTTCTGGATCTACTGGTTTCTAGGTCGCCACCAGCAATTAAAGGAACTAGCGAACAAATATCAGGTCGAATGGTTACCAGCAACAGGTGATTGGCTGATCCTCACCGAGGGGATTCTGCTATTGGTTGCTATTCTGATCGGTATTTATGTCATTTTTCTCTACTGGCGGCGGCAAGCCTCACTCAACCGGGCACAAAGTCACTTTATCAATCAGGTCACCCATGAGTTAAAGTCACCCCTGGCCTCAATCCAGCTCCATTTGGAAACAATCCAGATGCGCCAACCCAACCCGGAACAGTTGCAACAATTTGTCGCACGAATGCAGGGAGACAGTGAACGCTTAAACGGTTTGATTGACAATCTGCTGACAGCTGGCAAGATTGAACATCGAGGAGCCAGGCTCAATCTGCAACAGGGCAATCTGTCGCAGATGATTGAGTCATATCTCCTGCGTGAGAAGGAAAAGTTTCCAGAAGATGGGACTTTAACCTGGGAAATTGAGCCCGATCTGTTGGCCCACTTTGACACTGATGCAATGGAAACTGTGCTGCGAAATCTACTGGAGAATGCAACACTCTATGCCGACAGTCCGCCAACCGTCACAGTGAAATTGACCCGAGATGGCGAGATGGCGCACTTGCGCATTACCGACCAGGGGCGCGGCATCCCCAGCAAATATCAGAAAAAGGTATTTCGGATTTTTTATCGCATCCGCCACGGCGAAAAAACCATTCGTGGCAGTGGTCTCGGTCTATTCATTGTTCGTAATGTCATTCGACTTCATAGTGGCAAAGTCTGGATTGAGAGTTTGGGGAATGACAAAGGAACAACATTTCATCTGATGATCCCCCTGATGGCAGGACAGCTTGATGAAAAAAAGTGAAATAGCGCTATTACTTGTCGAAGATGAGCCACACATCGCTCAGGGATTAGTTTTCAACCTGGAAGAAGAAGGCTACCGAGTCACGCATGTTGAAAGTGGAGAGCAAGCACTGGAAAAGCTTGCAAAAAACTCATACAATCTACTTGTTCTCGATTTATCATTACCCGGTATTGACGGACTAGAGGTCTGCAACCAGCTCCGCGAGCAAGAAAATCAGATACCGATTTTAATGTTGACCGCCCGAGGATCTGAACAAGACCGGATCACCGGTCTCAGCAAAGGAGCTGATGACTATCTGGCCAAACCATTTAATCTCAAAGAATTTCTATTACGAGTTGCCGGGTTACTGCGGCGCGCAAATTGGCAACCGGCCCAGCCACAGGAAAGACAGTACCAATTTGGCAATAACCGGATTGATTTGGAAACACATCAGGCGATCACACCGGCCAAAACCATCCAGCTGACTGAGCTGGAAATGAAAATATTGCTATTTTTTTTCGACCAGGAAGGGAAGGTGTTGTCCCGAGAAAAGTTACTTAAACAAGTTTGGGGGATGGCACCAGAAACGGAAACCCGCACCCTTGATAATTTTATTGTTCGTTTACGAAAATATTTTGAGATTGACCCCACCAAACCACTTTATTTTCGCACCGTGAGAGGCCGGGGTTATCGTTTCATCCGGGACCCTGAATAAAATTGGCATCAGCGAATGATCGGCTTTGCCAAGGTTCCACCAATCCGCAACAGATAACTCCCATCTGCAGTTGGGCGAACTCCCGTTACGTTTAACAAATTCCCCAAGCTATCAGGGGTTAATGCAGTGGGATGCAAACGGACATTCAGATTCAAACGCGTCTGCTCCGGTGTCTCTCCAACCAGAATATTTCCTCCACCACTCAGTTCTATAGCACCGCCAGTCAAAACAACTTTCTCCAAGCTGAAACGGCGCTGATCAAAATTACCTTCCAGACGTAGCACCCCGACAGAAAAGTTAGCGGGTAAGCCGATCCTTTCCAGCCCAAGAACTTGAGCAGAGTTCAAACGGATGGCAAAATCACCATGTCCCGTCATATTTTCTGAAAGGTTTTCGCCATCCAGCTGACCAGTTAGTCGCCCACTGACCCGATAAGGCATGTCCAACTCTTGTAATGCTACTACAGCAATATTCGAGCATTTCAAATTAACCTGGCCGCTTTGTCCGGCATTAATATCAAGCTGTCCACCAGCTAAATTAGCGGTCAGATTAACAGCCCGATCCGTACTGAAAAGACGCCTCCACAGCGGTGTCACCTCTAATTCCGTCAGTTCTAAATCGGTCATTTCAGGGATGGCAGAATAAATGGACAGATCCAGTTTCAACCCTAAAGGAAAAAGCATAGCCGCGTTGCGACCCTGCATTTTCAACCCGGTTTGCTGAGAAACTTCGTGAACCAAGCGCCGTTGCAATACATCGGCAGGGAAAAACATCCAAAAGGATAAAAATGCACTGATGACAAAGAGGAGGAAACAAAACAAAAATAGCCTACGATTACCGACTAATTTCTGCCAGCCAAAAGATAGGGGAAGCATACGACTCATATACTCTCCAGAGACATCAAAATCATATTGACATCAAGAAGCGAACGATCATCAAAACGTGGCTTAACCCGCATCGATTTCACTTGAACGCCCCCACTACGATATTCAACCGCGTGCAGCAGTTTAACCAATTGTGCTAAAGATATTTTTTCCAGACGGATTTCAACAAGTTGTTGACGAAATTCACCCTGATTTGTCACTGGTTGTGGTCGCATGGAAAGTAATTGTTCGCGAACACCTGTCTGCTCCGTCAGACTTTCAACCTGAGCAAACAATGGTCTATTTCCCTTACTGCGCGTTCCAACGTCCGCAAGCTGCTGACGCAATTGACCTATCTGTATACTTATCTTTTCTACTCTGGCCAAACTGTGCCGATGAGCAGAAATTCTGCGCTCAAGAGTATTCATTTGCTTAAAATAGGGGTTGAGCAGAGCAAACCAGACAAACAAAAACGCCAGAATAATTAAACCTGCAATAACAACGGTTTTTTCTCTCGGGCTGAGACGATTAATCATCACTTTTCCCCCCCGTGAAATTTCAGTTGCAATTCAAAGTCGACCTGGCTGTTATCAGTTGCCAATTTGGCATTTATTATTTCAACGTGACTAAACAGATAATTATTTTTCAGTTGTTCAGCAATCTGATTGACTGACTCAAAAGAATCTGCATTTCCCGACAGACGTACCTCGTCACTATTATAGTTAAATTCCTTCAAATCAACCCGCAGATCCCGATCAATACTGTTGGATATGCCTTGCAAAACTGTTGCAGCGCCATGGCCGCCAAGACCAAAAAACTGAACCTGTTTTTGCAGCTCATTCAGCTGACCTTCCAATTGCAACGGAACATCAACAAGTGTGGCATTGGCAGGCATAACGCGTCGAAAAACTTCTGCTAACTGTTGTTTTAAATGCTGCTCCTCACGGGCTTTCTGTAGATACCCAAGATGCATTGTCAGTGCTCCACCAGCAATAACCAGAAGAGACAACAGCGCAACAGCAACAAGTTTAGTGCGGAAGATTTCCAGTTGTCCACGCGCAGAGAATTCCCCCTGGCGAAAGTTCATCTGTACCGATTTTTTGGTTTCACCCATTTCGGACAAGGCCAGCAGGGCCGCTGGTGCCATTTCACAAGGGACCTCCGTACCTAAAATATCTTCGGCTGGAGTCAAAATTGTGCGATCCGTTTTATACAGCATAATCAAAAGCTGTTCAGTCACTCCTGCCCCAATAATCCAAAGAGGCAGCTCTTCATGACCAATGGTATTTTCCAGTTGGCTAACCTGATTGGCAATAAAATCAAAAATTTCTTCTTCGTCAAGTTCACTGGTCCCGGGTAACAATCGGTAGTCCCAAATCACCCCATCGTAAACCAGCGCCACAACAACTTCGAGCCGGCGACAATAGATTAGGATCCCATCCTGTGTCCCCAGAATTGACTGTAGAGCAAAGGGGAAAAGATCAATCCGGCGGGGATTCTGTTCCGGGTCCGGAAAATGAGCCAGAAGTTCATCGATCTCTCGCTTATTAACAACGACAGCGTCCACTTCATAATCGTCTTCACGTGCTCGCGGCGGCAAAAATGAAATCAAATGCTCTTCAAGAGAAATCGGCAGTTGTGAGTTCAGCTCTAAAGGCAGAGCAGCTTCAATTTTATTCTTTTCGCGAAATGGAAAGCGCAGCCGGCGAAATAAGCCAACCCGACAAGGGAGTGCTGTAACTAAACGGTCCCTTAAGGTGATTTTTCCACCCAACATCTCTGTTATCGCCGCGGCAGCAGCCTCTGGGTCATCATAGTTGCGCCTATCCAGATCGACATCGACTTCCCCCCCCGGTGTCGCTGTCAATATAGCAACTCTGACTTCTGTCCCTTCCAGATCGATACCGATAAAACGCTTAGACATGGGATTATTCCACCTTAAAACTCAGGAGCTTGTTGCCTTGTTTGCTGATAATTGCTTGCGCCTGACGGGTTCCCTGATTGATCCGTCCCCGGCTAAAAACTTGATAGATAGACCCTTTGACCCCAACCGAACCTTGTAACCAAGCGGCAGACCAGCGGCTCCCAATTCCCTCAGCCAAGGAGAGCTCCGGCAATGTTCGATAGGGAGATTGCTGCCGATAACTCACGAGAGCATCAATATCCGCTTGCTCAAAAATAATTTCCACATTCCCTTCCGCAGCAGAGAATTGCCAGGCATAGAGAACTTCTGCCGGAGCAGTATTCAGATTAATCTGGTTTTCACCGACAACTCTGATATAGGGTTGTAAGCTTTCAAAGCGCTTAGCATCAAACCCTTTTACCAACCTCAGTTCACTCAGAATTGTCAGTTTTTTACCCCGTCTCTGATAGGGGGGCCGTAAACCCGAATAATAAGTATCATCGGGGGTTACCTGGGTTTTATCTGCGTTATACCAGTAAACCAGCGAATCAGCCAGTTCCTGCGCCTGCAACCTGTCTAATTGCAGAACCTCTTCGCAGAGGGCAACAAACCGATGATACCCCGGCAAACGATTGCCACGATTATCAGCAACAAAATTAACGTTCAAGCGGCCCGTCAGATCAGAAATGGTGATACTGACATCTCCATCCCCAGCCGGGATATTGGCCAACGGGTTACCCCAGAATTCTTCAGGATGATCAAACTCATTTTTATCTTCCTGCAAAATGGTTCGTGCCGCCTCTATTCCGCCTCGAGCCAAATAGTAAGCCTTGGTACGATCACGAAAGGTCTCAGTTGCCCGCAAATCGACCAAGGTTGAAAAAGAAAATTCAATCAACAAAGTGCTGAGTAAAGCCACTATCAGCAAAACCAAGAGCAGTGCCATACCGCTTTGCGTACGCAAACAGCTCATCCGCGCACCTCAGGCAAAATAAAACTGCTGCGAAACGGAATGAGACGACCATTATTTTCCAGTTCCAGCGTAATTTCAACCAGCTGAGGTGGAGTTTTACCAGACCAGCTTTCTTGCCAGACACCCTGCCGAAAATAACGGATTTTAAAAGCTTTTAAACCCGCAATAAAAAGGAGCGGTTCAGAAGCCGCCAGATCGGCCAGCAGAACCTGCTCACTGCGTAGCAGATCGACAGTCTCTCCTTGCTGACGTATTTCATAGCGAACCCGCGAAATTCCCCCATGCTGCCGCAATCCCGGGGAAACTAACTCAGTGTTAAACTCGAAAAAGATTCCCCCGTCAAGAGTTGTCCCCGAAGTAAAGACAGCCTCTTTTCCCAGAGCCGCAAATCTTAGGCTGCTCAGCTCCCCACCGATCCTGTCAAAAAAAATCCGTGCTTGATGGTATAAATCCCCTTCGGCCTCCAACCGATTTCTAGCCCGACTCACCGAGCTGAAAACCCCATAAACACTGGTCAGGACCAAAGTGCCAATCAGGACAGCCAGCAATACTTCTACCAGAGTAAAACCTCGGGAAGCCCTTTTCATCCCCCCCCCTTAACCGGTAAAAAGGAAACCAGCTGAACCTGTTCATTTTTTTCTGCCGCCCCCCAAAGCACTTGGACGGTGACCTGTTTTACCTGGCTGATCAAGGTGTCCTGATAGCTGATCTGCCAACGAAAGGCTGTAAACGGTTCAGCAAAATTATCCTCTTGTGGCTCCCAGTTTAGCCCAGACTTTCCAATATTTAGCTCCTGCTCACTCATCAATTGTTGCGCCAGCAGGGTCGCACTGGTCACCTTTTGGATTTTATCCTGAACCAGAATGGAACGGTTCGATAACCCCAATAAAGTCACCAGAGCGATAGCAACAATCGCCAGAGCAATCATCACTTCAAGCAAAGAAAAACCTTTATTGTACTGTCGCAGGCTCAGCATCGATAGTTATCAATCCGGTCAATGGTGAAAATGCAAGGCGTAAATCATCTCCACTCTCTTTGTGGACTAAAAGGCGAGTCGGTTCCATCCAGCCCAGTGGAAATACCCTGACAGAAACCTGTCCGGTGCGAAAAGTTCCCTTCCCTTCAACATCAATCTGTTTGATCTGCAAGGGTGCCAGCATAACTTCCCGCCCAAAAGACTCTTTTTTTATCATTCCCGAACTGGACCGCAGGCGAAATGCCAACATACTATTGCGGCTGAAATCAAACGTCAGCAGATGCTCATCCCGGGTCAGGGTTGCCTCATTATACAATTGCTTGACAGTTCCAGCGATCCTCCGCACCATCAGCCGCTCATCACCATCCCCCCGATTTGCCAATAAAGGTATGCTGATAAAGCTGACCAGAGATAGAACAACTATAACGACCAGCAGTTCAACCAGGGTAAAACCTGAACGATTAATCGAGGTTCCAATTGGCAACGTCGGCATTTTCACCTTCACCCCCGGTTTCACCATCGGGGCCATAAGAAAAGAGATCAAAATCTCCGTGCACACCGGGAGATAGATAGAGATAAGGCTGCCCCCAAGGATCAAGAGGAATTTTTCTAATATATCCCCCCTTTTTATAGCGATCAGGAATGCGCCCAACTACCGGCTTTGTAACCAACGCCTGCAAACCCTGTTCAGTTGAGGGATAAAATCCATTCTCCAGCTTAAAGATTCCCAGTGCTTCCTCAATACTGCGAATCTGGGTCGCCGCCGAAATTCGCCGCGCTTTTTCTGGCTCATCCAACAGGCGAGGGACAACGATTGCAGCCAAAATACCCAGAATCACTACGACAACCATAATTTCTATCAGTGTAAAACCACGCTGATTTTGTTTAGATAAATTCATCTATCACTCCTCGGGCTCTGCACCCTATATTATCCCATCCCTTGACTGGCCTGAAATATTGGCAGAAGAATAGCCAACACAATAAAACCGACAATTGTTCCCATCAACAGAATCATCAACGGTTCCAGCAAAGCCATCAGGCTGTTGATCCGAGTTTGAACCTGATGCTCGTATATTTCTGCAACCTTGAACAACATCCCTTCTAGTTCACCACTGCGTTCACCAACAGCAATCATCTGCGGTAACATTGCGGGAAAGACCCTCGCATCATAGAGTGGCTCAGACAAACCAGCCCCTTCGATGACTTTCTCTCGAACCCCCTCAAGTGTCTGCTGCAAATAAGTATTACCAAGGAGCTTCTGGACAATTTCGAGGGCGGTCAATAACGGCACGCCACTATGCAGCAGAGTTGCTATTGCTCTGGCAAAGCGGGCTGTGGCATTCTCTAAAGCCAGCGATCCGAACAACGGCAAACGGTACTTTTTTTGATCCAGCCAGAGCCTTCCCCCCGCAGTTAACGAAGCACGACGAACCAGCCACAATAGACCAACCCCAAAAAGCAACAACAGCCACCAGTACGCAGCGAGGAAATGACTGAAAGACATCAACAGCAGGGTTGGCAGCGGCAGAGCCTGCTCCAGATCTTCCAGCATCCTGGTGATTTTTGGCACCACAAAAGTCATCAAGAAGAGCAGTACCCCACTGCCGACCAGAAACATTAACAGTGGATAGGTCAATGCGGCTTTAAACTGCGAGTTAAAGCGGGCTTGCTCATCTGTAAATTCAGCAAGCTGCAGCAGAACCTTATCCAGAGTCCCACTCGCTTCACCAACTTGAACCATATTGGTATAGAGCGGTGGGAAAATACTCGGATGAGCCTGCAGGGCGACATAAAGGGCACTCCCCTGTAAGATATCATCCCGCACTCGAGTCAGAACAGAACTAAGGGTCCCCTTTATTTGTTGCTCTGCAACCATTTCCAAGGCTTCGTCAAGCGGCATTCCTGCCGACAGCATTGTTGCAAGTTGCCGAGTTGCGACACCCAGATGAGCAGCGCTGACACGCCGGAAAAGGGTACGCTGCGTTGCTCCGACAGTGTCTCTTCCTGCTGTCAGCTTGGTTGGGAATAATCCCTGCCCACGAAGTTTGTGGCTGGCAGCTTTTTGACTCAGAGCCTCAACAACACCGCGTTGTTTTTTCCCCTGGGCATCAAAGGCGCTGTACTCATAAAGGGCCACCGCTTAAACCTCCTCCTGGGTCACCCGCAGGATCTCTTCAACGGTTGTCTTTCCGGCCAGAACTTTGGCGAGGCCAGCTTGCCGCAGAGGTCGCATCCCCATTTTCAATGCCTGCTGACGGATTGTCGCTGCATCGGCATTACTGGTTACCAGATGGCGGATAGGATCGGTCACTTCTAACAGTTCGTACAAACCAGTTCGCCCCAGATAGCCAACCTGCATACAGTGACTGCAACCGCGGCCACGATAAAAAGTTGCCTGCTGCGGCACTGCTGCTCCTTCAAACAGTTCGGCGAGTAATTCTTTATCAGGTTGATAACTAACGCGACAGTGAGGACAGACAGTGCGGACCAATCGCTGCGCCAGAACCCCAACCAGTGCTGAAGCAGCCAGAAAAGGCTCAACCCCCATATCCACCAGACGTGCCAGCGCCCCGGCGGAATCGTTAGTATGTAAAGTAGAAAACACCATATGCCCGGTTAAAGCAGCTTGAACCGCAATTTTAGCTGTTTCGCTATCGCGGATTTCACCTACCATAATCACATCGGGATCCTGGCGTAAAATAGAGCGTAAACCTTGAGCAAAAGTTAGATTTATTTTCGGATTAACCTGGATTTGCCCAACTCCTGGAAGTTGATATTCGATTGGATCTTCAACAGTGATAATATTCTGTTCGCGAGAGTTAATCGCCGATAGTGCCGAATAAAGAGTTGTCGTTTTACCAGCACCTGTCGGTCCGGTGACCAGAAAAATGCCATGATTTTTCTGAATTATCGCCTTGATCTGCGGCAGCATCTCAGCATCAACACCAATATCTTCCAGCCCCAACACTCCAGAACTTTTGTCCAATAAACGCAGAACAACCCGCTCACCAAAAGCAGTCGGTAATGTCGATACGCGAATATCTGCCTGCTTTCCAGCAATACGAACCGAGAAACGGCCATCCTGAGGTAGACGCTTTTCAGCAATATCCAAATTGGCCATAATTTTCAAACGAGAAGTAATATTAGACAAAGCACGGTGAGGGGGACGTTGTACCTCGTAGAGAATGCCATCAACCCGGTAGCGAACAATCACTTCGGTTTCAAATGGCTCAATATGAATATCACTGGCACGCTGCCGGTAAGCCTGGGTCAGTAACCCATTCACAAAGCGGATGATCGGTGCTTCATCGCTGGTATCAAGAAGGTCTTCATTCTGAATAGACCCGTCCAGCTCCAAATCTTCCTGGCCAATATCCGAAATTGAACTGTCACCGCCACCAGAAAGGGTCTCATAACCCTGGTTGATCGCTTCAATTAATTTATCCGGTTCTGCCAGGCAAGGAATAATGCGGCAACCCGTTAAGACTGAAAGATCATTTAAAATACGGTTGTTGCTCGGATCAACGACTGCCAAGCGGATCGTTTGGCCATCAATTTCTAAAGGAACCGCCAGATTCTCTTTGGCATAACTGATGGGAACGGTGGTCAACAGATGCAGGGCACTGGTTTTTACTTTCGGCTCGGCAACATATTCCATCCCACTCTGAGTTGCCAGAGCCTCAGCAAGGGTAACTTCTGTAGCCGCGCCCCTTTCCCTCAAAAGCTCTCCCAACCGTAGAGAACTGGACTCCTGCTCGCGCAACGCCTGGCGTACAGCATCCTCCGGGACTCCATGATCCCGCACCAGGATTTCCCCGAGTTGGCGCCACTTCAACGGTCGCATGGGTTATTCCCCCGCTGCCGCTTCAGGTTTTAATAAATTTCCCTCTGGATCTTCCAAGCCGAAAAATTTATTGGAGCCCCCTTCTTCCTGGAAGAGATCAAGGTTGTCCCGATTTTCCTGGGTGATTCGCTTCAGATCCTCACTGTCACGGATCACTCGAGGGGTAATAAACACCAGCAAGCTGGTTTTATTTTCAACATCTTTCGTCCGCTTGAATAGATGCCCCAGAATGGGGATATCTCCAAGCAATGGGACCTTGGTCACCGATTTAGACATATCAGTTTGAAACAGCCCTCCAAGGACAACAGTTTCACCATCGCGAGCTACGATTGAGTTGCGTAGCAGCGTCTTTTTAAAGGTTGGACCCACCTCATCTACCGTCCCAACAGAATCGGTAACAGAACTGATTTCCTGGAAAATCTTCAACCGAACCAGATTTCCTTCTGTGATCTGTGGGGTAAAGCGCAGGGTAAGAGCTGCGTCCTGACGCTCAACCGAGTTGATCGGATTGCCCGCATTGTCGGTCGATTTTGAAGTAATAATTGGAACATTTTTACCAACAACAATTTCTGCTTCTTCGTTATCAGAGGTCAACAGACGCGGCGCAGAAAGAACATTGACATTCGAGTCTGTCTGGGAGAGGCCAATTAAAGCCGAAAGAGCCGGAACTGTAACAGTCTCTCCATTAACCACAGTTGTAATTGGATTAAACATTCCTCCAAGCAGAATCCCATCAACCGCTTGAGTCAACACATTTGGAACCCCGGTCGCTATGGTTGCCAGCCCTTTACCTCCAGTATTGCTACTGGTACCAAAAATCAAGCTATCGCTGCCCGCATCAACCGCACCTTGCAAAGAGGTTCCCAGATCCATCAAAGCATCCATCGATAACTCCAGAATCAGTGCTTCAACAAAAACTTGCTTCCGCTTGATATCGAGCTGCTTGATCAAACCCTGAACACCTTCATAGTCTTCTGCTGTCGCATTGACGATCAATGCATTAGTTGGCTTATCTGCCGTTATTTTAACTTCGCCAAAAATCTTGCCAACTGCGGTTTCCTGCTTGCCCGAGGGGCTTTTTTTTGCACCCACAATAATTTTGTTTAGAGTTTCCGACAAACCTTCAGCTTCAGCATGTTCCAGATAATAAACATGAACACCGGCTCGACCCAGATCCGCTTTTTCATCAAGCTGAACAATCAGTTTTTTAGCGCGTAAAATAAAGCTATCATCACCCACAAGCATGACTTTATGGGTTCGTTCATAGGGGATAATCTGGCCTAAGATTTTCTTACGAATAGTTGCTCCAGGTTTTTTCCCACGAACGGGTACAGCTCCCCCTTCCATCACCTGCATAACCAATTTAGCAGCTTCGTCTGCATCAGAAAACCGGAGCGCAACAATTTCCGTTTTATCAGCATCCCAAGAACGATCCAATGAAGAGATAATCTGGGCTAAACGCCTGATATTGGCAGCGCTATCGGTAATAACAACAGTGTTTGTCGGGGCATAGGCAACAACATGGCTGGTTTTGGGCATGAGTGGACGGAGAATTGTATCGACCACAACGGTAGCATCCAGATTTTTCAGTTCAATGAGACGGGTAATAAATTGTTCACCAAGATTTTTTCCGCTACTGATCGGCAAGTTTTGCTCTTTTGCAGTACGAATCGAGACTATTTTATTTACTTTTCCTGAAGGGACAATAGTAAAACCCTTGACCCTGAGAACGGTACTGAAAAGTCGATAGGCTTCATCCACAGTCACTGGCTTCGGCGAAACAACACTGACCTTGCCGCGTACCGATTCATCATAAACAAAATTTTTACCGGTCAACTCGCTGATTGTTCCAATCATATCGACTAACTCGACATTCTGAAAATCAAGCGTGACTTCAAGTTTTCCTGCCGCTTTCTCTTTCTGTGCCGCCAATGGTTGAGAGACCAATAAAACCAACAGCGTGCATATCAGCAACAAAATATTTGTGCTGCGTCGAATGATCACGATCAACTCCTATTCAAAACTATATTCAAATGTTTTTGGTTGTCCGTTACGCATCAACCCGAGAGAAATATTACTTGCCTCGCGAACCTGTTGAAAAATCTGTAGTGCTTTTTCAGGGCTGTTCAACTCAACCTGATTTATTTCAACGATCAAATCTCCAACCCGTAAACCAATTTTCTCCAGCAATGAACCCTTTTCCAGTTCCACCAGCTTAAATCCGATGGTTTTCCCATTTTTAACCTGTGGGATCATACGAGCAGTCTGCAATAACGAGTTAAGATTGGCACGCGCATTATCCGCTACCGCTTTTGAAATCTTCCAGCGACTTTCATCTACGGCAACAATTCCCTGCTTGGCAGCAGCAGAATTCCGCTGTTTGACCAAGCGGGCGCTCGCACCTTTACGTTGCTTCAATGGTAGCTCACGGCGGTTACCATGATCCCTGAGGACTACGAGTTTACGACCTATTTCACTAACAACCACCCCGGGAGCCAGCTCCTCCTCCAATTTAAAAATACCAGCCTTGGCTCCCGACTTGATCAATGCCAAGGAATCTTCACCAGCGACGACAGTTCCAATCAACACGAGATCTCCAATCGCACCTGTCGATGCTACAGCAGTCCCGGCAGCGATAGCCGCCGCTGAAAGATCAACGTGTTCAACCGCTCCAGCGGCTTTGGAATCGAATAGATTTCGGTTCAAAATTATCTGAAAGTCGTCTTCCTGCAGTTGGCGCACCGCTGTCGTCCTTGGCGCGGGCTTGGTAAACGACAGCATCTCGCCCCCCAACGAGAGGTCAATCAATCGTCCTGCCAACATCCCGGATATGATCCCGCCAATAATGGACAGAACCAGCAGCAGATAATTCAATAATCTTTGCAGATCAATTTGCACAGCAACCGAACCATTAGCATTAGGCAATCAAAAGAAGTATCAACCAAATTATTTTCGTCAGACCTATAATTATACACAATTTAACAAAAAATTATTACATTTTTTTTATCTTACAGCTAAGGATTCATTATGCAGTTTGAATCCAGCTCCATTTCCGACTATAATCAGAATAATCAGCTTATGTTTTGCTTAGTTTTCGTATGATATTATTTTATCAAAGGAGAGAATAATGAAAGCAGTTCTTATGGATGAATTTGGTGCCCCGGAAGTTATGAAAATTGGGGAAATCGAAAAACCACAGCCAAAAGCCAATGAAGTTCTGATTAAAGTTGCCACCACCAGCATCAACCGTCCCGATTTGGTTCAACGGATGGGAAACTATCCTGCCCCTGCTGGTGACTCAGAAATACTTGGTCTCGAAGTCGCAGGAGCCATCGCTGAAGTCGGCAATGAAGTCAGCAACTGGAAGGTTGGAGACCGAGTTATGGCATTGGTTGGAGGTGGCGGTTATGCAGAATACGCTGTAGCTTACGCTAACCATCTGATGCCGATCCCCGACAGTATGAGTTTTGCAGACGCCGCCTGTGTCAATGAAAGCTACATTACCGCATTTCTCAATGTTTTTATGCTTGGTGGACTCCAGGATGGGCAAACTGCAATTTTTCACGGTGGCGGTGGTGGAGTCAACACAGCGGCGATTCAACTGGCAAAAGCATTAACTCCGAACGCCAAACTGATCGTCACCGCCAACCCTACCAAGATAGAGCGGGTCAAAGAGTTGGGAGTTGACCTGGTTATTGATTACACCGAAACACCTGATTTTTCTGGCGTGATCAAGGAATACACCAATAAAAAAGGGGTTGATCTGATTCTCGATCACGTCGGTGCCAAATATCTGAAACCAAACATGAACTCTCTTGGTTATACTGGAAAACTCGTCGTTATCGGTGTCATAAGCGGAATTAAAGCAGAATTAAATCTGGCGCTGATGATGGTCAAACGCCAGCAAATTATCGGCTCGGTTCTGCGTAGCCGCCCAGTTGCCGAAAAAGGTGATATCGTTGCCGAATTCACCCGTCGTGCCCTACCAAAATTTGCCGATCGGAGTATCGTCCCGATCATCGAAAATATTTTCCCACTGGAAGATGTTATCGCGGCACATCAGATGATGGAAGAGGACAAACACTTTGGCAAAATCGTCCTGAAAATTGCAGATGCCTGACTTTTCACGCAGATAATATAAGGAGAAAACGTCCTTTTGAATTTAACCGGAGGACGTTTTCTGTTGCATCCAAAAAGGAAACCCAATGCCTTTTGAAATTACCAACTTTAGCGTTATCCCACAACACGCAAACAAATTTGTTCAACAAGTCCAATTAAGTTACTCACAGGATGGTAATGAGCGCACCTGGGAAGCAGTTAAAAGCCACGAGAGTGTTTCCGTTTTGCTCTATCATACCGAGAAGCATGCTTTTCTGTTGGTAAAACAGTTTCGACCACCGGTCTATATGAACTACAAACAACACCTCTGTACCTATGAGCTATGTGCTGGACTTGTCGATAAAAAAGCATCCATGAAACAAATTATTAGAGAAGAGATCTTTGAGGAATGTGGGTATGATGTGCCGCTAGGAAAAATTGAGAAAATCAACTCATTTTTTACCAATGTCGGTATCACCGGAAGTCAGCAGCACCTTTTCTATGCCACCATTGATAGATCGATGAGAGTCCATGCAGGTGGTGGGGTCAACAATGAGCAGATCATCCTGGAATTCATTCCACTTGCCGAGGCAAAATCATTTCTATTCAATGAAGATCTGGCAAAAACCCCCGCCCTGATGTTTTCTTTTTACTGGTATTTTGAACAGTATGGAATGCACGGATAAAAACGCTCTATGGGTGAACAATTAAGCCCGGTTGCACAATAGCCTGAGAGGCAAGGTCAAGGACGTCTTCAAGCGGAATTAGACTTCTGGTTTTGGCAACAAATCCATTGACGTGAACAAAACGGATTTCTGGATGAGAAGCAACGGGGCGAAAATCGACGACCATACTATCGCCCAAGCGCAACATCTCCCACCCTGCCCCGCGGTTCGACGGGGTGATACTCATGACCACAGCCTCATCATTAAGGGCGCGGAGATACAACTCCATTGACAGTTTGGGGTTATCTGCAATTTGGCTGACAAGGGCCTTGAAGTGTTTTATCGGCAGAATTTGGGTCTCTTTTTTCAGCCGTTCCAGTCGCGCCATTTTCAGACCAACCATCTCAATAAAATCTTCTCCAAAATCTTTCATTAACCCGTAAAAGGCATCCTGCTCGGTTAATGATGTCACCTTTGAGAAACAAGAAAGAATATAGCCATCAATCGGTGAAGAAGACGCAAACAGAATACTGGTATCAACCCCAAGGTATTCAGCAGTCTTATAAGGCCCCTTGACATCCATCATGCTCATTTGCGCATACCAGCCGAAAACTATCATGGCAGTCTCATGGTAGCCGAGGTACCTCATCACCAGATGAAATGCACAGGGGAATGTTGAATCTTGATGATGATCAAAATTATGTTTTTCAAGATCATGTTCCATCCCGACATCCACAACATAGGTGTTGGGGTCAGCAAGATCCTCACTGGTTGCTTCACGTCGGAAAATTTCTGCAGAACCGAGAGTTGCAAGCAAAATACTCACAGACATGAAATCATCTTTATGGGCACTGCCGGGATGGGTAATAATTTTGTGCACTTATTTATCCTGTTGATATTATTGGGTTTTAAATAGCAAATTCTCTCAAGCTTGGACAGTATTCACTGAAAATATCCAGCACTGACAAAATTAGTTTCTAACCTTTAAACTCTAGCACACATTCCTGACAGGTGGTTTCATTAAAAGCGTCACCCAGTCGAAAAAATGGCCCTGCTTACTTATAACTAACCGGAGGACTAAGGAAGTTCAACACCGCAACTCCCATCACAATAAGGCTGATTTTCAGTTTTCCCACAACTGCACAAGTAAATCCGCTCCCGTTCCTTCACTTCAAACCGGATTGGCGTATGCTCACCATTTTGATGATGACCGTCACAAAAAGGTAAACTTTCAGACTGACCACAGGTGCAACGATAGTAAACTCCCGGTTCAAGGGTCATAGCAATCGGCATTCCGGCATCATCATTCATTTTACTCATGGTCAACTCCTAAAACTACACAAGTCAGTTAATATAAAAAAGCTTACGTTCATAGATTATACATGTTCATTTTATTGGAAGTTCAATAAAAACCTTATTTTGACAATTCTGGAATCTTTTTCTTCATTCTTATGTCTTATCTCCTGTGCCGTTTTCAAGTTGTTTCACAAAAGGCAACTTGAATGCAATCATGAGGTAGAGAAACATCAGATCAATGTTAGAATCAATCCAGAGGTCAGCCATGAATAGAAACAACATTATTTTAATCGGTATGCCTGGAGCTGGAAAAAGTACCGTTGGAGTGATTCTCGCTAAGCGGATCGGTTTTCATTTCATCGATACTGATTTGCTCATTCAGGCGCAGGAAAAATGTCGCCTGCAACAGATTATCGATACTCAGGGTCTGAAAAGTTTTCGCCTGATTGAAGAGCAAGTGCTGCTAGACTTGCAGGCGGAGCACACCGTTATTGCCACTGGAGGATCTGTGGTTTACGGTGAAATGGGACTAAAGACACTGGGCAACAGTGGACACCAGATTTATCTCCAGATTGAATTTCCCACATTGCAACAGAGGATTGCCGACATGGGTCAACGCGGTCTGGTTATGACTAAAGATCAGACATTTGCGCAACTCTACCAAGAACGCACCCCCCTTTACGAAAAATTTGCCGAGTTGACCATACCCTGTGATGAGCTAAGCGCCGAACAGGTTGCGGCAAAAATCGAAACAGAAATCGAACAATTCTGGCCCCAACTATTGCTCTAAACAAATAAGGCAGATCGATTTATTTGAGCTTTGAAATTCTCCACTTTTCCATTCAAAAATAGGTTATAGTAACTCGTTTACGATCCATAAATGAAAAGTATATTTTGCAGAGAGAAAACTTATGAGTCCAGACCAACTTGATGATTTATTACAAAAAGGGATTGAAGCCGCTGAAAAAGGCTATATCCATTCTGCCCAGGTTTTTCTCGGGCAAGTTGCTGAACATCGGAAAACCCCCGAAATTCATAGCTATCTGGCTTACTGCTTGGCCAAAGGCCAGGGGCGAATGCATACTGCAGCAAAAATCTGCCGCGAATCAATTAAACGTGAACCGAACAATTCACTTCATTATTTGATTTTAGGGCGAATTTTATTGCAATCCGGGGATAAAGGAAAATCCATTGAGGCCTTCCGGCAGGGACTCAGAACCAGCCCGAACCCTTTAATTATCACTGAGTTAAAAAAACTGGGTTTGCGCAGACCTGCAGTTTTAAAAAGCCTTAAAAGAAACCACCCCATTAACCGGGCACTGGGAAAGGCATTTGGTTTTATCGGTTTCAGATAGTTATCATCCATCCTAAAGTTCCTTGATCGATAGACTCTAGAACTTTTCTGGGATTTTTGAATGCCATGCGTGAAATTATATTTTCAATAACAATCCTTCTGAGTTTATCTTTTTTATCCCCGGCCCTCGCCTCTTCCCAAGGTTCCAACTTTAATAATACCCTCATCATAGGGACAAAAATAGCTCCCCCCTTTGCCATGAAAACGGCAGATGGCCACTGGGAAGGGATCAGCATAGAACTTTGGGAGCAGATTGCAAAAAAAATTGGACTTCATTATGAATGGCAGGAACATGACCTGAGCTCACTGCTGAATGGTGTCACAAGCTCACATCTGGATGCTGGAATTGCCGCAATTACCATCACCTCAGAACGCGAAAAGAGTTTTGATTTCAGCCATTCCTATTATTCTACCGGCTTAAGCATTGCCGTGCCAAAAAAATCAAGTAACGGCTGGCTGAATGTTTTATCAGGTATCTTTTCACGCCAGATGATTATTCTTGTTCTGATGCTTGTCGGTGTGCTTTTTATTGTTGGCACGCTGGCATGGTTGCTTGAACGGAAAAGGAATCCTGAACATTTCAGTCCACACCCACTCACTGGAATTGCAGATGGTTTTTGGTGGGCAGCGGTCACCATGACCACTGTAGGTTATGGTGACATGGCTCCTAAGAGCTTAGGTGGGCGCATTATTGCAATACTTTGGATGTTTTCTTCACTCCTGTTGCTCTCCGGAATTATCGCAGGGATCGCTTCGACACTGACACTGAGCAGAATCCAACCTCTAGTCTCAGGGGAACAAGACTTAGCCAGGGCTAGAGTCTCCAGCATAGAAAACTCCACAAGTGATCATTATCTGAAGGAGCATCGAATAAAAGGTTATTACTATCCCTCGGTTCTAGAAGGACTCGGTGCAATCAGCCAAAACAAGGCAGATGCCATGGTCTATGATGCCCCACTTTTAACCTACTTGATTAATGGTCGCTTTGAGGGAAAACTGGAAGTCTTGGAGAGTCTTTTCGAACTTCAAGATTACGGGATTGCCTTTCCCGAAAACAGCCGTCTAAGGGAGCCCGTTAACCGTGCCATGCTGAGTATTATCCATAGCCCGGAGTGGCAAACAACACTGGAAAAATATCTGGGGAACTGACCACTGACCTACGTCAGGATACCGGGAGACAAAAGGTTAACTCAATCTCCTATTAGCCATGATGAGCCAGAAAACGATCCAGCTCATTTGCAAACTTCTGCTTATCCTTGGCACCATAGGCAGGAGGACCTCCCGTTTCAACTCCATTACACCGCAGATCATCCATAAAATTTCGCACCGATAAACGCTCACGGATATTCTCCTCGCTGAAAAAATCTCCGCGTGGATCCAACGCATGTCCACCCTGACTAATCGTTTCAGCCGCCAGTGGAATATCTGCAGTGACGACCATATCCCCCGGTTCCAGCAATCGGACTATCTCTTGATCAGCAACATCAGCCCCGGCTGAAACCTGAATAGAACGTATCCAGATTGATGCAGGATGGCCGAGGGAACGATTTGCAACGAGTGTCAGAATAATTTTCTTGCGCTGTGCAACCCGGTAGAGAAGTTCTTTAATCGGTTTAGGGCAAGCATCAGCATCTATCCAGATTTTCATTTATCACCTCGTTCTTCTGCTAGTCGACATCGGTAGGATCACAATCTTTGCCTTTTCCTTCAAGTATGGTTAAATACACAGTAATGACCTAACCACAGGAGGAAAATCATGGCAGACCGCTATATCATGACCGCATTTGGTAAAGACCGTGCTGGAATTGTTGCCGATGTGACTCGCTTGCTTTACGAAAACGATTGCAACCTTGAAGATACGACCATGTCGATACTAGCAGATGAGTTCACCCTAAGTCTGCTGTTTTCAAGCCAAGTGCCAAATATTGAGGAACTGCTCACCCGAGAATGTCGCCGCCTGGAACTAGATAAGAAGATTTCTGCTTTCGTACGCCCCCTGCAACCACAGCAGGAAAGTAATCAGAAAAATTTTAAAACCTGCACCTTGCATATTGAGGGGTTAGATCAGGCAGGTATCGTCTACAAAACCAGTCAATTTCTGGCAGATCATCGACTCAGTATTATCCAGCTTGATTCTGCTACCAGCGCTTCACCACAAAGTGGGGCAACAATTTATAACATGACAATTCATGTTCAAGTTCCAGAAGATCTTCCTTTTGATCAACTGGAAGAGGAGTTATCATCGGTTGCCGATGAATTGCATGTCGATATCACCATGGAACGTTGAGCTTCTTTATCTCCTGAAAGCAGGGCAGCATGTAATGATCTGCCCTGCTTTCTGACCGACATAACCATTCAGCATTACCATTCACACTCTGGCCCATCTGTAATCTTTCATACTCAGACAGTACAACGTGCCGATCAAGATCGGTATTTTTAACGGGCAGCTATGGCAGTAAAATAAGGATATCCATAATATAATTATGGATTAGAAGGATTTGTTTTGTATTTTCTAAAAAATTGGTTTATTTTAAATAAATTTTATTATAAAATGAAACTTCACCATTTAAAAGATCACAACATTTTGCAGGCACTTTGTTGGAGGCGAAAATGGCAACAAAAGTTAAATTTGGAATATCGCAAAAATTACTGCTGACACTACTGGTGGTTGCTTTAGTTCCCTTGTTTAGTATCTGGTTTGTCAGTTACCAGAGCATCACTGGCTTGACGACGGAAAAAGTCAATCAGGAACTCATGGCGATCAATAACAATCTGGTCACACATGTTGACGACTGGGTTGACATGAACCAACGGATGTTGCGGCAAAATGCCTCGTTGAATGAGATGCAGTCAATGCAGTCACGCCTGCAGAATCCGGCCCTGGAAACAATCACAAAGTACTACGATTGGGCATATCTGGCTTTTACTGTTGACCCAACGGGTAATAATATTGGTCGTAGTGATGGTAAAAAGACAAAGTACTACGGTGATCGCAGTTATTTTAAGCAGGTTGTTGAAGGAAAACAGTTCGGAAAACAGATTCTGATTGGAAAAACCTCAGGAAAACCAGCAATGGTTCTTTCGACTGGCATCTTTGATGACGCCGGAAAGCTTAAGGGTGTTTTAGCTCAGGCGATGACCTTGAACAAACTCTCAGGGAAAATTGTCAGCAATCGAATTGGCGAAACAGGTTTTACTTTTCTGGTTGATGAAAAGGGCGAGGTTATCGCTCATCCTGATGCTGAAATGACACTTTCACGTGTAGACTTGAGTAAAAACCAGGCTCTTCAAGCTTTGAAACGGGGACAATCTTCCTCGGTCTTTGAAGACTTCAACGGGGACAAAATTGTTGCTGTTGCGCAAAAAACAGCTCAGGGATGGGTCATGGTCAGCCAGCAGAACTATGCTGAAGCTTATCAGGTCATCAAGGCTGAAAACCAGAAAACACTCTACCTGTTGATTGCAACTCTGATTATTGTTTTTATTATAGCGGTACTTGTTTCTCGTTCATTAACAGCCCCAATTCGCGAGTTGACTGAAGTTGCTGATAAATACAGTCAGGGTCAGCTGGATCTTAAAATCAGTGGTCTGAATCGGAGTGACGAAATCGGACAACTCAGCCAGTCAATTGAGAGGTTGGGAACCAGCATCCGGATGGCCATCAGCCGTTTACAAAAAAAGAAATCCTAGCGTTTACTTGCAGGGCAGTGATTATCACTGCCCTGTTCATATTTAACATTGGCAACGTAAGCTCTAGGTACTATTCAAGATATAATCCGGTAGGGAGCTGTCGTATAACTGCGAAACTGTAAGGTATCATGGAGACCTAACAAGGCTTCAATGCGATCACGATTGACTGGATGGGTAACACGCCGCCCAGCCACAGCCTCCGTACACCACGCCACACCGGGAGTTTCCTCACTCGGCATTAATTCACCAGAGGCATAGCGGGCGGTAAAACAAAAAATAATCGTTGCGGGTGGGGAAACTTTAGACCAGACAACTGCCAGTTTTGCATGACTGATCGTTACCCCGGTCTCTTCCAACACCTCGCGAGAAAGAGCAAAAACAAGCCCCTCTCCCTCTTCAACTCTCCCCTGTGGCAATTCCCAGCCCCGGATATGGTGTTTAACCAGAAGAATCTCGTCTTGCACATTACGAATCAGACAGCTGACAACCACAATATGTTTGGGCAGAGGCATCAATTGATATCTCCATCCTTAGAGGCAGACATCTTGACTTGACTCTGGAAGGGCTCTTCTGGAATATCTTTCGGGAGGAGCACCCAAAGACGTCCATCCTGCTTCATTCTGCCAGCAATTTCCCCGGCATCATGACCCATTCCCCAGAAAAAATCAGCCCGTACCTGCCCTTTGATAGCGCCACCAGTATCCTGAGCCACCATCAACTGTTGCAATGGATATTCTGTTCCCGGAAATGTCGTGGAAAGAAACACTGGAGCCCCAAGCGGAATAGTGTGTGGATCAACGGCAACGCTACGCAACGCAGTCAGGGGAACCCCTAAAGCACCGGGTGGAGACTTGAATTCCGGAGAAAGCTCTCGAAAAAACACATAGCTGGGATTTTCTGCTAATAGTTGCTTACCAGCTTCCGGATTTTGTTCAACCCAGCGACGAATATTCTGCATCGACATCTGATCCCGGGTCATCGCTTTACGTTCCAGTAACAATTTCCCGATAGACCGATACGGATGACCATTCTGATTGGCATAATTGACCATGATCAGTTCACCATCCGGCAAACGAATTCGACCTGAACCCTGGATGTGCAGAAAAAACAATTCTACCGGATCTTTAACCCAGAAGAGTTCCTGCCCGGCAAGAGGCTTATCACCGTTGTCTATCTCCTCACGTTCAAAAAACGGCACCACTCGATTACCGATAATCCGGCCACGCAAACGATACTTGCTCAGTTCAGGATAAATGTCATCCAGATCTATAATCACCATACTCTCTGGCTGGCTGTAGAGTGGATATCTATACTCTTCTGTTGGTATGCGACTGCCGAGCAGTTCTGGACCATAATAACCGGTAATCATCCCGTCGCTGCTGCCATCTTCATTACGCACCTGATAGGGCTGGAAAAACCGCTCAAAATAATCGCGAGCAACCAGATGGCCAACAGGTGAAATCGCTACTGCTTCAGAACAGACATGCTTCCACCGTTCCCTCTTCCCAATAGCTCGGCAACTTTTCTGGAAGGCCTCCAGCGCCGCAGCAGGACGATCCAGCAGCCAACCGTCGACCTGATTCCACTCAACCGGCAGCAAAGGTTCAACCTTGACGGATGGCGGCGGAACTTCAATGCCTGGCTTGACAACTTGTGGAGGTTTGCCGACACAACCGGCAAGAAAAACAATCAGACAATAAAAGAGAAAATATTGTTTCATAATATTTATTCCAAAAAATTACAGCATATCGATCGGATCAACATCAATGTTCAAATTAACCTGCCGTGGTAATTGTTTGATTCCATCATCAAGACGATTCAGGAGCCGCCGGAGTGCAGGTCGAGCACTTGCTTTTAGCAAAATTTGATATCGACTTTTACCACGCAACCTTGACAGGGGACAAGGGCTGGGACCGAGGACCTCCACCGCTTGAGCGATACCGTTCAAGTAAGAACCAAACTGCTTGGCAGCAATTTTAACTTGCTGTTGATTATTCCCGGAAAAAACTAGATTAACCAGATGACCACAGGGGGGGTAGCCGAGTTCCTGCCTGAAGGGGAGCTCCTGTTGATAAAAATCACGATAGTCCTGCTCAGCAGCACAAGTCAACGCATAGTGATCGGGATTGTAGGATTGAATGAAGACCTTGCCACCACCACTGGCTCGCCCTGCCCTGCCGGCAACCTGAGTAAACAGGGAAAAACTGCGCTCGCCAGAACGAAAATCAGGAAAATTAAGGATGCTATCAGCACCCAGCACACAAACGAGAGAGACACCGGGAAAATCGTGCCCTTTTGCAATCATCTGCGTACCCACAAGAATATCAATTTCACGTGCCAGCATTGCAGACATAATTTTCTGATGTGCACCTTTACGACTGGTTGTATCTCGATCCATACGAGCAATTACAGCGGACGGAAACAGATCCTCCAGCACCTGTTCAAGTCGTTCAGTTCCAGCTCCTTGAGGTTCAATATTTAAACCCTGACACTTGTTACAATGCTCGGGAACACTATCGGTGTAGTCACAATAGTGACAACGTAATTCCCTGCTTTGCTGATGATAGGTCAAAGTGATATCACAATTCGGGCAATGAAAACTTTCACCACAATCGGCACACAACAAGAAGGGGGCGAAGCCACGACGATTCAGCAGCAGCAGAACCTGCTCCCGTTGTTCCAATGCCTGCTGGATTGCCTCAATCAAACTATTGGACAGCGCCCCATCAACAACTTGCTCCCTTAAATCAACTAATTCAACTTGGGGCAAATCCCCCCCGTGGACACGCTTTTCGAGTGTCAATCGAGTTAGGGCCCCTTGTTCACTACGATAGTAACTGGCGAAAGCAGGCGTTGCACTGCCTAGTAATATCGGGCAGTTCTGTTGTTGACCACGAACCAAAGCCAGATCACGAGCATTATAACGAAACCCCTCACCCTGCTTGTAGCTCGATTCATGTTCTTCATCGACCACAATCAGCCCCAGATTCTGCAACGGGGCAAAGATGGCAGAACGCGCACCAATAACAATTTGGATTTTATTGCGGGCAATCTCTCGCCAGGCATCATAGCGCTCACCAGCAGACAAGCCACTATGCAAAACAGCAATCCTGACACCTCGTAATTCAAACCGAGCTCTGAATCTGGCAACTAACTGGGGTGTCAGTGATATTTCAGGGACCAGAATTAATGCCTGTCGATCTGCCTCCAAACATTGCTCAACCGCCTGAAGGTAGACTTCGGTCTTACCACTGCCAGTGACTCCATGGAGCAGAAACCCGGCAAAGCAATGTTGAATAATAGCTGGGATAATTTCTTCAACCGCTTTACGTTGCGATTTATTAAGGGTCAGGCATTTATCTTTTGGTAATTTTTCTAGAAGAAAAGGATCCCGCAGAAGTTCCTGTTCACCCACCCTCAAAGCACCTATCTCGACCAGTCGCTTTAGCGCCGCATAGGGGGAAGGAAAGTGCTCACGAATCTGGGCAAGGCCAACGGACTCCTGCTGAATAATAAACTGCAACAGCAGCTGTTGCGTCTTGCCATGTAGCTGCATATCTCGATTCAGAACCTTGTAGTGGGGTTCCAGCAGAATTTTAGTCGCTGTTTTTTCACTGCCAAGCCCCGCAGGTAATGCGGTGCGCACCACCTGCCCGATGGGATGACAGTAATAGTCGGCCGCCCAACGTAACAATTTGATTAGTTCAGGAGTTAGTAGCGGCTCCTCATCGGCCAACTCTTTTAGATCTTTTAAACCTTCAGCCTGTCCCCTGCGCAGACCAAGGATAAAGCCAATGGTTGCCCGACGTCCAAAGGGTATTTTGACCCGTATTCCAACTTGTGCAAAGTCAAGCAAAGCTTCAGGGACACGGTAAGAAAACAACTGTTTGAGCGGTACGCTAACAGCGATATCGGCAATTAATTCAGACAAAATGGTTTCTCGTTTAGCATAAGGGAATTCTCCGATTATATTTACCACAACAACCTACCTGCGTGCATGAGAGTTTTATATATCTATAGCTTGATTTGTTATAATCAATTGGTACGCGATCGAGCTATCATACATAAATCAGGGGCAGAACCGTGTAACCCTCGTCAGAAAGGATTTTGCCATGCTCAGCGACACAGCAATTGCCCAACAGTTTCAGCCCAAACCAATCGGTGAGATTGCCGTTTTACTGAACATCAATAAGGCCGATCTGCTCCCCTACGGTCGAGAGATGGCCAAGATTCACATCAATGCCTTGCAGCGGCCAAGCGACAAGCAGGGTCACTTAATTCTGATTTCAGCGACCACCCCAACCGCCGCCGGTGAAGGTAAAACCACCACCACAATCGGTCTGGGTCAAGCCTTTGCCATGTTGGGAGAATCGGTCTGTCTGGCACTGCGCGAACCATCTCTTGGTCCCTGTCTGGGAATGAAAGGGGGAGCCACCGGTGGCGGCTACAGCCAGATTCTGCCTGCTGATCGAATCAACCTGCACTTCACCGGCGACTTTCATGCCATCACCAGTGCTAACAACCTGCTTTCAGCGGTGATTGACAACCATATTTATCAGGGAAATGAATTAAACATCGATCCGCGCAGAGTGCTCTGGCGCAGGGTAATCGATATGAACGACCGCAGTTTGCGGCATATCGTGCTGGGATTAGGTGGAAAACTGCAGGGTGTCCCGCGGGAAGGAGGATTTGACATCAGCGCCGCCTCTGAAGTGATGGCAATGCTCTGCCTGGCATCCAGTCTGGATGATTTTCGCCAACGTCTTGAAAATACTCTGGTCGCCTTTACTTACAGCGGGGAACCGGTTTTTGCCAAACAACTGCAGGTCACTGGTGCCATGCTCTCCCTGCTGCGTGATGCCATTCATCCCAATCTGGTACAAAGTCTGGAAGGGGTGCCAACATTGGTGCACGGCGGCCCCTTTGCCAATATCGCCCATGGATGCAACAGTCTAATCGCAACCAGAATGGCTCAGCATCATGCCGACTGGGTGGTTACTGAGGCCGGTTTCGGCTTTGATTTGGGAGCAGAAAAGTTCTTCGATATCAAATGTCGGCTTGGTGGCCTTGATCCGCAGGTGGTGGTATTGGTGACCACCACCAGGGCGCTGAAATTACATGGCGGTCAGATAAAGGAAAAACTTGGTGAAAAGGATTTATCGGCGCTACGCAAAGGGTTGGCGAATCTCGACAAACATATCGAGAGCGTACGCAAGTTCAACAAGCAGCCGGTGGTCGCCCTCAACCGTTTTTCCTGCGACAACACTGAAGAACTAGCGTTAATTAAATCACGCTGTCAGGAGCTGAACACTCCCTTCGCCCTTTGCGATCATTATGCCAGCGGCGGCGAAGGAGCGATTGAACTGGCCGAGCAGGTCATGCAGGCCGCGAACCAGAGTCAGCCTTACCGCCCCCTCTACCCTCTTGATTTGCCGGTCGAAGAAAAAGTGCGGATCATCTGCAGGGAGATGTACGGCGCTGATGATGTCGCTTTTACCAAGCATGCAGCTAAAGATTTGCGTCAAGTACAGCAGCTAGGCTTCAACCAGCTGCCGGTCTGTATTGCCAAAGCGCCTGGATCGCTATCAGACGATCCCAACCTCCTTGGTCGTCCACGCCATTTCAACATCACCGTGCGTGGCATCCAGATCAATTCCGGGGCTGGATTTCTGGTGGTTCTCACCGGGGATATCCTGCGCATGCCGGGGCTGCCAAAACATCCAAGTGCTGAGCGGTGGCACTTACAGAAAGACGGTTCAATTCACGGCTTGGATTAAAAAAAGGGGGTTTGACTTTGTTTCTGAACCATCAAATCCTGGAAAACCCAAACCCAAGAGAAGCAGCTGACTTGAAAATAAGAGCGGCAAATGTTTGAGGGCAGCGCCCGAGTTTTTGCTTCGCTTATTTTCAAAACAGCTGTGAAGCGTAGGAAATCCGCCGTTGCCAAAGGCGATAACGGAGTAAACTCGGGACTGTCCCCAGCTCCATCGGGGGCTGTCCCAGATGTTTACGGACTATGAAAATACAGGGTTCTTGTCGCAAAAGCCAGGGACAGCCCCCATGCGGGGACAGTTCCGGTTTTGCTGGTATCTACCCTCAAACTAGCGCCATTCGGGACCTGTACTCGTTACGTGTACCCTGATTAAGAGCAAAGTGGCGAGTGAGGTCGCAACTCCACGTCTCTATGGTTGCTTAACCCGTATTCAGGTTCAGAAATATATCATCATCCCTGATAGCCAAGAAATTCCAACAAATGATTTATTTCCTTCATCAGCTCAGCAAAGTGCTCCCCCGACAGGCTTTGTGCACCATCGCAGAGCGCCTTAGCAGGGTTGGGATGAACCTCCATCATCACCCCATGGGCACCGGCAACCAGGGCGGCTTTGGTCATGACTGGCACCAGCATCCGCTTGCCCGTTGCATGACTGGGGTCAACAATGATCGGCAAATGGCTCATTTCCCGAATCAACGGCACAACGGACAGATCCAGCGTATTACGGGTCGCTTTTTCAAAGGTACGAATTCCCCGCTCGCAGAGGACAATATTACGATTTCCTTCAGCCAGAATATACTCTGCCGCCGCTAAAAATTCTTCAATTGTCGCACTCATGCCACGCTTCAATAAAACTGGATGGTTGGTTTTGCCAACTTCTTTGAGCAGATCAAAATTCTGCATGTTACGAGCACCAATCTGCAACATATCCGCGTACCGGCATATGGTATCCAGCTGCTCTATCCGCATCACTTCGGTCACAACCGGCAAGTTATATTCCTTGCCAGCCTGTTGCAGATATTTTAAACCCTCAACACCAAGCCCCTGAAAAGAATGGGGGCCGGTTCGCGGTTTAAAAGCTCCCCCGCGCAACATTTGACCACCACCTGCTTGCACCTGTTCTGCCGCAGACATCATCTGCTCTTCGGTTTCAATTGAGCAAGGTCCAGCAATAATCACCGGTTTCTGACCATCACCAAATTTAACCCCGGCGACATCAATCACCGAAGGAACCGGGTGAAAATCACGTGATGCTATTTTGTAAGGCTTGCTGACATGAATGGTTTCACGCACACCCGGCAGGGTACGGATAGTTGAGTCATCAACATAACCCTGATTACCAAGAACACCGATAGCTGTTCTTAAACTTCCAGGGATCGGTTCAGCAGTCAGACCCATCGCCACAACTGCAGCAATAATATCGTCAACCTGTTCTTTGGTGGCATGATGGTGCATTACAATAAGCATAAAAACTCCTTAAAAAGGAAAACTATGGATAGAAATTTAGACTGAAGGCTGTCGGCTGAAGGCCTTAAACCTAAAAATCTAACCCCCTTCAGCCTTGTTGTCCTCAACACTACCCCCGCTGGCGTAAATAAACTTCGATCCTTTCCAATGCGGTCACAATTTCATCGAACGGGCGGGTATAGGAAAAACGCAAAAATCCCTCTGCTCCTTGTCCAAAATCAATACCTGGAGTTATAGCAACTCCGGTTTTCTCAAGGATATCAAGAGCCAGCCTTTGTGAGTTTGCATCAATATGTCGCGCATCAGCAAGAACATAAAATGCCCCTTTAGGTTCAAAATGCACGCCAAATCCAAGATCACGTAAACGTGCCACTAGCTCTTTGCGGCGTTTATCATAAATATCCCGCATCTCTGCAACGTCATCCTGGCATTGTTGCAAGGCGGCAATCCCACCACGCTGGACAAAATGGTTGGCACAGATCATAAAATTCTGATGCAAGGTTTGCAGGGTTCGCATACAGGAAAGCGGTGCAATCAAATACCCCAAACGCCAACCGGTCATTGCATACGCTTTTGAAAATCCGCCCAAAACAAAAGCATCTTGAGTGAATTCCAGAATACAGCGTTCATCCCCCTGGTACGTTAACCCGTGGTAAATCTCGTCAGAGATGATCGGGATGGGCAGGGCAGCCAGTGCCTGCATATCCTGGCTGGACAACACTGACCCTGCAGGATTAGAGGGAGAATTGATTAATAAACCACGGGTTTTCTCGGTTATTAACGCCTTAACCTGATCAGGGCGAGGTTGAAAACCATTTTCTGCATCAGCTTGCAAGAGAACCGGTTTCCCCCCGGAAAACTTGACGAATCCCGGATAGCAAGCATAACCGGGATCAGTGAGAATAAGTTCGTCACCTTCATCCAGAAGGGTGGAAAAAAGGAGCAACATCAGTGGGCTGGTACCAGAAGAAACGATCACCTGATCTGGAACAATTTTGACCCCATAATAGTCAAGGTAATGGCGGCAGATTTCCTGGCGGAGTTCCAGCAGACCAAGTGAATGGGTATAGGAAGTCGCTCCTTCGGCCAGAGCCTGCCCCGTTGCTGCAAGAATGGCTGGAGGGGTATTAAAATCAGGCTCTCCCAGACAGAGATAAATAATATCCCGCCCTTCAGCCTCCAACTGTTTAGCACGCTCCATCAACTCCATGGCCAGAAAAGGCTCGACCAGCTTGGCACGATTTGAAATCGGTATCTGCATAATTTTTATCCCTGTTCTCCCGTTCATGCTCAGATTAATCCTCAGCTCACTCGATTGCAACCATTTTGCCAACAATCTCCTCGGGAGAATTTATTGCAATAAGCGGAGACTACAGGTATGTTCAAGCGGATGAAAACAACAGCAACAATATTCTTGATGGTACTCCTATGTGGAATTTCTCCCATGGCGGCAATTGCTGCGAACGACGCTCCAAAAATCGATCCGGAACTGGAACTCATCCAGGTGCTCGGTTGTAAAGGTTGCCACATGATACATGGTGATGGCGGTTCTCTGGCAGCGGACCTTACTCAGATAGGAAGTCGCTTGACAGCAACTCAGATTGAATCACTATTGACCGCTGACACAGCAACCCGGACAAAGGGCTTTATGCCCAACTACAGCTCACTGCCAAAAGAAGACCTACAACGCATCAGCAATTATCTCTACAACCTTCGTTAAACCTGATTCCAATAAAAAAGAAGAAAAAATGTCCCAACGAATGACCCTGATCACTTCTCCAATATTTATTTCTGAAGCACAATTAAAAAATGCCAGTAATTTCGCTAAACTGTTTGGCAACCACAATCCTCTGGAACTCGAAATTGGGTGTGGAATTGGCGATTTTATTGTGCAGATTGCGGCACGTCATCCAGAGCGAAACTACATTGCCATCGACATATTCAACCAGGGCTGCCGTCAAACCTGCAGCCGAATTGAGCGTTCTGGCCTGACCAATATTCTGATGATGCGGATAGAAGCGCGCTATCTGATGCATCACTATTTAGGAGAAGGTAGCTTGCGGGCAATCTATATCAACTGCCCTGATCCCTGGCCAAAAAAAAGGCAACGCAAGCGGAGATTACTCAATCAGGACTTTCTTGACCTCGCACTTTATTGCTTACAGGATAAAGGCAACCTGAACTTCTGTACCGATTTTGTTGATTACGGTGAAACGGCGGCAGAACTTCTATACCGGGATGAGCGGTTTGAAAATCTTGCACCGACACCCTATACCCATAACCTTGAGAACTACCCGATCTCAAAATATATGCAACGTTTTCTCGACTTGGGTCAGCCGATCTACCTGTGCCGCTACCACAAAAAATCCGGTCTCCAGATTGAGCCACCAAAGTTAAGCAAGGGGTTCAGACTCCGCTGGGCAAGGGAGACAGCTTGAACTGGCTGACAGAAAATTTACCCGGTATTGGTGGAATATACAAACAAACTCCAGAGGATTTTCAGGTCGAAGAGATCCCCCTTTATCCTTGCTCCAGTGAAGGTGAACACCTTTACCTCTGGATTGAAAAATCGGGAATCACCTCTCGCGATTTACTCACTCAACTGGGTCGGGGGTTAAAGTTAAAAGAACGCGATCTTGGTTATGCCGGATTAAAGGACGCCCGTGCTTTGACCCGACAAATGATATCTATCCCCTTCAATAAATTTGATCAAGTCAAAAAACTGAACTTCCATAACGCTAAAATACTAAGAATAGATCGTCATACCAATAAACTTCGCCTTGGTCATTTGGCTGGAAATCGTTTCACCATCACCCTCCGTGAAATAGGGCCAAACGCCCGATCACGCGCGGAAGCAATCCTGACAGAGCTACAGAAACGTGGCGTACCCAATCTATTTGGTGAACAACGCTACGGAATTTTAGGCAATTCGGCAAAACTTGGACTACTGCTGATACAAAAAGACTTTAGCGCTTTCTCTAGAGAATTTATTGGTGATCCACAAGTGATCCATAACCCAGAGTGGAAAAAAGCAGCACAGCACTATCGCCAGGGAGAAGTACAGCTTGCCATCGACAGTTTACCAAAGAGAATGCGGGACGAGCGGCGCTTACTGCAAATCTTGATTGATGGGAGATCACACCAAGCAGCGGTATTTTCATTACCAAAAAACCTGTTACGACTATTTCTTTCTGCGGCTCAATCACACTTCTTTAATCAGCTACTCATGCAACGGTTATCCACCCTTGATCAGCTTACCGATGGTGATATAGCCGTCAAGCATGCCAACGGAGCCTGCTTCAGAGTTGAGCAGGCAGTGGCAGAGCAACCCCGGGTCGATAGTTTTGAAATCAGCCCCTCCGCTCCCCTGTATGGCAGCAAAGTCATGCTCGCCACAGAAGAAACCGGACAAGCAGAGGTGGCGCTCCTGGGAAAAAGCGGTTTAACTCTCGACAGTTGGAAACTCACTCAGGGACTGACAATGACAGGAGAACGTCGTTCACTCAGGGTACCCTTGGGTGAACCTGAAATCACAGCTTCAGATGATCATTATTTAACCCTCAGCTTCGCCTTGCCCAAAGGGAGCTATGCCACCAGTGTCTTGCGAGAATTAATTAAAGAGGCTTAGAAGATAGTCTGACCCACGAAATCCCATTTTCTTCAAAAAACACACACCAATCCAATCGTAAAATGAAAAAATAGAACAACTTCATTTGACAACAATAGAACACCATTCTATAATTTCAAAAAGAAGAGAAATCTCTGCCTAAATAACAACCATATTGCTTGACAGAACCTCTTCTCAAAGATATCATGAATGCTTTATATATAAAAAAAACACAAGAAGGGTACAGAAACCATGGTCAAAAAAGATAAGTCAGAATATATCATTCAAGCAGTTTCTCACGCCCTTGATCTGCTCGAGCAATTTCATGGTGACATTGATGAGCTTGGTGTTACTGAGTTAAGCAAACGCCTCAAGCTTCATAAAAACAACGTTTTCAGGTTGCTTGCAACACTGGAATCACGTGGTTATATTGAGCAGAACAAAGCAACTGAAAACTATCGTTTAGGCCTTAAAGCTTTGGAGCTTGGGCAAACATTCATTAAACAGATGGGTCTGCTGCGTCAAGCAAAGCCAATTTTGGAACAGATTGTAGAGGAGAGTAACGAAACTGCCTACGTTGCTATCTATAAAGAAGACCATATTGTTTACCTGGATGTAGTTGAAACCAATCTGACGGTTCGAGTTGTTTCAAGAGTTGGCTCGCGGCTGCCTGCTTATTGTACTGCTTCCGGAAAAGTTCATATGGCCTATATGACAGATGAGGAACTGGAATCTTCATTAGCTAATATGAAAATTGTTCCCCACACCCCAACCACAATCACCACGCCAGAAGAAATAGCTGCGGAGATGAATAAAGTTCGCGAACAGGGGTATGCCTTTGATGACGAAGAACTTGATCTGGGTGTCCGTTGTATTGCGGCACCAATACGCGATTATACGCGTCGAATTGTCGGTGCTATCAGCATTTCAGGCCCAACTATGCGAGTCAGCAATGCACGGACAGAAAGTGAATTGGTCCCCTTGGTTCTGAAAGCATCTGCGGAACTTTCAACTCGCCTTGGTTACCCCAAATAAATATGACCATTTTTCCCAACAGAAAAGGCTCCTCAATGAGGGGCCTTTTCTGTTGGTGCAGAGGCTTCATAACTGATGCAATGATGGCGTCGCAAAAAGTCCGCCATACTGCGTTGCAGTGGTTTTTCAAGACCTCGACATACAACATGTATGCCTTCACCCTTGAAAAACTACTACGCCTTGTAGGACGAAATTTTTGCTTAACCATCTAATTTTTTTCTGCGAGACCATCATGCAATGGTTTGAACAAGAAATAGAGCTATCTCACGACGAAGGGGTGTCACACCCCGAGAATCTTCCTTTCTTCTTATCCGCAAAAAATCCAAACGGACAAGCTATCGTGTTGATTCACGGTTTCGGCGCCAGCCCCAGAGAGATGCTGCCGCTTGGGAAAATACTGCAACGACATGACTTTACTGTTTACGGAGCCCGCCTACCCGGCCACGGTACCAGTCCAGAAGATCTTGCGACCCGCAAAGCTGAAGAGTGGCTGGCAACCGTTGAACACGGCTATCAATCCCTCGTCAAAATGGGGTTTGCAACCAGTGCGGCAGGATTAAGTACCGGAGCTTTAATCGCGTTAAAGTTGGCACTGCAACAACACTTGGAAAAACTGATTTTACTCTCACCTTTTTTGCAGTTAGATCACTTTCTCGCTCCATTTGCTGGACTTTTGAGCCATTTGATTCCTTATCAAGAAAAAGATATTTCTACTGCAGAGCAGCCCTTTTATTATCAGCAACGACCCCTTAAGGGAATTGCCCAGATCAACAGATTGTCCCGGCAACTGCGTGGAAAATTGAGTTTAATAACCACGCCAAGCTTAATTCTTACCTCAACAGGCGATGCGACCATAGCACCAGGAACTGCGGAAAAAATCTACCAACAACTTGGTGGCCAGAAAAAGCAGTTTCACTGTTATGGCGACGAAGTTCCCCATGTGTTGACCACAACCGAAAATCCACAGCAGCACGATGTCCTGCAACGCTGTGTTAATTTTCTCGAAGCGACAGGCTGAAAATCTCAAAATCCCTCGTGTACAACATTACAAGAGTGAATCCAGTGCAGAAATATCTATGTTCATCTGCAAAACAGTCTATTCCAATCCGAAGATGAGTCTGAAGCGTAGGTCTGAATCAACCAGCA
>JAOZOH010000229.1 GCA_029933365.1 Desulfuromusa sp. | reverse complement strand
GGCTGCACAACCGGGTGCGCACGATCAGCAAGAAGATAAACATGCGCCGTCCGGGGCACCGGAATAATTTTGCCTATCATCGACATCGATTTCCCGGCGTCACCGCCGATGAAATACAAGCGCGGGTTGAGCGGTTGGGAGAACTTTTGAATCGTTTTCAAAACGTGCGGGTGGAACAGGTTTCCAAGTATATTTTTACTATAGTAGATAAAACTGGCAAGATAAATCGTTAAAAAAAGCTTATGGCAATATCCTTGTAAACATAGATGTTGCGTGAATGTACATCTTGTCGGATCTTTCAATAGTTTGAAATGCCAGGAAATTTATGAAGCTAGAGTTAGTTTTTACTGCTTTTTTATTAAGAGAATAAATATTGGAATTTTATGGCTGTTTCCCGGGAGAAAATACATCTTTATCTTGCATCGCCAATTATTTACCCTCCCCGTGGGGGTGCCGAATTGCGCTTTTGGCGCTACCTCCCTGGCCTGCTCCAGAGAGATATTGACATTACTGTTGTTACAGGAACTCCAAAGGCGAAAAAGATTACAGATTCAGATCGTTGTCAGGATTGGTATCGGTATCGTGAGGGGGAAAATATTCCGCTGGATCCGGTGAATGGGATACCCGTTTATCAGGTTCGTCTTCCTGATGAAACCGGATGGCATCGAACCATTATTTTTAATCAGAAACTGCTTGAGTTATGCCGCCGGAGTGGACAGAAACCGGATGTCATTCAACTTCTTACTCCTTTGCCACCACGTTCAATTCCCTGGCTGATATGGTTGAAAATGTTGGGTATTGCTAGAGTGTTTGCCTACACGCTACCGCCGCGGGAGCCAGAAAACCACTTTTCTCGAATAACTCATCGATGGTTGATTCGACAACTTTATCAGCAATTAAATTGCCTTATAGTCAGCAGTGAAGTAACGAAGGATATGGTTGCTGATTATACGTCTTCATGTCGATTGGAAGTGATTCCCAACGGTGTTGATCTGGAACGATTCAGTCCGGCGAATATTGCTGAACGACGAAGATTGAGAACTTCTCTGGGGATGAAGCATGATGATCAGCTTATTGTTACTGTTGGCGCGGTTCATCCCCGAAAAGGGGTGGATTTGTTGCTGAAGGCATGGGGAAAAGTGTCCACTCGTCATCCCCGGGCTCATTTGTTTATTGTTGGTCCTCGTCATGACCAATTGGATCCTGCTTTGAAGGAATTCTCTTGCATATTGGAAAACTTGGTGAAGGACTCCGGTGCTGCTGAACGGGTGCATTTTACTGGATCGGTAGAAAATGTTGAAGAATATTTGAAGGTTGCAGATGTTTTTGTATTTGTGTCCAAAAAGGAAGGCATGGGCAACGTAGTTTTGGAGGCCATGGCTTCCGGTTTGCCGGTTATTCTTACCCCGTTTACAGGTCTGCCGAAAGCGTTTGGTGTGCCGGGCAGGCATTATCTACTGGTTCAACGAGACGCTGATATGCTGGCGGCAAAAATATCAATTGTTCTGGGTGATGCCGAACAAAGAACAACGCTTGGTGGAAATGCCTGCCAATTGGTAAAGGAAACAATGGGATTAGAGCAAATTCTGGATCGCTATGCATCGTTATACCATAAACTGGCTTGTCACCCGTAGAAGGTATAGTTTACCATATCCTGTTTGAATAGAGGAAGTTTGATTGAAAAGGTTGCCAAAAGGAAAAAGATGAAAAAATCTTCCCTTAAAATTGCGCATTTAGTCAGTTTGCGAAACGTGGGTGGTATTGAGCGTCTTTATAGTGAATTCATAAATTTCCCATTTCCGGATATTGATGTAAAGCATCACACGATCCTGGCCAAAAAAGATATAGCGCCAGTATTGTTGGACAATATTCAACAGGGATCTACTTCAATCCATACTCTTCATTATTATAAAGGAATGAAAATTCCCAAATGGCTGCCAATATTAAGAGACCGTTTGCTGCAGAGAATGCTTGAAAAAATTAAACCCGACGTCCTTTTGCTATGGAGCAAGCCAAAATTTATTGATACAGGAAATATGAGAAGGACGATTAAAATCATTTTTTATGAGCATGGTATTTCGTGGATTGAAAACGACTGGAAATATATGCATAAATTTTTGAATAATGTTGATGCTATTATTTGTAATTCGTTTGCTGCCCGTAGAATTGTGGAATTGAAATGGGACATTGATAAAAGGGAAAAAATCAAAGTATGTCTTAACGCGATAAGACCTAGTTGTGTTCCCGCTGTTGTTGCTAGTAAAAAACTTAATATTAATAGGCCATTTCGACTTGGATGTGCGGGGAGACTTGTTTCAGTTAAAGGAATTGCTTTAGCTATTCATGCAGTTAATAAATTGAAACTGAAAGGTATTTTGTGTGAATTGTGGCTTGCGGGCAACGGAGAAAGTTATACCGATTTGCAAAGATTATCCAGCGAGTTGAAGCTTGAAAATGAAGTAAAATTTTTGGGGTTTGTTGATAATATGACAGATTTTTTTTCCGCCATTGATTGCTTTGTCTGTCCTTCCATTCGTGAACCTTTTGGATTGGTTTGTGCGGAGGCTATGGCGCACGGTTGCCCAGTGGTTGCAGCGAAGGTTGATGGAATTCCGGAAGTTGTTGAAGACGGAAGTACGGGGTTTTGTATTTCTCCCTCGCTGCCGGTAGAGCAATATGTTTGTTTTGGTGGCGAAACTGAAAATTTACCCCGACTGGTGTATAATCCGGTTGATGATTGTATAGAAGCACCTAAAATTGTAGACCCATCAATTTTGGCTGATCGGATTGAAACACTATGTACAGAATCTGGGATGTTTGAGCGGATGAGCATGGAGGCGGTAAATATTGCGAAAAAAAAATTCAATTACAGCAACCATGCAGTAGATGTTTTGCGGTTTTTACAAAAGATGGTGGGTGTTGGTTCCCCATAAACAGCTGGCAAGGAATTAAGATTTGTCTTGATAAAATAGTTTTGTTTCAGTTTATCATGAGGATTTATTAAAGACGCTTTTTATGAATAGCTAAAGTTTCACGCTTTTTCAGGGCTTGCTTTTGCCCTTTGCGGAATTTACCTGAAATTATCCTACGGACAGTCATGACCAGGAAATAGAGAATTTGAAAAGATTAATAATAACAAGTACTTACAGGGAGACGGGTGTTTTGTAACTGCTTGATATCATTGATCTTTTTTGAGACACTTTT
>JAOZOH010000228.1 GCA_029933365.1 Desulfuromusa sp. | reverse complement strand
TGGCTCTCCTGATTTTGTTTCCCGCCGGGCTGAGATGAAGGTTGGATTTCCATGACGATATCTTTCACTAAGAAAGTTTCTGATTATGTGAGGATGTCTCTTTTTTTTGGTGGAGTTGTCCTTGCCAATATGCTTTGTTTTTCTGAGGGTGCTGTTGCTGCGGAGGTTAATTACCATTTTGATGAGGCCGCCTGGATCGGAACTGCGGACGAAGTGAAAGATAGCGGTGGAAATGGTTATCATGCGACAGCAACAAATGGTTCAATGACTGAAGCTGTTTCTCCGGCAATTCTTGGTAGTCCTGGAACTTGTTACTACGGTGTCTTTGACGGTGAAGACGATTATGTTGCTCTCCCTTCGTCCTACCCTGATTTAACAACTGATTATACGATTACCGCGTGGATTAGAACGACGGATAATACCCGTTCTGGCCAGAGAATATTGATTGATGATCCCAATAACATTCATGGCTTCGGTTTTAGCCTGGGTGATGGTGGAACCGGTCGACTCAGGTTCTTCTCGCGAAGTACCCGACCTGTAAGCCTTGATACTCCTCGTGTCATAGAAAATAGCACTTGGTACTTTGTTGCTGCTGTTGCTGACATCACTAACCATAGAAAAAGTATCTATGTTTACAATCAAGCCGGTAATCAGCTGGCCTCGATCTCTGTTACCTATACTGGGTCATGGGGGTATGATGTCGGCGATGCCTCAATAGGAGGGGAAAATAATTCTTCGGGAGAATCCAGTCGCAATTTCCATTTTGAAGGAAATATTGATGAAGTCAGGGTTCATGAAGGAGCATTGACAGAAACAGAAATTGCTGCAATGCAGAATGTTACCCATATATGTGTCCGCCCTGCAGCAGAATATCATTTTGACCTTTGTTCAGAGACGAATTTTGTGATTGACGATAGTGGAAATGGTTTTGATGGAAGTGTGATTAATGGACCACTTTCTATAGGACTTGGAAAAATATGTAATGGTGCTGATTTTGATGGTATTGATGACTACATCGCAATTGATGATTCGGATCTTTTTGACAACACCGGACAGCTAACAATTGCCGGTTGGATTAATCCTAAGGACATTAGAGTTCCACCCCCGACTGGAAATGCCCGAGGGATTGTGTCTAAAAGGAACACATACTCATCGGAGGTCGCCTATGGTATTTTCTTCTATAGTGCGAGAGGGGACGGTCGGATCTATGTTGACCTTGATACAACAAACAATCGTTTCGCGTCTAATACTGTTATCACAGAAGATAGCTGGACTCATTTTGCCGTCGTTTTTGATGGAAGTCTTCCAGTAAACCAAAGAGCAAAACTATACATTAATGGTGTCCTTGACAAAACCGCAGCAGAATCTTCTACAACAATCCCTGACTACCATTCAAATTTATACATAGGAAATCTTTATACGGGACCTTCTGAGTTGAAAGTTTATAAAGGGCTGCTAGATGAAATAAGGATTATCCCTGAGGCTCTTTCTTCTGCAGAGGTTAATGCTCTTTATGCTGAAACTCGTTCAGGGTGCCAAATATGTAATTCTGTCGATCATATCCGCATTGAACATACCGGTGTTGGGCTGACCTGTCAGCATTCTGATATTACTCTTCGAGCCTGTGCCGATGCTACTTGTAGTCATGAGTCTACTGCTCCGGTGACAGTGACAATGACACCCGCAACTTCGAATCCTCCAGTTTGGATTAGTGGAGATACTCAGACGTTTACCGGTCATCAGACTATTCAGTTAGGGCAGACCATGACGGGCCCATTGACTTTGGGTCTGACCAATCCCAACCCTGTTCCTACAAATGTTTTTAAGTGTTTTGCTGCCGGAGTCGAAGGTGATTGTAATATCGATTTTTACGATTCCGGATTTGTTTTTGATGTGCCCGATTTAACCTCCTGTCAGACTTCGGCAAATATTTCAATCCAGGCAGTCCGGACTGATGAGACTTCACATATCTGTGTTGCCGATGGCGGTTTTGCCAGTACCAATAAGCCGGTGAATTTCTGGAGCAGTTATGCCAATCCGGTGACGGGAACAGAACAGGTTTCTTTGAGTGGCACGGCTATCGCGACAGGTAGTCCAGGAACCGGAATCTCATTAAATTTTGATGCCACCGCTACTGCTAATTTTACTATCAATTACCCGGATGCCGGTCAAATTCAGCTGAATGCCCGCTATGATGGTATCGGTACCGAAGAAGCCGGGTTGGTGATGTTGGGTTCTGACAGTTTTATTACTCGTCCAGTCGGGCTCTGTGTCTATTCTGATGATGCAAGTACCGATTGTGCTTCCGAAAATGGCGCTTGCTCTGCATTCAGAAAAGTTGATGAAAGCTTTAATCTTAAAATCAAAGGAGTTTGCTGGGAATCATCTGGTGATACAGATTTCTGTAGCGGGAATCCGATCACCCACAATTTTCAACTTGGTTCGATTCCGATCACCCATAATCTGATTGCCCCTTCAACCGCGGGGGTGAGTGCTGGCAATATTGGAGTGTCATCAATCGATATTTTAGCTGCAGACAGTGGTGAACACGTCATTGCCAATCAGACCGTTTCAGAGGTTGGAGTTTATACTTTTACTGCAACTCCCCCCAATTATTTTGGTTCAGCATTGCCGGCGGCAATTTCTGCAAACATTGGCCGCTTTACCCCGGATCATTTTGTGACCTCGATAACCAATAATGGTGTGCTACAGGATGGTTGCACTGGTTTCACCTATTCGGGTCAATCTTTCAGCTATAGCTCCCCCAATTTCCCCGAACTGTTGATAACTGCGGTTGGCAGTGCCGGAAATACAACCGTTAACTACCGTGATGACTTTGTTACGCTGACTGATCCTGTAACTCAGATCAGTATGCCGGCAGTCACGAGTGATGCCAGTCATTTTGGTGCGGATGGATCAACCCTGCTGAACTTGACCTGGGTTCCTGCCATCTCCGTTTTGCATGCCAATGATGATGGTACTCTTGATTTCACTCTGGGTGTCGACCAGTTTACCTACACCCGGGAAGCCAATGCACTGGTTGCACCTTTCGCCAGTGATATTCAACTCCCGGTCAATAGTGTGACCGATAGTGATGGAATTATAGCAACAGATTTGCCCCGCAATTTTTTACCTACGGGTACAGAAATTCGTTATGGGCAGATGCAGTTACAGAATGCCTATGGGCCAGAAACTTTACCACTAACTGTTCCGGTGCGGA
>JAOZOH010000227.1 GCA_029933365.1 Desulfuromusa sp. | reverse complement strand
GTTAAACCTGCAAAGGAATGAAAAACAGGGTAAACAATCTTTGCTAATGTTGGCAGAGCCAAAAACTTAGAACCTCCAATTAGCAGCAAACCAACCAATAATATAACCAGGTATGGTGTCGCTACCTTGGGATAAAATCGTTGAACTAAGCCAACGGCCAATGAAAATGGGATGAGTGTTGCTACAACTGCAACGAATTTACTGGCTGCACTTCCACCACCTAAAAGGCCTAAAATATTCCAGCCAAATGCTATTAAAAGTAACCCCGAAACAAGAAGTACTGCAAAAGACACTATGTAATAATAATTTGAAACATGCGCTGTTGTACTATCTTTTTGTTTTCCAAGTAAGAACCATATCATGTAAATAGCAACCAGCCCGGTAGCCAACAAAACAGCTTGATCAAATAAGTTCATCTTTTTCTCCTCCTGAGCAATTTGTTTTCTGATTTTGCACTACATAATTTATGCACTACACTAAATAATGTTCGGATACTGTTTCTGGCAAAACGACCACAGATAATCTCGCAAACACTTTTCCAAAAATCGGTGTACTCGTAATCCAGAGAATATTTATTCCCGGAACCAAATAATTACTTGATGACATTCCCAATGGCCTTAAAAGCACGGGATAAGACATATAACTTTAGATAAAAATAAAACTTGTAAAAATCAACAGGCACCCATTTTTACACTAAGAAAAGATTACTGGTCAGATCTCACCGCAAGAACCCACACTTTCGAGCGAAACCGATCCGCCAATAATGGCGGTCTTTTTTACCAACGCTTCAGCCGCTTGGCCATCGCGATTGCGCAACACATCAATCAACTTATCATGATCATCAACTGAAATCGCCATCCGTCCAGTAACCGAAAGTGATACCATCCGCATTCGGCTGAACTTTCTTCCCAGATGAGTGATTAATTCATGCAGCCTACTATTGTCAGCTGCCTTGAGAAATATTTCGTGAAATTCATTATGAGTTTTGTAGAATGATTTTACATCACCATCACTTGCAAGCTGCTTGAGCCGCCCATTGATTGATTCCAACTTTGTCAACTCTCTGTCCGTTAAGTTCTTTGCTGCCAACTTTGCAGCATAACCTTCAAGAGTACTTTTCACTGCATAAAACTCTTGTAGATCCCGCTCCGACAGTGCCGCGACAACTGCACCCTTACGCGGTATAGTCGTCAGATAACCTTCGGATTCCAGCTGACGAAAAGCTTCTCGAATCGGCGTCCGGCTGATACCAAAACGTTCCGCGAGTTCAGGTTCAGCCACCCTTTCCCCAGGCTTAAGGACTCCCTTAAGAATGGCATCGCGAATTGACTCAAGAATCTTTTCCCTTAAAGTCTGATGATGTTCAATTATTTTTATTTTCACAGCAAGCTCTCCCAACTACGCATAAACGAATCCGGTTATGCACTAAAATTAAGCTGAAACCGGCTACAACAAACTCATTTATCGAAATCTTCGTCCATAGCTGACCACTAAAGACCAGTTTAATAAAGTATATATCTGAAAAATCCACACTCACTGCCTACTGGAGCGTCGTCTATAACCAGAATAAACTACCTCGCAGCAAGCTGCGAGGTATCAACAGCCTGTAACCTTAACTAAGTCGCGCAATAAACTGCGGGGCATTAACCCTAAGTTGCTGAATAAATTTCTACCAAGTCCCCTATCTGGCAGCCAACATATTTCTCTTGTGAAAAACATAACCAAATCTATAAGAAATGCAGTTAAATCTTCACAGTCTAGAATATTACTACAGCTGCTAAGACGGTCATTTTCCCCCACACACATCTTAATTTCGTGAATTTCTCCAGGCTGCCAGAGCAAGGCAGAGCCAACCACAGATAAAACAAATGCCACCAAGTGGGGTGATATATCCCAAATCAACTCCGGTCAAAGCGAGCAGATAAAGGCTACCAGAAAACAAGACAAGCCCAGAAATGAACAAGATACCAGCAGTATGGAGAATTTTTTCCACATGGGGCCATTGACTGATGGCTATAGTCACAACAAGCAATACCAAGGAATGTTGGACGTTATAGCGCACTGCCTTACTGTAAGTAATCATTGTTTCTGGGGTAAGAAATTGTGCTCCCGCATGTGCGCCATATGCACCCATAGCAACAGCTAGTGCTCCCGACAAAGAACCAAAAATAAAATGTATATTTTTCATTATGATCTTTCCATTGCGATTAGATTTACTACCGATTGCTATTATCTACAGTGATACGGGAAATTAATCTGTTAGAGAAATTTTCTCACTGGACAATATTGTTTTTGACTGGGATGACAGGCAATACATTTCCCATTTCCTTTTTTAGTTGGACCGGCAGGCTTAGCAGCCCTTAAAAGTTTATAGTGGCAACCAACACAAAGAGTGTGGGCAGCCCCCCGGTAAGAATTGAGTTGTTCTGTACCCCTGATAACGCTATCTGCCATCTCTGTTGAATTATGGCAGGTAACACATGTCTGCTCTTCACCCTCAATATAGGGGCCCTTAGTACCATCACTATTCTTACTATGGTGGCAAACATCACACTCAAATTGTTCCATATGTTTATCATGATTAAAATTAGTCGGGATATTAGCTTTCTGCAATATACTTTCGATCGGTCTATTGTCCTCCTCACTGGCATTACTCTCTGTTCCAGTGAGACCAAAAAACATAGCGACCGCAGAAACAACTGCAACACAAGTTATTGATATTATTATTGTTTTTTTAGACATCATTAACCTCTTTTATAATGATATTACGACAAAATTCAGACGATTATTTTAACAAGTTACAAGGTTTCTAAATACATACGATTCCATTATCAAATTCTGGCGACACCAATAGAGACAGCATGAAAACTAACCACAATGACTATGAACAACGTCCGGGCAGCCTGCGGAGATAATCCAGGAAAGCTGTAATGGATATAATTATTTGTGCATGAGTCAATACAATCGCCGCAGAGGGTACATGACAAACCAGGTTTTTTCTGTTTGATATTCACAGGCTTCAGGGCGTCATAACGGCAGACCATGCTGCATTTACCGCAACTGGTACACGAGCTATCAATCTTCATACGAAAGGGTGAAATCTTACCAAAAATATTTGCCACAAGCCCTATGGGGCAATATGAAATACAATGGATCATGCTTCCATACCGACGAGATAGAAATATGATAATAAAAAGACCACCAAGACCGAACAGGGCAACCAGACGGGACACA
>JAOZOH010000226.1 GCA_029933365.1 Desulfuromusa sp. | reverse complement strand
CTTGTGACCGGTGCTGGACAAGGGATTGGTAAAGGAATTGCGCAACGGTTGATCTCTGAGGGTATGCGTGTCGTTGTCGCGGATATTGATGCAGAGGTAAGGGGAAAAACGTTTGCTGAACTAGGTTCACAGGACGGGTTTATCTCCGGGCAGAATTTTGTGGTTGATGGCGGAATAACTCGAAAGGTGACTTATGCTGGAGAATGATCAACCCCAGTCGCATCACCGATTCGGTATGCCGTTTCTCTATCTGTCCATTTTCCTGCTGGCGATGACTGGTCTGTATGCGAAACTGATTCCACTTGATGCCGTTTCAATCATTCAGTTGCGGGGCGTAGTTGCCGCAGCTGGGCTTGCTCTGTTCGGCATCTTTCGCAAGCGCAGCCTCCGTTTAGGCGACCTGAAATCTTACCTTGGGGTCTACGCTCTCGGAATCCTGCTGGGAATTCACTAGGTCACCTTCTTCCATGCGATGCAGGTTTCCTCGGTCGCCGTCGGGATGCTGTCGATGTTCAGCTTTCCGATACTGACCATTATCCTTGAGCCACTGTTCACTGGCCAGGGCTGGCACTTACGTGATCTGATTGCCGGAATAATGACCCTGACCGGGCTGGCCATCATGGTCTTGCACGGACAGAGTGAAGCGATCGGATCCATCTCAGCGGGCGTTCTCTGGGGCATCCTGTCCGCTATATTGTTTTCTTTGCGCAATCTTTTTCAGAAATACCGCTTTCCTCAGTTCAGTAGCGACAGTCTGATGTTCCATCAAGTGGTTACGGTCGGAGTGATTCTAGTTCTGTTCGTTGATTATCCCCGAGTGCTTTCTCTGGGAAGTGTAGATTTTCTGAAGGTTGTTCTGCTGGGGCTATTCAGTACTGCAGGAGCCCACACCCTGCTGGTTTACAGTCTAAAACAATTACCAGCAAAATCAGTGGCCCTGATCAGTTGTCTTCAACCAGTGATCGCAACACTTATGGCCTGGGCGGTGGTGCAGGAGATTCCGGGATCGATGGTAATAATTGGAGGGCTTATGGTTTTATCTGTATCGATTTACGAATCCTTACCGAAGCGTTCCGTAGTATCGGGTCATTGCTAAATCCAAAATCACACCAGATCACAATAAAATAGTGCGGTTTATAAGGTTTTCAATGGGCTGCTGGCGACCATGCCTGAGGTGATGGGCAATAAAACCGCTTTTTCAGATCAGGAAGGTCAGCATCTATACGCTTGAGTAAGTGAAACGAACGGGCGTGAGAAATTTTTTACAATTAGCTAAAATCAATAAAAGCATTATTTTACAATGTCTGAGAAACATGGCAAAATACACAGTATGAAGTTGTATGTTCAGCCATAGCATTAATTTTTAAGTTTGAAGTGATGACGCTTTGTAGAAACAGTCACAAGGCTACGCTAGCCAAGAATCATTTACCCATGGTAGCTCGGCACAATGGGTAAAATGGTTTAAGACCGGGCTGGCGAGTGGTAAAATGGACAAATGTAATACATTCAGCAATTTCTAAGTGTCATTTAGATTTGCTTGGTTTGAACATTTCAGACGTAAAAGAGAAGGAAATAGAATAATTGCTCGATCTCTACTCTATTTATACCATCGGAATCTCCATTGCAGTTATTCTGGCTTTGATCTGGTCTTTTCTTTTAGATAAGAATAAACCGCTAACGATCAAAGAGTTTGTTGCAAAGCTGCTAGCGAGAGGGATCCTTATAGTTGTTTTATTTGTGGTTGTTATGGGTTTTCTTGATTTGGCTTTTGGTTTGTTTCGTGAAAACTGAGGAAAATCGATTGACCATATACAGTGAAAGGCTCGCCACTGTTGCGCGAGCCTTCGTTATTTCGTTTCTTCCCTGTTCACGGGGATGATCCGGAACCTCGCAGTGCCGGATTGGTGGAAAACCTGCTCATCTGCACTATTTCATCTTCGATAGGCATTCCTCCTTTCCTGCTATGTACACTATAGCGTAGTTTCTCTCTTCTCTCAACTTTCTGTAAGTTATTTGTAAAATGAGAAAACAATTTCTGAAAATTTTGGTAATGACATCTGCTGGAACTTTGTTGGGCGCATTACTTGGATACTTAGGTCAATGTGCCGGCAGCACTTGAGGTGCTACATCCAGTCTCTGGTCAGGGACTCTCTTTGGTCTGCTGGTTGGATTTATTCTTGGTTGCATTCCCGGCGAAAAAGTTAAATAGCTGATCTTTTTTTCACCCACCTCCACATGACTTTCAGACAAAATCTGTTAATCTTAGAGAAAGAAGTTTTCTCCATTGTAAGTCTCTTTCTTCTTCCACAATCTAAAGGAGCGGAGCCATGACAGATAATAACAAACAAAATAATGATCAGGACGATGTCAGCTTGTACGAAAAAATTGTTTCGCAAACGGAGGAATTACTAGGAAGTGGGCGTAAAACTTTGGATGAAGCGTTAAAGCGGGCAGGGGATGATTTAGCCTCTGCAGGTACCTTTACCCGGGAACAGGCAGAAAAAATATCAGCTTTTGTAAAGCGGGATATCCAGCATGTTGTTGATAGTACCAGTAAAGGCAAAACAAATATGAAGGAAGCCGTCGATCCTAAACGGATTAGCGTAGGTGCGCAAAGTATCTTTTCTAGAATATTGTCGAGCACCGCTGAAACTTTAAATGATTGGGCGAAAAAATCGGAGCAAAACTTAGAATTTAAAACAGGTGAAGTTACCAGTCCGGGATCTTTGACCTGTAAAAACTGTGGTGAAGTTATCCATATGAAGAAAACTGCAAAAATTCCACCTTGTCCAAAATGTCACCATACGGTTTATCGCAAATCATATTAAGTATGAAATGACATGATTTGAGGTGAGAGCCTGTGCTGTAAAGTTCTCTTGTCTAACTGAGGACTTTTCTATATATTTCCTCTGGTCTACCGATTTTTGAATAGGGGAGTATGTGTATGGGTTTGTTGAGTCGTTTTTTTAAGAATGAAGATAAGGAAGAACTTGGGCCGGTACCTCCGGAGATATTGCCGCTAAGGAATGATCTTTGCTGGTGTGATAGTGGTCTGAAATACAAAAAATGCCACCTTGAACAGGATAGACTTTATCTGGAAAAGAAACGTCAAAAAGAACTTGTGGCAAGGAAAGCTTGTAGCCCGGTTTTTGGCTGAGCTCCACGGCGCTAAAGCCCGGTTCGGGTTTTAAATTCTGATTGTAAAAAAACTTTAAAGTAAACTTTGACTGGGGACAGAACTTAATTCTGTCCCC
>JAOZOH010000084.1 GCA_029933365.1 Desulfuromusa sp. | reverse complement strand
CATATTGCGAAACTGATTGAGATTCATGAACATACCTCCTTTTGGAGCTATGTTCTCATACCAGTGTGTCAAACTATGTCACATCCACCTTTGTTTGGTGGATAGAACCGTAATTTTATTTATCTTCGTGGTTTTGTGCCTCTGTGCGAAAAAAAAGATTGTGCTTTTGTCCTGCAGTTGACCGCGTGTGTCTGTGGCAAAAGAGGATTCAGATTATATTTTACAACCGGCCAATCAGGGCAGCTTGAGTCAAGTGGATAACCAGATTTTATTATTAACTGATCACCAGAACTGCCAGTACCCGGTCTGTAAAACATATAACCCCAGCACTAGATTGGTCACTGCATGAGCAAGGATGCACTGATAAATACTTTTAGTCCAGTAAAGGAGCAAACTATAGCAAGCTCCTGCCATAATTCCTGCCAGCAGTAAATTATGCTCAAGACCAAACAGAACCGAGCAGATCAAAAAGGAGGTGAGAGTGTAGGTCCCAATCCGTACAGTGGTGAAATCAGCAGTGATAACATAGCGTAACATAAATGAACGCCAGAACAGTTCTTCCATAATCGGTACCACCAGCGCGGCACCAAAGATACGGGAAAAGATCAGTAAATTACGGGTGTTAGCATTGTCGATCAAAAATGGATCGAACCCTTTACTTTCGCCGAAGGTAAAAAACCCCCAATCCATATTGATCCACAGGGCAAAGACCAGCAGACCAAGCAGCAGACTCACTATGGTGTGAGTATAGTTTTTGAAATCAGCGAAGTGCAACTCGTCATACTGTCCCCATAGGTAGATTAACAAACCTACGACCAGCAGCGTCTTGATCGGGTAGAAGTACAGCATCTGTTCAGCAGACAAATCCAGCCATCCTTTGACCACCACCCACTCCAGGACTTCCTTTAACCCGATAAAAAGCATAAAAATGGCAAAAGGAATAATTCTGACCCAACCTGTTTTACTCATCTAAATCCCTCCAAGAATAAACAATATCAATGGATTTTTTTCCACGCGATTGTTTCCTGCTGCGCTTCCGTCATAAAATCGCCAAAATCATTTTCCAGATCAGTACGCCACAGTTCCAATTGCGAAAACCCGGCGGCTAATGGAATTTTATGCTTAAGCCTCTCTTCCAGACGCTGTAGAACTCTCTGAATAATATCTGGCTGACGGTAAGCAGTCAGCCAGTCATACTCGATCATGCGTGGCAATTGCTGCTGCAACCCAGGACTGAGCAGATCGTAACAGGATTGTAAACCACGATAAACATCTTGCGAAAAATCGGCAAGTGGTTGATTGGAATACTCTTCCCAGCGACAGGCCAGAAAGTGATCATAAAACACATCAACCAGGACACTCCGAGCGTAGCGAAAGCGGGGATCCAAGCGCCGCCTACTGGTCTGAAATATCTCGCTCTGCTGGGTTAAGCTATCGATATGACGATGCAGTTTCAAATGTCTGGATAATTCTTCAGGAAATGTTGCAGGGACGGCCCCCTTGACAAAATCCCCCATAAGCGAGCCCGACCAGGCGAGTGGATTTGGTTCGGAAAAATAAAGATGAGCCAAGTAATTCATTGCCGGTGATTGGATTAAGCCAGCCGCTTGAGCTGATTTTCCAACTCAACCAAAACCGCCTGGTTATCGCCACCAACTGACAAGACATGGCGAAACAGTTCCAGCATGGATTGCCGCTGCCCGGAACGGATAAAGCGTTTTATCAGCACCTCAATCTGGTTTGGCGCATCTGTGCCAGAATCTGCTAACAGCCAGAAAAAATGGGCTCCATTTTTCCAGTCCTTGCGCTCACTACAGAGACAAACCAGAGCGGCGGTAGCAAACAGATCTTCGCCAAACTCAAGTGATTTGTGATAACTGTTTTCGGCCTCGGTTACCTGACCAAGGTGATAATAGGCATCTCCCATCCGGGTATGAAGAGCTTGAGTGCCCTCCGAATGGGGCAAGATTTTCTGCCAGATTTCAAGCGCCTTATCATATTGCCGGTACCAGCGATAACAGTTACCAAGCCCGTAAAGAGCATAGGGGTTATTAGGATCAACCAGAAGTGCCCGGCTAAAATATCTTTCTGCCCGTTCAAAATTGGAAATCCGCCAACAGAGTTTACCGATGATGGTAAGAATATGGAGTTCATTCTTATCAAATTTGAGAACTTTTTCGTACGTTTCAATCGCCTCTTCATCTTTACCCAGACGATGCTGAAGATCAGCCAGACCAGTCAAAGCAAAGCGATCACTCGGGGCAATTTTCAGAATTTGTTGATAAGCCTGTTCTGCCCGCTCAAACTGCTGCAGAACCTTGCAGCTGTCAGCAATCCGGGTCATAACAAATTTATCCTGTGGTCTCAATATAAGGTATCGGTCCCACAATTTAATTGCTTCCTGGTGACGATTTAATTTTTTGCACACATCACCCAGACCACGAAGCGCAAATAGATTATTCTTATCCACATCCAAGAGGAGACGGTAGCAGCTCTCAGCCTCAGAAAAATCGCCCGTTTCGCGGCAAGCATCTCCCATCCCCGACAACAGATAAGGATTTTCCGGTTCCCGTTCAAGTCCGGCACGAAACAGCTCTTGTGCCTCGGCATACTGTCGGGATCGGAGTTTCTGCCGCGCCTTCTTGGAAAGATCAATCACTGAGGGTTGTTGCTGATTATTGTTCGGGATATTTTCATTTGCCGGCTGATTCACACTATCTCCTGACTTTTCATTTAAACAATCAATCCTGTTGACCATAACTTGCAAATTTAGCTGTGACCCGCGCCATCTCTTCAGCATTCACCAGCACAGGTTGGCCGAGCGATTTGGCCTGATAATAGATTCTGGCAACCAGCTCAATCTCCTCAGCCACATTGAAGCCACTTTTCAGATCCTTGCCAACAGCCACCAAGCCATGATTAGCCAGCAACACAGCATTATAATTACCAATACTGGCAATTATATTGTCAGCTAATGCGTCACTGCCAAAGGTAGCATAAGGAGCCAGAGGAACTTTATCCCCCGAAAAGGCAACCAAATAATGAACGGCCGGGAGTTCCCAATGGAGGCAGGCCAGCGTTGTCGCATAGACCGAGTGGGTGTGGACCACCGCCGCAATGTCGCTTCGTGCCGTGTAGAGAGCCAGATGAAAACCCAATTCACTGGAAGGTTTACGCTCACCTTCAACCCTTCGTCCCGTTCGATCAACCACAACAACATCCGCTACAGTAACATCAGCATAATCAATGCCGCTGGGGCTTATGGCAATCAAATCATCCTTGGCAGAGAGGATACTCAAATTCCCCCCACTGCCGGTGGTCAAACCAGATCGGATCATTTTCAAACCATAATCTACGATCTGTTGACGCTGTTGTAACATCAGCATGACAATCTCCTGGCAGCGCCATTACTTTTCAACAATTTTTTATTCCCTCTGCTTTACTCAGTATTTTGTTATTGAAGAAGCTGGGAACAGATCAAGTTTTGCGACATGAGTTTTGGCACGGCTTTCATCTAAACGGGCTATCAACGGAGCAGCCAGAGTTTGAAATTCAGTCAGGTGCCCTTTACTGATAGATTTTGCTGCCGGAGCCTTTAGTTTGAGTGGATTGATCGACTTACCATGTCTGGTCATACGGAAATCAAGATGGGGGCCGGTTGACATTCCAGTACTGCCAACATAAGCAATCACTTGTCCCTGGTTGACCCGCCGACCTTTTGCTATTTTTTTAGCAAACCCGCGCAGGTGAAGATACATGCTCACATAGCCATTATTATGGCGTATTTTAAGATAGTTTCCGTTCCCCTTACCGTAACCCTTGCCAATAATCGTACCATCTCCAATAGCTTTAACCGGAGTCCCCGTTGGAGCAGCATAATCAATTGCAGGATGAGGTTTGTAAACCTTGGTAATGGGGTGTAACCGCCGCATCGAATAACCGGAAGAGATTCGGGTAAATGAGAGGGGCGCCTTAAGAAAGGCTTTACGCATATTTTCACCCTTCTGATTATAAAAGGAGACTTTTTGGTCCCCTTCCTTAAAACGAATAGCCGTAAACACTTCATTTTGATTCTCAAATTCAGCGGCCAGAACTTTTCCGTAACCAGCAGGTTGCCCTTCCCGGAAACGTTTTTCCACTAACACCTGAAAATTGTCACCCACGCGCAGATCAAGGATAAAATTAATATCCCAGCCAAAAATGTCAGCTAGCACAAAAGCCAGTTCCGGTTCTTCACCAATTTCAGCAACAGCTTCAAACAGGCTTGATTTTATGATTCCCTGAACCAATTCAGTCGTCACGTCATAGAGGATCGGCCGGCGCTCCATGTTGATTTGCTCGGCATCACGACTGATAACTAATTGCTTTTCAGCATCAATTTCATAAATAAAAGAGCTGAATTGCCCGTCGAGCATACAAATTCGATAAGGATGGCCTGCGCAAATCTTGGTAAATGGAAAGATATCTCGACTTTGTAGATTCAGATTATAAATTTCCTGAGCGGTAAAATAATCACCCAAAAGAGCGGTGATAGAAGACCCAGCTGGAACAATATTTTTAATCACCTCTCGTACCGGCTCAGGTGGTACAGGTGGGGCGACAGGAACACTCACCTCAACGGGGGTTTCTCGAGCTTCCAACTCGGAGCTGGAGCCACCGCTCAGAAGTAATAAACCAATCCCGCCAAATAAAACCAGAGCAGCCAATGCAACCACTTTACCTTTTTTAAACCTGTGCTCAAGCGGGTTAGCTGAACCACGGGGTGGCTGAAAATCCTGTTGTAAGCTCATTGATACACCTGCATATAATTAGTAAAATTTAAAGATCACTCCGTTAATTGATATTTTATAACATTTATCCCTTTCAGCTGTCCAGTAACCTGTTTTTTTCCTCATTGCCAGATCTTTATCTTGGGGATAGAATGATTTCTCACCCATAACACTTCAAGAGGACTGACCTCAGGTTTGTCCCCAGACACGACAATCGGAAGTCAGTATATGATGCACTCGCAAAAAAGAATAAGATGGCTAAGCAAAAATTTTGTCCTACAAGGCGTAGTGGTTTTTCAGGGGTGAAGGCCTACATAGAGTAGGTCGAGATCCTGAAAAAACGCTGCAACACCGGAGGTCGGACTTTTTGCGACGCCAACAGAATATGAATTGAACCCCCAATGATTGATACCACAAGGAACCCATACTATGATTAACAGACAACGCATCATTGATGAATTTACCCGCCAGGCATCCATTGACAGCCCCTCATTTAAGGAAGCCAAAATAGCAAAATACCTTGAGCAACGTTTCAAACAACTGGGAGCAGAAATCGAATTTGATGACGCAGGGACAAAGATCGGTAGTAACAGTGGCAACATGATTGCCCGGGTTCCGGGAAGCAAGTCGGGGAAACCATTACTCCTTTCAGCACATATGGACACCGTCACTCCGGCAGACAATGTTGAACCGATCCTCAAAGATGGTATTTTTACCAGTGCCGGAGAAACTATTCTTGGGGGAGATGATAAATCAGGCATCGTTGAAATCATTGAGGCGCTTGAAGTGTTGCAAGAGCAGCAGATTCCTTATGTACCACTGGAAATCGTTATCAGTATTTGCGAAGAGCAGGGGCTGCTGGGAGCAAAGCAGCTCGATTTTTCTAAATTCGAAGCCCAGCATGGGATAGCTCTGGATACGCGCGGAGTCGATATTGTGATTAACCGTGCCCCTGCAGCCAATCGGTTTAAAATAGACATCTTTGGGCATGAAGCTCATGCCGGGGTGTGTCCTGAGCAGGGGATTTCAGCGATTCAAATCGCCAGCCGCGCCATCAACAGAATGAATCTCGGACGAATTGATGCGGAAACGACTGCAAATATTGGTACTATTCACGGGGGTCTGGCATCTAACATCATCCCCAGCCAACTCAGCCTGCGTGGCGAAGTGCGGAGCCACAACGTTGATAAACTCCGCGAGCAAACTGAGCTGATTATCGGTATCGTTGAGGAAGAGGTCAATAGAGCAAAAATTATTATTGGAGGCGAAACCAAATCAGCAAGCATATCTTTGGAATTGAAAGAAGATTTTTCTCCTATGTTAGTTGCTGAAGATGCGCAAATTCTAAAGATTATTCAGGAAGCTGGAAACGCCCTTGGCCGACCACAAAAAATCCAGGCTGCCGGAGGTGGATCGGATGCCAATATTTTTAATGGCCATGATATTGAGATGGTCATCATGGCAACCGGAATGGAAAAAGTTCACACCATCAACGAGCAGATTGCTGTTGATGATATGGTAAAAGCCAGCGAGCTGTTAGTAGAAGTTATCCGCAGAGCATAAACAAAATATGGGCAATCCAGATGCGAGCATCAAAGCGAATAGAGAACATTCAACCGCCACCAATTACCGAAGTCAAAAGCTGGCTGGCCGGGGGTGCATACTCTGATGAAAAACCTTTGCTCGATCTTTGCCAGGCGGTCCCCAGCTATTCACCGCCAGCGGAATTGGTCGAGTATCTAAAGAAATCTTTGGATGACCCCTTAACCTTCAAATACAGTCCAGATGAAGGGCTCCCTGAGGTTCGAAATGAAGTTTGTGCCTGGTATCAGCGCCACTATCAGGGATCGCCTGCCCCAAATCAACTCTGTTTGACCATTGGAGCTAGCCAGGCCTTCTGGCTGGCGATCACCTCTCTCTGCCAGCCTGGTGATGAGGTCATTGTCCAGCTACCGGCCTATTTTGATCATCCAATGGGCTTGCAAGCGCTGGGGATTAAACCCATCTACGCTCCGTTTAACCCGGAGACTGCGGGTCAACCAGATCTGGAAACAATCAGTCAGCTGATTGGTCCAAAAACTAAAGCAATTCTTTTAGTGACCCCAAGCAATCCAACCGGAGCAGTGATTCCGCCCGCGCAAATTAACGCTTTTTTTGAGTTAGCACAGGCGCACAATATCAGCCTGATTCTGGATGAAACCTATAGTGCCTTCATTGGCTCGGCACCACATCAGCTCTTCAATAGCCCTGATTGGTCAGAGCACTTTATTCAGATTGCATCGTTCGGCAAGACTTTTGCTCTGACTGGGCTACGCTGTGGAGCTTTGATTGCAAATAATGATTTCATTCAGCAGGCGCTGAAAATTCAGGATAGTATGGTGGTCTGTCAGCCCCGTCCAACGCAACTGGCATTGGAGTTTGGCTGTCGCTATCTGGACGACTGGGTAGCGAAAAACACCCTCGCAATGCAACAACGACATGATTGTTTCAAAACCGCTTTTGTAGCTGGGAAAACTGACTTCAAACTCACCGCCAGTGGTTCTTTTTTCGCTTGGGTTAAGCACCCCTGGAAAGATCTGACTGGACGTCAAGCAGCTAAACGGCTGCTGGAAGAAGCAAACCTGATATGTCTTCCAGGAGAAGCTTTTGGCCCGGGATTGGAATCTTATCTGCGGCTCTCTTTCGGCAACATTGAAACCGCACAGATTTCTGAAGTAATTGAAAGGTTTCAGCAAGTTTGATGATCTGAATTATTCAGCTATCTTTCTGCCCAGGATATTGGCTGCGGGTGTTGCTTGCAGGAAGTTAAGTGACAAACGTTGGATGCGAGCAACACCCGCAGTCAATACACGCACAGCAGGTTGAAATCATAAAACGATTATCTGCTGCGAAGCCTCAACACTGCCCCCTTAATTTCTTCGACACAAGTATAAGGCACCCGAATCCCACGCACTCCTTTGCCAACCTCAATCATCGAGCCACTATCACCATGGAAATCGGAACCACCGGTCACAACCAAGTTATGTTTTCGAGCCAGTTTAATCAACCAATCGGTATCTTCTAAACCAGAACCATTATTATAGGCTTCAATCCCATCCAGACCTAAACCAACCAGCTCAGCAACCAACAACTCAAGTTTTTGTCGATCCCGGGTCACATAGGGAGGGTGAGCCAGAACAACAATCCCGCCACTCCCATGGATCAAATTAATGGCTTCATCCGCAGGGAAATAACGTTTCGGCACATTGCAGGGGACCAGATAACGTGAAAAAGCTTCATCATTATTGCTGACATATCCAGCCTGGCGTAAGGCTAAGGCAATATGGGGACGACCAATGGTGCCTCCTGCCAACTGTTGCACAGCATCAGGATCAATGGGCTGCCGTTTTTCATCGATCAATTTGAGATTAATCCGTTCAACAATCTGCCGATTTCGAGTCGCCCTAAATTCCTGAAATTCAGCTAAAGCTCTGATCAGATATGGATCTTGGTAATCAAACCCATATCCCAGCAGATGCATGTCGCTATATTCAAGCCACTGGCTTGATAACTCTACACCCGCAAGAACCTCAATCCCTGAGGCTACACCAGCTTCCATGGCACGGCTAATCCCGTCAATATTGTCATGATCTGTCAAAGCAATAGTAACCAAGCCAACTTTTTCTGCAAAACCAACGACCTCTTCCGGAGAAAAATAACCATCCGAATAAGTCGAATGCAAGTGTAAATCAACATATGTAGTTTCCATCCTTTCATTATTTCTTTTTCCAGGGCAGGAATCCACCCTTTTCCGCAAATAAAATTCTGCTATTTTCAAATATTTCAGAACTCTTGACCATTTAGGTACAAACCTGTACACATGAGTTAACCACTAACGAGAATAGATTGATCATGCCCCCACGCCTTGTCGTTAATAATCTGCAGAGTTTTTTTTTCACCCGGACTGGTCTCATCAAAGCAGTTGATGACGTATCTTTCAGTATTGATCGAGGGGAAACCCTGGCATTGGTGGGGGAATCGGGCTGCGGTAAATCAATGACGGCTCTTTCTCTGCTGCGCTTACTCCCGGAACCAGGTCGAATCGTCGGTGGTGAAATTTCCCTTGATGGCCGTGATCTGTTGCGTTTACCCGATGTGGAAATGCGACGGATTCGTGGCAACGATATTTCGATGATTTTTCAGGAGCCGATGACCTCGCTCAATCCGGTTTTACGGATTGGTGAACAGATTGCCGAAGTTCTGCGACTCCATCAGGGAGACACAAAGCAGCAAGCACTGGAACAAGCGGCGGAGCTGTTAACCCAGGTCGGAATTTCTGATCCCAAGCGTAGATTACGTGATTATCCCCACCAACTTTCTGGTGGTCAACGCCAACGCATCATGATCGCCATCGCTTTAGCATGTGATCCAAAACTACTGATTGCTGATGAACCAACTACGGCATTGGATGTTACAATCCAGGCACAGATCATGGATTTATTGCTGGAGTTGAAGCAACAACGACAGATGGCAATGTTGTTGATCAGCCACGACCTGGGAGTTGTTGCCGGCAACGCTGACAAACTAGCAGTGATGTACGCAGGACAAATTGTTGAATCAGGAACGGTGAAAAGAGTTTTTGAGAACCCACTACACCCCTATACTCAGGGATTATTGCAATGTATCCCGCGGCTGGGACAACGGCACAGTCTTCCAACTATTCCTGGTCAACTGCCAGATTTAAGAGATCAGCCCAAGGGATGCCTGTTTCTTGATCGTTGCCCTGGCCCCTGCGCTCCTTGTGGACATGAGTTACCGAAAATAAAAGAGATTGAACCAGAACACTGGGTTCGGTGCTGGAGATATTAAACTTGATGGCGTCCATCTCATTCGTTTTTGCGAGACCATCAAACTTGGCCACCCATTTTTTTTGGAGGAGATTATAAAACTTGTCGCTACTTGAAGTAAAAAATCTGCGGAAAAGTTTCCGTATAACCGATTCTCTGGGACGCACATCCGGCCAGCTGGTCGCCGTCGATAATCTCTCCCTCAATTTGAAACAGGGAGAGACACTGGGCTTGGTTGGAGAATCTGGCTGTGGAAAATCAACGACCGGGAAACTGATTCTACAGTTACTCCATGCAGACTCAGGACAAGTTTTTTTCGATGGACATGAATTAACTGGCCTCTCTCCTAGACAAATGCGCCCCTATCGTCGACGCGTGCAGATGATATTTCAGGATCCTTTTTCATCCTTAAATCCGCGCATGACTATCGGAACTATTTTAAGCGAACCACTGCTGATTCACGGTTTGGCTTCCTCCCGACAAGTTCGCGACCGAGTTATTGCACTGCTGGAAAAAGTTGGCCTCACGGCCGAACATGAGCAGCGTTATCCACACGAATTTTCTGGTGGTCAACGTCAGCGAGTTGGAATTGCCCGTGCATTGGCAGTGGAACCTCAGTTGATCATTGCCGATGAGCCCGTTTCTGCCCTTGATCTGTCGGTACAAGCCCAAATTCTGAATCTGCTGCAAGGATTTCAAAAAGAACACAATCTCAGCTACCTTTTTATTGCCCACGACCTTGCTGTTATAGAGCATGTCAGTGATCGCATTGCAGTGATGTATCTGGGTAAAATTGTTGAACTGGCCAGCGCTGAAGAATTATATAAAAATCCCCGTCACCCCTATACAGAGGCCTTATTGAACGCGGTTCCATCACCTGACCCTAACCATCCTCGTCCCGCGGCATTGAGCGGCGAAATCCCCTCACCAATCAATCCGCCCAAAGGCTGTTATTTTCACCCTCGCTGTCCCTATGCCGAGGAATTGTGCAGACAGCAGGAACCTCTATTACATGAAACTGGCAGTGACCATATGGTTGCCTGCCATCATTCGGAACTGGTAGGACGGTATCTTCTACATCAGGCGGTAGCAGAATAATTTTGCACTTCTGAGGAACAAGGGCGCATGCAATGCATCCCTACAAATTTGGGAGGAGAATGGCTCTGACTTAAGAATTTTGAACTACCATTTCCCGTATGACGTAGCCGGAAAGAAACAGAACTTGGCAGGAATTCGAAGAAAAATGTTTGAGCCGGAGGCGAGTTTTTTTCTGAGCTGCAAAGTGCAGTGAAATGGAGGGTACCCGCCATCGCCGGAGGCTATGGTGGGCAAGGAGTTCGGGCGTCTTTCTTTGCTTCGTTTCTTTGGGCGTTCAAAGAAATGAAGGCGCCGAGCGGGGGCGCAACCCCGCGACCTTGGATTGTTAATCCATATTGACCGTAACACTTCCCCCCCTCTCTCCCTCATGGAGAAGGAACTATTTTGCTGAAATATTATTTTATTCCAGAACAATCAGCAAATCGCCCTGATCAATCTGATCCCCTTCACCAAAAATAAGTTCCTTGATGGCCCCACTCTTTGGGGCTTTAATGTTAGTCTCCATCTTCATTGCTTCGGTCACCATCAATACATCTCCTTCGGCAACCTTATCTCCAACATTAACCATCAGTTTAAATATTTTACCCGGCATCGGCGCGCCAATTTCTTTGCTGTCATCCGGATCAACTTTCACGTGACTACTTTCATCCGCTTCAACAGAAAGGTCCTTGATCGTCGTACTGCGCGGCTCACCATTCAGCTCAAAATAGATATGCCGGGTTCCATCTTCGCGAACTCGTCCGATCGCATTTAATTTCACAATCAAGGTTTTGCCTGTCTCAATATCAATCGTGACCTCATCGCCAACATCAAGGCCATAAAAGAACACCGGAGTCGGCAGCACCGAAACATCGCTGTATTCCTGACGGAAGCGATCATACTCCTCAAACACACCGGGATATAACACGGCAGAGAGGACGTCACGTTCGGAAAACTTATGCCCTAACTTCTTCTCCAATTCATCCCGTTTCAGGACAAAATCGGCCGGTTCAAGCAATTCACCGGGGCGATGGGTCAGCGCTTGTTCCCCTTTCAGAATAATTTTCTGCAGTTTTTCCGGAAAGCCCCCGTAGGGTTGTCCGATCATTCCCTTAAAAAAGTCGACGACACCCTGCGGGAAAGTTAACTCGTGCCCCCGCTGATAAACATCCTCAGGCTCAAGGTTATTCTGCACCATGAACATCGCCATATCGCCTACAATTTTTGATGACGGCGTTACCTTGATCAAGTCACCGAACATATCGTTGACCTTGCGGTACATCTCTTTACACTCTTCCCAGCGATGTCCCAACCCCAGACCTTCAACCTGGGGTTTGTAGTTGGAATATTGCCCCCCCGGGATTTCGTGGTAGTAAACCTGTGCCGTCCCGCTACGCAGTTCCGACTCAAAGGGAGCATAATAAGTACGACAAGTTTCCCAGTAATTGGCCAGTTTTTGCATCCCACCTATATCTAATTGTGGATCCCAGATCGTTCCTTCCAGTGTCGCTAACAACGCATTCAGGTTTGGTTGAGCGGTTAACCCTGAGATCGACGAGAGGGCAACATCAACAATGTCACAACCAGCCTGTGTTGCCGTCAACAACATGGAGCCACCGTTGCTGGAAGTGTCGTGGGTATGTAGATGAATCGGCAGACCAATTTCGTTCTTCAGTGCTTTAACCAGCTTTTCAGCGGCAAACGG
>JAOZOH010000083.1 GCA_029933365.1 Desulfuromusa sp. | reverse complement strand
GGTTACGGGTTGTAACCAACTATGACCATTTACACAATTTATTTTACAGGCTCCTGTCCCCAGATTATTTTTATCCTACTTAATATTACAGGTTCCCTATGTCACTAACCTTGCCCGCTATTGCACTTATTTGTGGGTTGATTTTGTTGGTCTGGAGTGCTGACCGTTTTATTACGGGAGCTGCAGCCACAGCTCGGTATGCTGGAATGCCACCACTGCTAATTGGAATGGTGGTGATCGGCTTTGGGACATCTGCGCCGGAAATGGTTGTTTCCGCATTTTCTGCGGCACAGGGCAATCCCGGGCTGGCTCTGGGAAACGCTTATGGTTCAAATATCGCCAATATCGCTCTGATTTTGGGGTTGACAGCACTGATCAGTCCAATAACCGTAACTTCTGGGGTGTTGCGTAAAGAACTTCCAGTCTTACTGGCGGTGACGCTTCTGGGTGCGGCTTTGCTGCTAGATCTTTATCTGAGCCGACTTGATGCCTGGGTGCTGATATTTGTTTTTATAATTATTATGGGATGGTCGATCGGGCAGGGGCTCCGGCAACGGCAGGATAGTTTAGCCCATAGTGTCGATGATATGCTGGAAGAACATCCTCTGTCGCTCAGGGCTGCATTAATCTGGCTTCTGGTTGGCATGTCTTTCCTGATTGTCAGCTCTCGGATCCTGGTTTGGGGTGCAGTTGAGATCGCCCGCGGATTTGGGGTCAGTGACCTGATTATTGGGTTGACTGTGGTTGCAATAGGAACCTCTCTGCCAGAACTTGCTTCTTCTTTAACTGCAATTCGAAAAGGAGAGCACGATCTGGCTATTGGCAATGTTATCGGTTCTAATTTGTTTAATACTTTGGCCGTTGTGGGAATCGCTGGCGTAATCAGTCCCTTGTCTATTAACCCAGAAGTCCTTTATCGAGATTGCCTGCTGATGGGGCTCCTCACTTTAGCCTTATTTTTGGTTCGAGCTGGTTCTGATGGGAAAAAACAAATCTCACGGGTGGAGGGGCTTCTTCTTCTGACTATTTACTTTGGCTACTCTGGTTATCTTATTTCCAAGGTCCTAGGTTTCGTGTAGCTCTGGCTGTTCTCATTATTTTTCTTCCTGTCTTTTATCCTCCTCCTCCTCATTTCTATTTATGTTTATTGCTCCTCAATGGACCGAAAAAAAATATGACCATATGGGTTGACATGTCAGCAAAAAGAAGATTATTCTCTGTTTATGGAATTGAAGAGAATAATCGACGATATTGATCATCAAATACTTTTGATACTTCAGGAAAAAGCGCGAATACCAAATGCTGAAGTGGCCCGTCAGGTCGGCATGGCTCCCTCGGCTGTTTTGGAGCGAATTCGCAAACTTGAAGATCGTGGCATTATTGAGGGTTATGAAGTTCGTTTAAATCCACAACCTTTCAATCAGGGACTGATGGCCTTTGTGCAGGTGAGTGTCCAATCTTCCTGTCAATCTCATCTTGCTATCGAATTATCTGCAGTGACAGGGGTGCAGGATGTTCATCAAGTTGCCGGTGAAGATGGCTATTTACTGAAGTTGCGAGTTGCAGATAATGCTGAATTGGGACGTGTTATCGCTGATGAAATTTGCTCCCTCAAGGGAGTTCAACAGACGAAAACCAGTATCGTATTAAACACAATCAAAGAGACAAGAAAAATAAATCTAAATCATTTTCCATTATAAATTTTCAGGAGCTATACCATGCCAATGTCACAAAGCTTTAAAAGTCGTCTTTTTCCCATTGCTGAACAGTTGGTCGAACATTATGGGACCCCATTTCATGTTTATGATGAGGTTGGGATCCGTGAGACGGGAGAACAACTTAAAAAACTCTTTTCGGGTGTTGAGGGTTTTCGTGAATACTACGCAGTTAAAGCATTACCCAATCCACGTATTTTAGAATTGATGTTCGATATGGGATTTGGTTTCGATTGTAGTTCAATCGGAGAACTTCAGTTGAGCCGTCAAATCGGCGCACGGGGTGAAGAGATCATGTTTACCTCAAATAATACCGATCAGAATGAATTTAAAATTGCGGCGGAAGAGGGTGGCTGTGTCCTTAATCTGGATGATATCTCATTGATCGAAAAAGTCCCGGAATTTCCTGAACTGATCTGCTTTCGCTACAATCCCGGGCCACGTCGTACCGGCAATGTGATTATCGGCAATCCCGTTGAGGCTAAATATGGGCTCAGTCATGAGCAGGTCGTCGATGCCTACCGTTTGGCCCAGCAGCGTGGGGCAAAGCGGTTTGGTCTGCATACTATGGTCGCATCGAATGAGTTGGATTACAGCTACATGGTTGAAACTGCCAGGATGGTTCTGGACATTGCAGAAATGGTTGAATCTGAATTGGGAATCAAGTTTGAATTTGTCAATATTGGTGGTGGGTTCGGTATCCCATATGAACCTGATCAGGAGCCGCTTGATATCGTTTCGCTGGCTGCTGAAATTGAAACACTATTTAATGATTTTCGGAAGAAACATGGATATGTCCCACGTATGTATATGGAAAGTGGTCGTTTTATGACCGGCCCGCATGGCTGCCTGATGACATCTGCAATCAATCATAAAGATATTTATCGCAAATATATCGGTGTGGATGCCTGCATGTCAGCGCTGATGCGTCCCGCTCTGTATGGCGCTTATCATCATATCGATGTGATTGGCAAGGAGAACGCCGCAAAAGATCAGGTCTATGATGTGTCAGGATCTCTGTGTGAAAATAATGATAAATTTGCGGTTCAACGTGAACTACCGCAGATTGACGAGGGTGATATTCTGGTCATTCACGATACTGGTGCGCATGGTCATGCCATGGGATTTCAATATAACGCTAAATTACGCCCCAAGGAGTTGTTGCTGCGTGCGGATGGGTCGGTGGAATTGATCCGGCGGGAAGAGACCCTTGATGATTATTTTGCTACTTTGAATTTTGCAGCAGATCGGTTTGTGGCCGATCCGGCGAGTAGCTGAATTTGTTGCCGCAGGCTCGCCCCCGGGTTGCTGAAATCATTTCACCATTGACCGTTGAGACTATGGTGAATGGTGGTGCGGGATTGGCACGCCATCAGGGACAGGTGGTTTTTATTTCCCATGCCGCTGTTGGTGACACAGTGAGTTGCCGAGTTATAAAATCGAAGAAGAATTTTCTGGAAGCTGAAATTGTTGAAATATTAGAACCTGCTCCAGTGCGTCAAACACCAAAATGTCCGGTTGCTGGAGATTGTGGCGGATGTCAGTGGCAGCACCTTCCTTACGCGGAACAGTTGCGTTGGAAAGAGTCGCTTTTCCGTGAATCCCTGCACCGACAGTGTAATAGTGATCCGGATAAAATATTAGCGATTGTCCCCGCGCCCACTGAGTGGAATTATCGGAGTCGGGTGCAGATTAAATGTTGTCATACAGACGCTGGGTTTACTACTGGTTTTTATCGTCCCAAAAGCCACTTTGTAGTCTCTGTTGATCACTGTCCAATTATTGCCCCTGAATTGAATAACCTTTTAGTCCAGGTGCGCAATATGTTCAATGGCACTCCTTACGCTTACCACATCCCACAGATTGATCTGGCTGTCGATGACAGTGGAAAGTGCTCAATAGTTGTCCATTATTCGGACAGTGACTATCTGTCTCTTGCAGAGTTTTTAAGCTCAAAAAAAAATGCAGCAGATGTGCTCATTCAAACTGCCGCTCATGAACAGTTGGTCAACATTCAGGGGGATGGGGTTTTACAGATCTCTGTCGACCAGCCACCGCTTGCATTACACTATGCAACAAGTGGTTTTGCTCAGATTAATTTACAGCAAAACCGCGCTCTGGTTGATACCGTATTGAGCTTGGCAAATTTGACAGGTGGTGAGCAGATTCTGGATCTCTACTGTGGAATGGGAAACTTTTCCCTCCCTTTGGCCCGGCGAGCTAAGCATGTTATCGGAATTGAAGAATCACCCCTTTCGATCAAAATGGCTCGGGTAAATGGGCAACTGAATAAGATTGCTAATGTTGAGTTTTATAACCGACCGGCAGAAGGGGCATTAACCTTCTTTCTGCGACAGCAGCGCATAGATTTATTGGTGCTTGATCCGCCACGTAGCGGTGCGGCTGCCACAATGGGGGAGTTGCTAGAAACGCCAGTGGGAAAAGTTGTTTATGTATCTTGTGATCCGCAAACTCTGGCACGGGATTTAAATTTGCTGATAACTGGTGGTTATGAATTAGTATCAAGTCAACCGTTTGATATGTTTCCGCAGACACACCATTGTGAAAGCATCAGTTTGCTTCGATATCGTTCTTGAAAATCAACAATGCACATTTTTTATGCACTGTTGAGCAGTGTTGACCTTATTTTGTGCAGTTGAATTAGTTAAGTAAATAAAGCCGTCTGAAAGTTATTGATATTTGATGGCGTCGCAAAAAGTCCGCCCCACGGTGTTGCAGCGGTTTTTTAGGACCTTGACATACCATATGTATGCCTTCGCCCTTGAAAAACTACTACGCCTTGTGGAACGAATTTTTTGCTTAGCCACCTGATTCATTTTTGCGAGTTCATCGCATTTGGTCGATAATTATTATGTGATCTTTTATTATTTACTGGCTTGTTCCTTGCTACTATCCTGTAGATAACAAAAAAGAGATTTATTTCTAACGTTAAAAGGGGAGGAATTTTCAATGCGGAAAGTTGAAGCTATCATCAAGCCATTTAAGTTGGATGAGGTTAAAGAAGCTTTGAATGAAATTGGTATCCAAGGCATTACTGTCAGTGAAGTCAAGGGTTTTGGCCGGCAGAAAGGGCATACGGAACTTTATCGCGGTGCTGAATATGTTGTAGATTTTATTCCTAAAATAAAAATGGAAATTATTGTTACTGACGAGATGGTTACCAAGGTTGTCGATGCGATTGCCGAAGCGGCTAAAACCGGGCGTATTGGTGATGGCAAAATATTTGTGACCCCGATTGATGAAATTATTCGGATTCGTACCGGAGAGCGTGGTGAGGATGCGATTTAAAGGGAATTTAATTTAACCGTTGACCTGAACTATCATATATAGTTTCAATTTTTTTCAAAGGAGCGATAGAAGATGACCCCAAGTGATGTTATTAAGTTTGCAGAAGAGAATAATTGCCTGATGGTTGATTTCAAATTTCTGGACTTTATCGGTATCTGGCAGCATTTCAGTGCCCCGATTGATCAGTTCAGTGAAGATACCTTTGAGGATGGGATCGGTTTTGACGGTTCCTCAATCCGCGGTTGGCAGCCGATCCACAATTCTGACATGCTTTTGGTTCCCGATCCAACGACCGCCAAAATTGATCCATTTATCCAGGTAACAACTCTCAGTCTTATCTGCGACATTATGGATCCCATTACCCGTGAAGGGTACAGTCGTGACCCCCGTTTCATTGCTAAAAAAGCTGAAGCATTTCTGAAGTCTACGGGGATTGCTGATACCGCATACTTTGGTCCTGAAGCTGAATTCTTTGTTTTTGATGATATCCGTTATGCTTCCAGTGCTAACGAATCATTCTATTCGGTCGATTCAATTGAGGGTGCCTGGAATACTGGGCGTGAGGAATTTCCGAATCTTGGCTACAAACCACGTCACAAAGAAGGTTACTTCCCTTGTGCTCCAACTGACTCACATGTCGATCTTCGCAACGAAATCGTACAAGTGTTAAAAAGTGTTGGTATTGTCGTTGAAGTTGTTCACCACGAAGTTTCCACCGGTGGTCAAAATGAAATTGGCATCAGGTTTAATTCCCTTTTGATGATGGGTGATACCCTTAAATGGTTCAAGTATATTGTTAAGAATGTCGCTCACCGTAACGGTAAAACAGCCACTTTTATGCCAAAACCAATTTTTAATGATAATGGTTCCGGGATGCATTGCCACCAGTCACTTTGGAAAGATGGCAAAAACTTGTTCGCCGGTGACGGCTATGGGGGATTGTCCAAGACCGCAATGTACTACATTGGTGGCATCATAAAGCATGCTAAAGCGCTATGTGCATTTACCAACCCGACAACCAACTCCTATAAGCGTTTGGTCCCAGGATTTGAGGCGCCAATCAATCTGGCATATTCCAACCGTAATCGTTCCGCTTCACTGCGGATTCCAGTTGCTAGCAGTGACAGTGGCAGAAGGATTGAATATCGTACCCCTGATGCTTCTGCTAATGGCTACATGGCCTTTGCTGCTCAAATGATGGCAGGACTGGATGGGATTGAAAACAAGATTGATCCAGGTCAACCATTAGATAAAGATATCTATGGTTTGTCACCGGAAGAACTTAAAGATATCCCTGTCGTTGCCTCTTCTCTTGAAGATGCCCTGGACAATCTGGAAAAAGATCATAATTTTCTTCTGAAAGGTGATGTCTTTACCGATGATGTTATCGATATGTGGATCAGTTACAAACGCTCCGCTGAGATTGATGCAGTACGGATGCGCCCATGTCCTGAAGAGTTTGCTCTCTACTTCGATTGCTAACACTGGCGTCGTAAAAAGTCCGTCCTGCGGCGTTACGGTATTTTTTCAGGATCTCGACATACTGATGTATGTCTTCACCCCTGAAAAAATACCAAGCCTTGCAGGGCGAAATTTTTACTTAGCCATTGAGTCGTAAACATAAAAAAACCTCCGGGATTTCTCGGAGGTTTTTTTATGTCTGATCTTGAAAGTTTTGAAAAAATTAAGCTGCTGATTCTTCCTTTACAATATGCAGATCTTGTTGTGGGTAGGGGATTGAAATTCCCTCAGCATCGAAACGCAACTTGACGTTTTCTTGCGTATCAAATAGAACTGGCCAGTAGTCACCGCTTTTAACCCAGGGGCGGACCACAAAATTAACACTGCTATCCGCAAGTTCGGATACTCCGATTGTCGGTGCAGGGTCTTTTAAAACCCGCTCGTCTTTTGCCAGAATATCTTCAAGTACCGCCCGGACTTTTTTCAAATCGTCATTATATCCAACACCAATAACCAGATCGACCCGGCGGGTTTCCTTGGCCGAATAGTTGGTAATGGTGCTACCGACAATCTGACCATTTGGTACCGTGATTTCTTTGTTGTCCCCTGATCTCATTTTAGTGCTGAAAATCTGAATCTCTTCAATTATGCCAGAAACACCACCTGCTTCGACAAAATCACCGACCTTAAAAGGACGGAATAGGATCAGCATAAATCCAGCTGCAAAATTTCCCAGAGTGCCTTGCAAAGAAAGCCCGATGGCCAAACCGGCGGCGGCTAAAATTGCCGCGAAGGATGTGGTTTCAATGCCAAGCTTTCCGAGTGCTGCCAGAATGACAAAAATCATCAAAGCAATGTAAGTCATACTTTTAACAAATTTGACCAGCGTTTCATCAACATTGCTTTTGTTCATCATCTTCGCGACGACATTGGAAATCATACGCGCAACAATCTTACCAACAATGAAAACAACGATCGCCCAAATGATCGGTAAGCCATAGCTTTGAATCAGCTCTATGAGTTTATCTGCAGAAATTGCCCCCATTTTGTCCTCCCTTTTCTCATAAAAGAATGTTCAAACTTCACCATGAAGATTGATTTCTTAATGAGAATAGCAGTATTTATCTTAATTACAAGTAGAAAAGGTGACTAATTTAGATAGAATTAGATGAGATGTAATTTTTAATCTGTTGTTTGTCAGTGGACATGGTAACAACTTTCTTTTTACGGGTCGCTAGCCCGACAAAGGCAGCAGGAAGCGCCGGTTCTATCCCTGTCGCTTGTTTAACAGCATCACCAAATTTTGCAGGATGGGCTGTCGCAAGACATACTAAGGGGCAGTCAGAATTTCTGACCTTTTCGCCAATGGCAATCCCGGCTGCGGTGTGGGGATCAAGAATGTACCCGGTTTTTTGATAGAAAGAGCTGATTGTTTCAAGGGTTTCGGTGTCATCTATTGAAGATGCGGCAAAGTCCTGTTTTAGCCGCTCTTTTTGCGCTTCGGTAAAATCCAGTCTTCCGTTTTGCTTGAAGTTTTCCATGGCACGGACAACTTTATCACTATCGCAATCCAACAGGTAATAGAGATAGCGCTCGAAATTACTGGCAACCTGGATATCCATGGATGGCGAGAGGGAATGGTGGACATCGGCTATTGAGTAGTCTCCAGCATTGATACAGCGACTGAGAATGTTATTGGAATTGGTTGCTAAGATAAGTCGATTGATTGGCACGCCCATTCGTTTGGCGATGTACCCGGCAAAAATATCACCAAAGTTGCCGGTTGGAACAGCTACTTCAATCTGTTCTGCTCCGGTTTCTTTATGAACCTGAAACCAGGCATAGAAATAATAAACGACCTGCGCCAGCACCCTTGCCCAGTTGATCGAGTTCACTGCTCCCAGAGAGTGGCGTTCTTTGAAATTAAGATCGCCAAAAATATCTTTCACAATGGATTGGGCGTCATCAAAGGTTCCTTCAACAGCGAGGTTGAAAACATTTTCATCAACCACGGTTGTCATCTGCAGTTCCTGGATTGGAGAAACTCGTCCTTTAGGATGGAGAATAAAAATATTGATGTTTTCTTTCCCCTTGACTCCATATATAGCGGCACTCCCGGTATCACCACTGGTCGCACCAATGATGTTCATTTTTTTACCGGTCTGACGTAAGAAATATTCAAACAGATTCCCAAGAAACTGCAGAGCAACATCTTTAAACGCGAGGGTTGGGCCGTGGAACAGTTCAAGAATATACAAATCGTCCTGCTTCACGATGGGGGTTATTTGTGCATCTTCAAAGGTGGCGTAGGATCGATAAATAAGCTCTTTAAGATCTGCAGCAGGAATATCTGTGGCGTATTTTGATATGATTTGAAAAGCAAGTTCAGGGTAGGGGAGGTTGCTGAGTTGCTGTAGCTCGCTTGTTGATAATTGAGGGATCTCTTCAGGCAAGAGCAACCCTCCGTCATCAGCTAACCCCATCATTACTGCAGCGCTGAAGCTTAATCCCTGGACTTTTCCTCTGGTACTGCAATATTTCATCTCAATTCTCTTTCTAGCTGATTTTTAATTTGAATTGATGGACAACCAAGAATGGCACTAGTTTAAGGGGAGATACCAGCAAATGCGGGATTGTCCCCGCATGGGGGCTGTCCCAGGCATTTGCGACGAGAACCACCGCAGTTTCATAGCCCGTAAACACCTGGGACAGCCCCCGATGAACCTGGGGGCTGTCCCGCGTTTACTACAACATTACTTGAACTGGTGCCATTCCGGACAACTAGCTAATCATTTTAACAATATATGCCTTGAATTGGAAGTTGGTTAGATAAAAAAAACGGGAGATTCCTTTCTGGAATCTCCCGCCTGGTCTGATCTATCTAGGAAGAAGGATCTGACTTAGTTGCCCTTTTTTTGAGCATCAACAACCGCAACTGCAGCCATGTTGACAACATCAGCAACATCATCTCCCCGTTGCAGTACATGTACGGGTTTCCTCATCCCCATCAGAATAGGGCCAACCGCTTCAGCACCACCCAACTTGCTGAGGAGTTTATAGCTGATATTTCCCGATTGCAGGTCGGGGAAGATAAAGACATTGGCATCCCCTTTGAGCATGGAGAAGGGGTATTGAGCTGCTGTCAGCTCGGGATCTAGAGCAACGTTTGCTTGTAATTCGCCATCAACGATCAGATCTGGAGCCTGTTGTTTTACTAAAGCTGTTGCTTTTCTAACTTTAGCTGTTAATGGATGACTGGTGCTACCAAAGTTGGAGAAGGAAAGCATTGCCACCCTAGGCTCTATATCAAACTTGCGTACTTCTTCAGCTGCCAAAATGGCAGTTTCAGCAAGTTCTTCTGCCGTAGGATCAATTGTTACAGTGGTATCAGCAAAGAAAACAACTTTTTTCTTGAAAACCATCATGTACATTCCATGAACTTTTGACAGGTTTTCTTGCTTGCCGATGATTTCCAAGGCTGGTTGAATTGTTTCCGGATAGTGATGATTGATCCCGGAGAGCATGGTGTCAGCATCGCCTTTTTGCACCATCATGGCACCAAAATAGTTGTTATTGACTTTTATTTGTCGTTTTGCTCCTGCACGGGTCACCCCTTTGCGCTGGCGCATTTCAAACATGGTATCAATATAATCTCCACGTTTATCGCATGTCATTGGGTCAAGTATTTCAATATTACCAAGTTCAAGGTTTAGTTCTGTAATCCGGGTACGGATTTCTTTTTCGTCTCCCAATAGGATTGGAACAGCAATATTTTCTTTGACCAGTATATGAGCTGCCCGCAAAATTTTGTCTTCTTCGCCTTCAGGAAATACGATTCGCTTAGGATTGGCTTTCGCCTTGTTGATCAGGGCCCGCATCACCTGTTTGGAGCGGCCCTGCATGGCCTCAAGGGATTCACGGTACTGCTGCATATCTTCGATTGGGCGACGCGCGACTCCTGTGTCCATAGCAGCCTGAGCAACGGCTGGAGCAACATGGAGGAGAACGCGTGGATCGAAGGGTTTTGGAATGATATATTCCCGGCCAAACTGAATATCTTCACCAGCATAGGCTTTGCGAACAGAATCTGGGACATCCTGTTTAGCCAAATCAGCCAGGGCTTTCACTGCAGCCAGCTTCATTTCATCGTTGATGGCACTGGCATGGACATCCAAGGCTCCACGGAATAGAAATGGGAAACAGAGGACGTTATTGACCTGGTTCACATAGTCAGAACGGCCGGTTCCCATGATGACATCATCGCGTACTGCTTTAGCATCGGGGGGAGTGATTTCCGGGTCGGGATTGGCCATGGCAAAAACGATCGGATCTTTCGCCATTGTTTTAAGCATTTCAGGTGACAATGCCCCTTTGGCAGAAACCCCAAAGAAGATGTCAGCATCAACCATGGCATCAGCAAGGGTTCTGGCTTCTGTATCAGCAGCTAAACGTTCCTTGTATTCATTCATCCCGGCAGTTCGGCTTTTGTAAATAACCCCTTTTGTATCGCAGAGGATGACATTATTTTTATTGATTCCCATGGTGATAGCCAGATTGGCACATGCAATACCTGCAGCTCCGGCACCATTGACGACCATTTTGACCTTGGTGACATCTTTTCCGACAATTTCAAGGGCATTCAACATGCCGGCAGCAGAAATGATTGCTGTACCGTGTTGATCGTCGTGGAATATCGGGATATCCATAATTTTTTTAAGTTCTTCTTCAATATAGAAACATTCCGGCCCTTTGATATCTTCCAGGTTGACACCACCGAAGGTTGGTTCTAACAGTTTAACAGTGCGGATAATTTCATCGGAGTCCTTGGTATTCAGTTCGATATCAAAAACGTCGATATCCGCAAAACTTTTGAACAAAACCCCTTTCCCTTCCATAACAGGCTTGCCGGCCAAGGCGCCTATGTCTCCAAGGCCGAGAACTGCAGTGCCGTTGGAAACAACCGCGACTAAGTTGCCTTTTGCGGTATATTTATAAGCGTCGCTTGGATTTTTTTCGATTTCCAGACAGGGCTCAGCGACCCCAGGACTGTAGGCTAGTCCCAGCTCGTGACTGGTGGTGCAGGGTTTTGTTGTGATAACTTCAATTTTACCTTTTCGCCCGGTACTGTGATAATCCAAGGCTTCTTGACGAATCGACATGCGTGTGTCCTCCTGTAAAGAGAAATTTAAAATGCGGTAATCTATCGAGAGTTACAATTTTTTAAAACTAGCCGATCAGATGAGCATCAACAGAGCAATAAAAAAATTAGTTAAACTAAAAAACTATAGTTATGCTAAATAAAAGTCAAGACAATAGACTTTAAATGTAGAATATAACCCGTCAGGGATTAACGCAATGTTAATGCCAAATATTTTCTGTAAAAAAAACCAAAAATAACAATGCGTTGGTCTTATATAGGTATAAAGTTTACATTTTTAAGGGTAAAATAATTGAGAATTTCAGCAGTTAATGGCTAAAAATGACCGTTTTGTACTGATTCTTGTGCGAGGTTATAGATGCTAGTAGGGGTTTTATCAGACACTCATATCCATTCTCTTGTAGCAGGGATGACTTTAGCTCAAAAACTATTGAGTGGACCATTTGCTGATGTTGAGGCCGTACTTCATGCGGGTGACCATGTTTGTCCCGAGCTCAATAGCTGTTTTTATCCCCTTCCGTGGTATGGCGTTTGTGGAAATATGGATATGCCTCAAGCTGGCTTGCCGATCCAGAGAGTTGTTGAACTGTCCGGTTTTCGAATTGGTATGGTGCATGGTTGGGGTTCGCCAAGCGGGATAGAAAAGCGTGTGTTGGACAGTTTTTCTACTGTTGCTATTGATGTGTTGGTTTTTGGCCACAGCCATCGACCTGTCTGCCGCAGGGTTGGGCCGATACTCCTGTTTAATCCAGGCAGTCCAACCGACCGTCGCTCAGCACCACATCATACGGTTGGTATCTTGCATCTTGATGATAAAGTTACCGGTGAACTGATGGTAGTGTAACTTCTTTTCTGTAATTTCGATTCTACCCTGATTTTTTAGAAAT
>JAOZOH010000082.1:8824-12539 GCA_029933365.1 Desulfuromusa sp. | reverse complement strand
ATTTAAGTATTTCGACAAATTTTCAAAGATCACGAAACTCTAAACTTCAGTATTTTCTAAAGTGTTAAGAAATTAGTTGTTTTTTTTTGACACTAATGTTAAGAAAATATTATTAGGTTTTATTATTAGGTTTTATTATTAACGGCTGAGGTGCTTAGCTGCGTCGGCTGTCCGAAGAATAGCGCACGTTTACTCACATAACAGGAGAATCATTTATGCCACTTAAGAAAAAAGTATCACAAGCATTAGTGAGCCAAGATTCTGGCCAAGGGAATGACAAGAGTGGTGCTCGCGCCAAACGCGAAGCAGAAGACCAGCGCCGCAAAGCAAGAACATTGGCCAAACGACAACAGGCCTCTGAGCGAGTCGCCTCGGCTACCGCACAACTGGCAACAGGTATTGCCCAGGCTTCTGCTGCTCGTGATCAGCTGTCAACAGCGATGAGCGAGATTGCCGCTGGGGCAGAACAAGCCAGCAGCGCCAGTCAAGAAAGTCTGGCAGCAGTCTCCCAGATTTCGGGACGAATTCAGCGCCAGTCCGAAATTGCTGAGCTCTCGGCAACAAAATCTGAAAATTTACAGACGCTGCTTGATCAAGTCGGTGGTGAAATTGGCAACCTGGTAGCAAATGTTAAAACGGCCTCTGATCGTCAGGCTGCCTCTGTCACCATGATGAGCGACCTCGAAGAACAGGCTGTTAGCATCAATGACACAGTCAAGCAGGTCATGCGTATCGCCGACCAGACCAATCTTTTGGCCCTGAACGCTGCTATCGAAGCAGGTCGCGCGGGGAAACACGGAAAAGGATTCGCAGTAGTCGCGGATACGGTACGAAACCTTGCTGAGACTTCAGCCCGAAATGCTGCCGATATTGCCAAGCAGGTTGAAGTTATCCAGGAAAAATCGCGGGGGGTCGGTGAGACGGTTAAGGCCTCGGCAGAAACCGCATTAGAAGAGGTCGATAAAGGCCAAGCGATTACTGATCAACTGACTGTCATCAAAGGCGATATGGCGACCATCTATGAGGGGGCAAAGGACCTTGGTAAGGCCGCCGCTGAAATGGACAGTGCATCCACAGAGGCCCAGAAAGGCTCTGAAGCCATAGCCGCAGCGTCAGAGGAACAGTCTGCCGCTGCAGAGGAGATTGTCAGTACGTTAGCCGAACAGGGGGTCGCACTGACAGGGGCGGAGCAGGCATCTCAGGGCCTTGAAGAATTGACTGACGAACTGAGAAACAGTACCGATATCTCTAAAGCATCTGAAGAGGTTGCCGCTTCGGCCGAGGAGTTGTCTGCTGCCGTTGAAGAGGTGAATCGTTCGGCGGGGGAAATTAATGTCGCCATAGGACAGATCAGTCGTGGTTCAGAGCAGGCAGCTACAGCAGTTGAGCAGGCAGTTGCAGGCATTAGCCAGATTGAAAAAGGGGTTGAAGTAGCCGAAGAGCAGGCAACTGTTGCTTTGGATTTGGGCAACAAAATGGCTGAAATGATCGGAACCAATAAAGAGAGCGTTGATGAAATGATCGCCGGGATTGACACTGCACTTGAAACCGGCCGGACCAATTTAACAAATCTTGAAGAGATTGAAAATATAACTCGCCTGATCGACAAGGTTACCGATGGTATTGCGACGGTGGCCATTAAAACCAGCATGCTGGCGGTCAACGGTGCCGTTGAAGCTGCCCGCGCAGGTGAATATGGAAAAGGTTTTGCCGTGGTCTCTGCTGATATTCAAAGCCTGGCCGATGATTCGGCAGAAAATGTCGATCAAATTAAGGATCTGGTCAAAAAAATTCAGGGGCAGGCTGTCAGCGTACGGATCGATTTAAGCGAAGTGGCAGAAAATGCTCTGCGAGAAGTTGAGAATGCCAGGCGATCGACGGATGGTTTGCTCAGCATCGAAACGGGAGTTAAGGAGCTCATCCTGGGTAACGAAGAAATCAAACAAGCTTCAGCAGAAATTGCCGCAGCTGTTGTGCAGGCCAAAAAAGGGATGGAGCAGATCGCGACCGCGGCAGAGCAGGCCAGCAGTAATGCCCAGGAAGCTTCGACCGCGTCACAACAACAATCCCAGGGAGCAGAAGAACTCGCCGCTGCTATCGAAGAGATTGCTTCAATCGCTGATGAACTCCAGAGCGCCTAACCCTCTCAGGACATAAGGAGAACGCTCATGGCAATTACAAAAGCAGCAGAAGCAGAAACGGCAACCATCGAAGTTGAAGAGGATGAAATTACCAACCAATATGTGACTTTTCAGGTTGCTGATGAAATTTTCGGTTTTCCGATGAGCTCAGTCTTGGAGATTATCCGGCTGCCCGATACCGTCCAGGTCCCGATGACACCCAACGCCCTGATAGGTTTGACGAACCTGCGGGGAAGTATCTTGCCGGTGCTTAATTTACGCAACATCCTGCAGCTTGACTCCACCGAAAATAATGACTCTACCCGGGTTATTGTCATTGATATTGGCAGCCCGGTGGGTCTGGTGGTTGACCGAGTTGCAAGAGTTCTGAATGTCGACCCTGATCAAATAGATACCGGAAATCACATTCAGTCCGGTATTGATGTCGAATTGATCACCGGCGTGATTAAAAGTAAAGACAAGGATCCACTAATCCAGCTCTTGGATGTGAAAGAACTTATCGATCAGGAATTTTCATCGATTATTGCATCAGCGGCCAAAAATCATGGAAAGGCGGAGACACAGCGGCAATCAACTCTTTCCGAGGATGAAGAAGAGGACGATACGGATCAGTTGGTCAGCTTTACAGTAGAGGAGCAAGAATACGCCTTCAATCTGCTGGAAGTTGAAGAGATCGTAAGGGTGCCGGATAATATATCTAAAATTCCCCAATCTGAGGCCCATGTCCTTGGCCTGATAGACCTGCGTGGCCGGTTGTTGCCTCTGGTCAGTTTACGTCGGATGTTTGCTCTCAATGAGGTCCCGCTCGCTGAAGAGAATCGAATTCTGGTCATCAGTATTCGTTGGCCCGGAGGAATTAAACATTCTGTTGGCTTAGTGGTGGATGATGTAAAAGAGGTGATTCGTATCAGCAAGGATTTGCTGGATGATATGCCGAAACTGTTAACTGAGGACGAAAAAGAGGCTGATATTTCGGGTATCTGTCGTTTGGAAAATGGTCAGCGTTTGGTTTCTGTGCTCCGTGGTGAAGCGATGTTCAGTCACCCCGAAGTTCAGGCCGCACTAACGCAGACCAGCAAAGATAAGGAGAGTGATGCAGTGGAAAGAGAGAATAACCTGCAAGAGATTGAAGGTGATGATGATACTGCCCAGCTGGTTATTTTTAATCTTGGCGAACAGGAATATGGTGTCAATATTGATGAGGTTCAGGAGATTACCAGAATTCCGGACAAGATGGACAAGGTCCCAAAAACAGCTAAATTTATTGAGGGGATGGTAAACCTCCGCGGCACGGTGCTGCCGGTGCTGGATATGCGCACCCGCTTTGGAATGGAGAAACTTGCCGCGAATGATGAGCAGCAGCGCATCATTGTTCTAAACCTTAAAGGAGCTAAAACCGGCTTTATTGTAGACTCAGTCGCTGAAGTTTTGCGCTTGCAACATGACCAGATTGAAAGTGCACCGAATCTCTCTACTGATCAGGCACGCATTATGGGACAAGTGATCAATCTTAAAGATGAAAAACGGATGATTCAGGTTTTAATCGCTCATGAATTGCTCAGTGATCAAGAGAT
>JAOZOH010000082.1:0-8724 GCA_029933365.1 Desulfuromusa sp. | reverse complement strand
ACCAAGGTTTTAATTATTGATGATTCGGCGCTGATGCGCAAGCATCTACGCCAGATTATTGAAGCTGCGGGCTATGAAACTCAGACTGCCCGAAACGGTGAAGAGGGTCTTGAAAAAATTGCCGAATTTGACCCGGCAGTTGTGACACTGGATATCAATATGCCGGTGATGGACGGTTTGACCTGTCTCAGTCTGATCATGCAGCAATATCCGCGCCCCGTAGTTATGGTTTCATCTCTGACTGAAAAGGGGGCACTTGCTACTTTTGAGGCATTGGAGCTTGGGGCCATTGATTACGTCTCCAAACCGGGCGGGACAGTATCATTAAATATTCAGGATATCGCTGATGAACTATTGGTCAAGGTGACGACTGCGTCCCGTGCAAGAATCGGCAAAAGTCGCGGCTTGCGTGAACGCTTGCGAAATCAACGCAACAAAGTTGAAGCAATCAAAGTGAAATCACCTCAGCGAGCAACGGCTATCCGTCCCGTCCAAAAAAGAGGTAAGGGGTTGGTTATCATTGGTGTTTCGACCGGCGGTCCGAGTACCCTGGAAGAGATCATCACCGCTCTGCCCGCTGATTTTTCGCTACCGATCCTCGTAGCTCAGCATATGCCGGGTCGCTTTACCCAAGTATTTGCTGAGCGCCTGAATAAGGTTGCAAGCATTAATGTTATCGAATTAAGAGGGACACTCCTCCCTGCCCCCGGGCAAGTGATTATTGCTCAGGGAGGGGCAGACATAAAACTGGTTAGACGAGGGACAAAACTGATGGCGAGCAGTGTCCCGGTTGATAATAACTTTCTCTGGCACCCGAGCGTTGAACGTATGGCGACATCGGTTAAAGAACTCTATGATCCTGCTAATATTATTTGCGTTCAATTGACCGGAATGGGTGATGATGGCGCAAAAACCATGACAGAACTGCACTCTCTTGGTGCTCGTTGTATCGCTGAGTCGGAAGAGACTGCGGTGGTCTACGGTATGCCGAAAGAACTGGTCGAGCAGGGCGGTGCGGATTGTATCCTTCCATCGTATGCAATTGCCGAAAAACTGATTGAATGGACGAACTAACATAATGCTCGGGGGTACTCTTTATGGGACTGAAAAAAGGGCGTAAGCCAGATATTCAACCTGTTGAAAAACAATCAAGAAGTGCAGGGCGTAATTTTGAAGGGCTAAAGCAACAATTACTATCGACAAACCCGTCTGAACGCCGTTGGGCAGCGCGTGACCTGGCCATACATCCAGAGGCAGTCGAACCGTTACTGCAAGCGCTCAGTTCGGAGGCAGAACATTCTGTAGGTATCGCGATCTTTGACAGCCTTCGGCAAATTGGCGGCGAAGCGGTTGTCAATGGCTTACTTACTTTCTTAAGTGCCGAAGATGCATTTCAACGGAATGCGGCTATTGAGGTTTTGCAGGCGATGCCTGAAGGGGTTGCCTTACATATTATCGAACTTCTCAATGACCGTGATTCAGATGTGCGTATCTTCGCTATTGATATACTGCAGCAACTGGCTCACCCCCAGACTCCCGAGTGGTTATTGTCGGTACTTAAAGATGAAACGCACATCAATGTTATCGCAACGGCAGTTGATCGACTCGCAGAGGTCGGTACCTCGGACATGTTGCCTGCGCTCAAAGCACTTAAATTACGATTTCCGAACGAGCCATATCTTGACTTTGCTGTTCAGACCGCTATTCGACGTATCGGGGAGGATTGAAGTATGCAGGCAGCCTCCAGACCTAAGTTGGATGAAATAACCGATGCCGAGTTTGAACGCTTCAAGGAATATTTCTACCGTAAAACTGGTATTCAGTTTGAAGACAGCAAGCGTTACTTTGTTGACAAACGTTTGTTGCAACGAATCCATAGCACCGGTCACGATAGTTTTCGCAGCTATTTCACCACCATGCGCTATCAAGCTTCGGGTGAAGAACTGCAAGAACTGATCAACATTATGACGGTAAATGAAACCTATTTTTTCCGTGAAGAATATCAATTTGAATGCATGGTGGAAAATACACTTAATGAAATCATGCGCTGCAAGAAACCGGGAGAAGAAATTCGGATCTGGTCGATCCCTTCCAGTAGCGGTGAAGAACCTTACTCCATCGCTATTTACTTGCTTGAACACTGGGCAGGGATAGACAAAATTGACATTGAAATTGTCTCTTCTGACATCGACAGTAAAATGCTGGATCGTTGTCGAAGGGGAATTTATAGCATGCGTTCGGTGCACCACTTGCCTAAGAAATTGCTGAAGCGCTACTTCACGCCTGTGGCAGGGAATTCATATAAAATCTGTCAGGATCTGCTTGATTCAGTTAGTTTTACTCAGGTCAACTTGTCGGATGCCGCAAAAACCCGCAGTTACAGAAATTATGATCTGATTTTTTGTCGGAATCTGTTGATCTATTTTGATGATGCTTCGCGTCGCCAGGCGGCCGAAGTCTTTTACGATGCCATGAACCCTGGTGGTTTCATCTTTCTCGGGCACTCCGAATCGATGAGTCGGATTTCTTCCCTGTTCAAGGTACGCAAGTTTGCCAAGGCGATGGTCTATCAGAAACCGCTGGCATAGGAGAACTCAATAAATGAAGACTATTCTTATCGTTGATGATGCGGTCACCGTACGCATGTATCATCGTCAACTGATGGAAGATCTGGGGTTTGCCGTGGAGGAAGCAGTGAACGGTGTAGAGGCTTTGGAAAAAGGCCTGCAACAAAATTTCGATCTTTTTCTGGTTGACGTCAATATGCCCAAAATGGACGGTTACCGACTAGTGCAAGAGATGCGCAGGATACCTGAACTGCAAGCAGTGCCGGTCATTATGATCAGTACTGAAGAGTCGGAGCTTGATAAAGAGAAGGCTTATCTTGCCGGGGCTAATTTTTATGTGGTGAAACCGGCCAAAGTTGATGAATTGCAAACGTATGCGATGCTTTTGGCAGGAAAGGTGGCCTGATGGATTCCATGCTTGAAGCTTTTATTGGTGAAGCTCGTGAAAATCTAGAAACTGCCGGGAGATGTTTTCTTGAGCTAGAAAAACAACCGGGTGATGACGAACTGATGAATGATCTGTTCCGTGCGATCCATACTATTAAGGGATCGTCTGGTCTGTTCGACATTCCGTCTTTCACCAAAGTTGTACATGTGGCCGAAGATGTGCTGGATCGAGCGCGCGGTGGTGAATTGGAGCTGAATTCAGAACATATTGATCTTTTTCTGGATACTATGGATCAGATTAATATATGGCTGGATGATTTGGAATTAAATGAACAATTGGGTGATAACGCTGAAGAGTTGAGCTTGAATTTAGCACAAGCCTTGCGTGACCTTCTTGGTGCCGATACAGCGCAAACGGAAGAGGCAGAAGAGGCTTTGGATCCTGAAATAGACGTGGATCAGCCTCTAAACGAAGCACCCGCATGGATTGCACAGATGCCTGAACCACTGCGCGTCGATCTTTTTAAGCAGGATATCGCACAAAATAGTGGAGTCTGGAGTATTGAATATGACCCGGATGCCCAGTGTTTCTTCAGTGGTGAAGACCCACTACACACTATGCGCAATCTGCCGGGCATTGCCTGGTTCCAGATTCAGGTCAAAGATCCTTGGCCACCGACAGATGAACTTGATCCTTATCATTGCAATCTTGTCTTCCGTGGAGTCGCTAATATTGAGCGTACTGAGCTCCATCATTATCTTCGCTACATCCCCGAGCAGGTTCAGTTAACCCCTTTCAGCGCACTCGATCTTGTTTTCCCCCGCGGTGATTATGGTGACAGCGAGCCTTTTCTATCTTTTATTCAAGATGCGCAGCAGGCTATTGAAACAGAAACCTGGGATGAGATGGAAAGGCTTATTACTCCCTTGCTTCAATTTAGCGGTCCCGATCTTTTGCAAACCTCGGCATTAAACTGGATGGATGCTCTGCTTAAACAAGATGTACCTCATGTCGGGTTGTTGAATGCCTTATTGGCAACTCTGGCCACGGGGAAATTTTCCCGTCCCGATGTAATTCTCGAAGAGACAACAACTTTTCCTGCGGCATCTGAGCCGGCAGTCAGTAATGATGAAAACAGTGAACCACAGTCATCTTCTTCGCCGGCGTTAAATGCATCGAAGCTCGCTGCGTCCAAGTTGGTTGTTGAAACCCAAAGACTGATATTGTCCCTTCCCTGTGCGGCCGGATCCCTCGCTGGGCGAATCGCATCGACGGGGGTTGTTTTAAAAAACCTGCTGTCTTCTCTGGGGCAAGAAACGATACCCATTGAACGGGCGGTCAGAGAAGCCCAAGAAAAAGAAACACTCGCTCCATTGGTTGAGTTTCTCGCCACGCTTTCAACCGATTTCGCACCACAAGATGACCCTGATTTTCCATCTGAGTTGCCGTCGATTGCTGCATCGTCCACTGTGATTGACCCCTCAATTCAAGAAGAACGGGCTCAGGGGGATCAACGTCAGGGTGATCGACGTCAGGGTGATCGACGTCAGGGTGATCGCAGAACGGATGGATTTCAGCCAGAGGCAGGCCAAGCTGCAGATCAGCACAGGGTTATCAAGGTTGACCAACAGCGTATCGATGCATTGATGGATCTGGTGGGAGAATTGGTTGTAGCAAAAAATGCCCTGCCTTTTCTGGCCAGGAGAGCTGATGAAGATTTTGGTGTTCGAGAACTCTCTAAAGAAATTCAAGCTCAATACGCGGTGATTAATCGGCTTTCAGATGAATTGCAAAGTGCCATGATGCAGATCCGCATGGTGCCAGTCTCTTCTGTGTTCCAACGTTTTCCACGTCTGGTACGCGATCTCTCCCGTAAATTAAACAAGCGGATTGAACTAGTTCTTGAAGGTGAGGAAACTGAAGCTGATAAAAATGTCGTTGAAAATCTATCAGATCCACTGATCCACCTGGTTCGCAATAGTCTTGATCATGGCCTTGAATCAATAGCCGAACGTGAGGTCGCAGGGAAGTCTCCGGTAGGAACCATCACTTTGCGTGCGATACCGCATGACGATCAGGTCGTCATCGAAATTATTGATGATGGTCATGGGATTGATCCCGAGGTCATTAAACGCAAAGCTTATGAGAAAGGCCTTATCGATGAGCATCAGCTTGATAGCATCAGCGATCAGGACGCGCTCCAACTTATATTTGCTGCGGGTCTATCGACAGCTGAACAGATTTCAGATCTGTCTGGTCGAGGTGTCGGTATGGATGTTGTCCGCTCGGTGATCAGCAATGCCGGCGGCAGTGTTTCAGCCGAAAGTGTTATCGGACAAGGCACAACCATCCGTCTGGCTCTGCCGCTATCCATGGCTGTCAGTCATGTCATGATGATTGAAACAGCTGAACAGACGTACGGTATTCCCATGAATGAAATTGTTGAAACTGTACGTATCCCTGCTAGGTCTATTCGACGGATCAAGCAGAGCGAAGCCGTAGTTTTACGCGATCAGCTAACCCCTTTGTTTCATTTGCGCCGCTTGTTGAACCTTTCATCCGTCGATACGCTGCCAGATGAGGTTGCGGTGTTGGTTATGAATAGCGGGGGGCAACAGGTTGGACTGATCATCGAAGAGTTTCTTGAAGGGATTGATATCATTCAGAAACCATTGGAGGGGATTATGGCTAGATATCCTTATTACTCCGGAGCTGCCCTGTTAGGTGATGGGCGTGTCCTGTTAGTTTTAAATATTCAGGAGGTGCTGGCATGCCGATAGACTATAAAAAAACTGTTGCAATGTTTGAAGGCCACTGTGAAATTGAAGAGGCTGAATCCTTGCTTGGCTGGCTGTTAGATAATCCCAAAGGCAAGGTTAATCTCAAGCAGATTCAGCATCTTCATACCGCAGTGTTGCAGGTACTTATTGCCCTGAGCCCCAGCATCACTGCCTGGCCGATTGATGAGAGCGTTTCTGCTTGGCTGACACCCAAATTGAAGGAACGTCATGAATCCTGATCGACTGGTGATTGCTCTAGCAAATCGGAAGGGAGGGACAGGAAAGACGACCACAGCTGTTAACTTGTCTGCTGAATGGGGAAATCAAGGATATCGTACTCTGCTGATTGATTTGGATACACAGGGACATGCGGCGATCGGGGTCGGCTGTCGTGAAACGCGTCAACTGTCAGGGGCGGTTCATCAACTCTATCAAAATCCTGAGTTATCCTTGATGGAGATAGTTCAGCCAACCGTACTGGAGAACGTCTGGTTGGCACCAGCAGATACTGATTTTCAACAACAAGAACTGAATGTACACCGGTTGCGTAGTGCTATTGAAAAAATCGATCCTGATGAACAGTTTCAACGCATTGTTATTGATACCCCGCCAACCCTGGATGGTTTATTGATCAGCGGGCTGGTTGCCGCCCAAGGTGTGGTTGTTCCCTTTGTGCCGCACCACCTAGCGGAGGTTGGAACGCGACAATTAGCAAAGCTGTTTTATCAGGTTTCTAGCCGACACAACCCGGACTTGAAACTTTTAGGCTTACTTCCAATCATGTATGACCGGCACATAAAGTTGCATCAACGTGTTGTTTCGGGCATTGAAAAACAGTTTGGCAAAGATCGGATGCTTCGCGGCATTCGTAATAACATTAAAGTAGCAGAAGCCTTTGAAAAAGGTCTACCTATTTGTACTTATGCTCCGCGAAGTGCGGGGAATATGGATTACCACCTGATGGCTCTTGAACTGGAGTCATTTTTAGTGCTGGATAGAGGATGAAATAATGAAAAAAATTCTTTTAGTGGATGATTCCGCAACAATGTTGATGAGTATGGAAGCAATTCTTAAACGTGCCGGTTTAGATGTCGCTAAGGCGATGAATGGCCAACAGGCGCTACAAACGATACCTGTATTTAGACCTGACTTAATGATTACAGACCTCAATATGCCAGGAATGGATGGGATAACCCTGATCAGAGAGGCCAAGAAGCTACCGATGATGCGTTTTAAACCGGCGTTGATGTTGACCACAGAATCTCAGCAGTCAAAGCGCCTGGAGGCAAAGGCAGCCGGTGCGTGCGGTTGGCTGGTTAAGCCGGTCAAACCGGAACAACTGCTGGCAGTTGTCAAGCAGGTTGTCCCGGGGGCTTGATCAATTTATCAAAGAAGAGGATCAAGGTATGACTATTTCCAATAAAAAACCGTTGCGCATTCACTTGGGGGATCGTTTTGTCGTATTGACTAAATTACAATTAATCTGGCAGGGAATTGTTTTTTTCTGCTTATTGAAAAGTGTTGAGTTCGTTCTTGAGGCTTTTGTTCTTGCCAATAGTCAATCTGATTTTGTCATCCTTGGTGCAGAAATACTATCCGGTATTGTTACTGGGGTTATGATTTTACTGCTTTTCTACAGATTTAAATCGATGAAGATAAACCGAAGAAACCTGATTATAGAAGGTCATGAATTAGCTTGCGATCGTTCACAATGTCGAATGGGTCAAGCCATAAATGAAAAAATCTCAAAAATCCCCACTGTCTGTCAACTTCTTGCGGCTCATACTGACGGAATAAGTCAAGAGACCGAGAAAGCCGCAGAGGACATTGTCCACAACATTACCGATATTGAAAATGCTGTTGTCCAATTGTCTCAAAATGTTAAAACGGCCTTTGCCGAATCAGCTGAGATCAGAAGTTCTGGTACGTCAACAGTTAGTTCAATCTCTGAATCGTTGGATAATATGTCTCACTATATCCGGTCTAGAGCAACCGAAGCAGCACAGCAAAAAAATAAAATTATGACGATTATAAATGAGGCTGCTTCGCTCTCTAAGTTGACTAGCCTGGTCAAGAGTATCGCCAGTCAAACCAACTTGCTGGCTATTAATGCTGCCGTTGAGGCAGCACGTGCGGGGTCACACGGTCGTGGTTTCGCTGTTGTCTCAGAAGAGGTTCGGAAGCTTTCTACTGATTCAGAAAAGGCGGCAATTGAAATAGAGGATCGAATTAATGATCTGATGACATCTATTGAAACAAATATGTCATCACTTGTAGACGAAAAAGAAAGCAAGAAGAGCGCAGAGGGACTGACTCAATTTGCAAATGAAGTCAAGGGGATATCGGGACTGTACTCCCGGACAGAGTCCCTTAATAGTCAAATGTTGGAAGCCTTGGAGAAAGATTTAGAATTGATTACTTTCTCCGTTATGAATGCAATGGGTGGCGTACAATTCCAAGATATCACGCGGCAAAGATTAGAGCAGATCCGAAATGGATTAGACACGATCTCGCAACAAGTCAGTGTAACTATCGACAAAAGTCATGATCCAGAAGCGTTGGAAGAAATTGCTGCGCTCAATATTGAATTGATACAAAAAGAATATTGCATGGAATCGCAACGTGATATCCACTCTTCAGTCACAGGGATAGACGAAGAAAATAATAATAGTGACATTAATAGTGACATGCTTCCTCAAATCGAACTGTTTTAGATCTCGATTCAGCAGATATTCGCTGTAGTTTTCCAGGATCGACAGAGCCTTTTTGTCGTTTTCTTATCATGTTGATTGATAGAGTGCGCTTTTTATGTTTTTCAGTATAAGCCTGTAAATACGCAAATCCGTGTGGTCTTCCCATGGACCAGTTCCGGGGACTTTACTTAACCAACAGCCTTCGCCGCTATATGACCCGTTTTCTGGGGACATATAACGAAGTACATGTCCCCAGAAAACTCCGAACCTTCCAAAGCTAATTCTATCTTCGTTTT
>JAOZOH010000081.1 GCA_029933365.1 Desulfuromusa sp. | reverse complement strand
TCTAAAAAATCAGGGTAGAATCGAAATTACAGAAAAGAAGTTACACTACCAAAAAAATAATTAAAGGAGTTATTCCATGCCACGTATTATTCTGTCATTGTTACTATTACTGAGTCTTCTTTCTATAAGTGCCTGTGCTGTTCAACAGCAAGAGCAATCGAATAATGTTCCCGCCGCTCTTACCGCACATTATCCACAAATAAAATATCAACAGATCAACCCAACGCCGGTGACAGGCGTTTATGAAGTTGTCGTGGAAAATGGTGAGATCATCTATTTTTCCCCTGCTTCGGGACATATGTTTTTTGGTGAACTCTGGACCGACGATGCCCGCAATCTGACTCGAGAGAGCAAAAATCGTCTAATGTCTGCCAAATTGAAGGATTTTCCCCTCGACCAGGCGATTAAAATTGGTGATGGTCCAAATCAGGTGATTGAAGTCACAGATCCCGATTGCCCTTTTTGCCGCCAGGGCTCTGAATTCTTTACCGGAAGGGATGATGTAACCCGTTATGTTTTTCTCTTTCCTCTCGACCAGCTCCATCCTCAAGCCGCTGCCAAGGCACGTTATATTCTTTCTGCGGAAGATCAGGAACTGGCCTACGAGGACGTTTTTAGTGGCATGTACGATGGACAACCTCTCCCTCCCTTTAGCGATAATGGTCAACTCGAACGACATCGAAAAATTGCTGAAAAAATCGGTATCAACGGAACGCCTCAATTCTGGGTTAACGGTCAGCATGTGTCCGGATTTAATCCACAGCAATTTGCAGCACTGTTGAAGAAATAATCCGGAATCCTAAATGAATCAGACCAAATCATTACAACGTCCAGAGCTGCTTGCCCCCGCAGGGAGCATGGAGGCCTTTTTTGCTGCAGTCGATGCGGGAGCGGATGCCGTTTACACCGGTTTGAAGGAGTTTTCTGCCCGAGCCAAAGCCAAGAACTTCAATTTGAAAGAAATTGAAAAAATCACCCACTATATGCAACAGCGGGGGAAACGGCTCTATATTACTCTCAATACCCTGGTAAAAGAGAACGAGTTATCGCAGCTGATCGATACCTTGGGGGCTCTGGAAGAGATTGGTGTTGATGCGTTGATTATACAGGATCTGGCGGTCTGGAAACTGGCGAAAGATCATTTTCCCGGACTGGAACTCCACGCCTCGACACAGATGACCATCCACAATGCGGCCGGGGTAAAAATGCTGGAACGGATGGGTTTCACCCGTGGTGTTCTGGCCAGAGAGATGACTCTCGACGAGATTGCTGCAATTCGGCAACAAACTACCTTGGAATTGGAACAGTTCATTCACGGCGCCCTCTGCTTTTCTTACAGCGGACAATGTTACTTTTCTTCATTCCTCAGTGGCAAAAGTGGCAATCGGGGACGCTGTGCGCAACCCTGTCGCCGCAACCATCGCTACCGCCAGCAAGAAGGTTATTTTTTTTCTCCCAATGATCTATCTGCCATTGATCTCTTGCCAGAGCTAGAACAAGCCGGTATCTGCAGTTTGAAAATTGAAGGGCGGATGAAAAGTGCCGAATATGTCCATAAAGTGATCAGAGCCTATCGGCAGGCTCTCGATGCACCCGCTGACCAACGTAAAGCAATCCTGAAAGAAGCAAAAGTCTTACTGAAAGAAAGCTTCGGTCGCCAGCCAACCAAAGGTTTCTTGTCGGGTGGACAACCCAGTGATATGGCTATCCCATCACACAAAGGGGCAACCGGGCGATTTCTGGGAGAGATCAATCGGGTCCGTGGCGGAGAAATCAGTTTTAAAACCAAAGAGAGCCTCCAGCTTGGAGCACGTCTGCGGGTCCAGCCCGCTATCGATAAAAGTGGCACAGCCTTTACCATCCGGCAATTAATTCTGGATAAGCGCACCGTCAACAAGGTTCCAGCACATAGTTTTGTCAGCGTCCCTTCCACTTTTAACAATCAGTTCAACGTTGGCGACAGCGTTTTTATGGTCTCCTCCTCCAGCGCTTTTACCATGAGTGATTCGGCCTGTCGCCGGAAGCTAAGTAACGTTCGACCGCCGGCTGAAACCGTCGATTTACAGGTCGAGGTTAACCCACAGCAACTACAACTGAGTGCAACGATTGGTGCTGTGACCCAACAGTTTCAATTTTCTATCGACAGTTTTCCTGCCAAACAGGAAGGTCTGGATAAAAATATCTTGCAGCAAACCTTTGCGGTTACAGCCGAAGAACCGTTTGTGTTAGGAAAATTTGAGTGTGGCCAGTTACCAGAGATTGTTATTCCCCCTAAACAACTGAAACAGATCCGCCGGGAATTCTATGCTGAGTTACGTAAAAATCACCAACCGCAAAAACAACAGCTCAGAACAGCACATTTACAAGCTGCCCGCGCCGCACTGTTCCCCTTAGCCTCCACTCGAGCGGAGAAACGGCAAATCCGGATACAACTGAAAGATTCAAGGGATCAACGCATCCTTCAGGATCAATCTGTCGAGCAAATTCTGGTTCCTTTAACCGGGCAAAACTTACAGCATGCCCATAAATTAACCCGTCGCGCAAAACAACTCATCTGGGACATCCCTTTTGTCATCTTTGATAAAGACTGGCTTGATACTCGGAATACGATTCGGCAACTGGTACAGATGGGGTTTGTTAATTACCGCCTTAATAACCTCGGACATTTCCCCCTTTTTGATAAAGTTCAGGGTTTGAATCTGTACAGCAGTTTTCGCCTCTTTTCCCTGAATAGTCAGGCCATTGCTGCCCTGGCAGAACTGGGGATCAAAGAAGCTGAACTTTATATCGAAGATGACCGCAAGAACTTATCTGACATTTTACGCCATCAACTACCAATTCCGACAGCCATGACCGTCTATGCAAGTGTTTCACTCCTCACTTCACGAATCAAAATCAAAAATGTCCGTTCCGACAATCCGGTTCTTTCTGATCGTGACGATGCTTACCGGGTGCAACAACGACAGGGGTTAACCTGGCTGAACAGTGAAACGGATTTCTCTTTTATTGCCAATATTCCAGAGCTGGAAAGTTTTGGTTGTCATCATTTTATCGTCGACCTGTCCCACCTTGGCCCGTTCAGTCAGCCGGGGAAACAGGTTCTTGAAGCAACAAAGCAATGCTATGACCCACAGGGGAGTAGTAAATTTAATTATGAACGAGGATTGGAATAATTCCGTTTTTTAAGAACTCTGCAGAAGAGGTGAATATGCAAGCAATTTGTATCTTTCTCGGCTCTGAACCAGGCACGAATCCCGATTATGCAGAGGCCACAATGTCAATGGGGAGAGAGCTGGCTGAACGTGGTATCACCTGCGTTTATGGTGGTTCCAACACGGGCCTCATGAAGTTACTGGCCGACAGCGTTTTGGAAGCGGGTGGCAAGGTCATCGGTGTGACCGTAACTGCTTTACGCGATAAGGAGATTTATCACCCTGGCTTAACTGAGCTTCACGTGGTTTCCACCATGCACGAACGCAAGCAAATGATGGCGGAGCTGTCCGACGGTTTTATTGCGCTGCCGGGGGGGATCGGTACTTTTGAGGAATTTTTCGAAGTCTATACTTGGGCCAAACTTGGATTTCATTCCAAGCCTTGCGGTCTTCTCAACGTCAACAACTATTATGCACCACTGGATGCACTTCTTGACAATGCCGAGCAAGAGGGGTTTCTGGATTCGTCTGATCGAAATTTAGTCATCAAAGGGGACACTCCGGTAGAAATCTTGGAAAAATTTACCAAGGGAAAATGAAAACTTTTCACAAGATTTATTGCTCTGTATAACAATCCTGATTTATAGTGAGCGTTGATTTTATCCCGTTACACCAATTTTGGAGGTTAAACGTGTTCCCAAGAAAATACCGTGTCCATGCGTTTCTTGCATTGATAGCGTTAGTGATTATCTTTTATCCGAGTATCAGTCGCAAACCCGATCAACAGCGGGTTGAAGCTTCAACTATTGCCGCAACCCATTTTCTGGAGTTGGTCGATTCTGGTCAATATGAACAAAGCTGGGAGGCTTGTGCTGCCTACTTAAAAAATGAAGTTTCGCAGCAAGACTGGATTAAGCGCCTCTCTGCGGTTCGCTCTGTCTCAGGGAAGTTGCTGGAACGGAAACAAAAAGATTACACTTACACCAGAGATGCCGGGAAAAGTATCCCTGACGGGGAATACATGGTCTATCATTTCGACTCGCAATTTCAAAATAAAGATCATCTTGCCGAAACCCTTACCATCATGCTTGAACGGGATAACACCTGGCGGGTTGCCGGTTATTTTATTGAATAAAGCAAGCATGTAGATCAGTTACAAATCAACTGAAACCCTCCACAGCACGTGAAGATATTGCAGACATGCCCATTCAGCCTTCGGCTGACAGTCTTTTCTCCATCTTTTTGCCTCGCTCTTTCTATTACCATGGATACTTTACCTCAAAGTTACCGGGTAACTTGACAAATATTAAAATTTATTATAATTTCTTTTTACTAAATTATTTTAATTGTCAGGGTCACTATGCATCAGCTCAATTCCGAACAACTTCGACAAAAAGCTCTTTCTTCCGATGAAGATTTGCGTGGAACAAATTTTAATGGCGCAGATCTGCGCGATTTAAACCTTTCGGGACGGGATTTAAGAGGTATTCAATTATTTAATGCAGATCTGCGTGGCACCAATCTGCAGGACGCCAACCTTGAAGGTGCTGAACTTTCTACCGCCAACCTTGAAGGTGCAGTTCTAGATGGAGCAAATTGTAAACAAGCTGGTTTCGGTAGAGCAAATCTGAGCCATGCAAGCCTATTCAAATCTAACCTCGAAGGTGCCACTTTGACGCAAGCCAGTCTTGAGCACGCCAACCTAAGCTTGGCCAACCTGAACCATAGTCGTTTACGTGAGGCCAACCTGACAGAAGCCAACTTAACAGATGCCGATCTTCGCTATGCAGAGATGTCGTTATCTAATATCCGCAAAGCTGATTTCACTAATGCCGATTTGCGCCATGCCCGGCTAAGAATGTTACGGCAATTCAAATCTGCCACCTGGATTGGGGTTGATATCCGTGATGTCAATTTTTCCGGCGCCTATCTGATGCGTCGGGAAATTGTTGATCAAAACTTTATCAAAGAGTTCCGTGCCTATAACTGGCTATCCAAAATACTCTATTACCCCTGGCTATGGACTTGCGACTGCGGTCGCAGCATGTTGCGCTGGTGTTGCTGTATCGGTGCTCTGCTGCTTCTTTTTAGTTACTTTTACACCTTGGTTGGTATCGACTACGGCAGCTATCCAACCAGCCTGTCACCACTTTATTTTAGCGTCGTCACGCTGACCACCCTTGGTTTTGGGGATGTTGCACCCAATTGCATCGGCGGACAGATTGTCGTCATGCTGGAAGTCTCAACCGGCTATATCATGCTTGGTGGCTTGCTCTCAATTTTTTCTAACAAACTGGCCAGACGCGGAGAATAGGCACATCCATGGCATTTTTATTCGGCAAAAAGAAAAAAACAGCAGCGAATCTGGCAGATTTTGACATTCCTAGTTTCTCAGCAGCGGTGATCAATCTGCTCGGCAAACTGCGTAATCCCGACATCAGTGTCAACGAACTCGCTGCAGAACTGGAACTTGATCCCGGCCTGCATATCCGAGTTCTCAAAACTGTTAATTCCTCCGCTTTCGGATTGTCACGCAAAGTCAGCAATATCAAACATGCGGTTAATCTGTTGGGTCGTGGTCGCCTGGAATCTCTGGTTCTTTCGGTCACTGCAAAAAACAACCTTGCGACAAACCAGCAAGCGGCTTGGCTTGACATGACAGAATTCTGGAGAACAGCCTCCCGTCAAGCGGCTGTGGCGCGAATATTGGCGACGGCTCTCCACCCAAACACCCAAAGTGATGTGTTTACCATTGGCTTACTGCAAAATATGGCGATTCCGGTCCTGGCAAATCGTGAAGGGGAACGCTATCGCACCCTGTATCAACACTGGCAAACCGAAGAAATTGATCTGGCAGAACAGGAACTGCAGTTGTTCGGAATTGACCACGCAACTCTTGGTGCGCAAATGGCAGAACACTGGGGATTTCCTGAGTCACTCATTGCCGGAATTGGTGAACATCATGAAGTGGAAAATCTGTCTATCCCCCTTTCCGTTAGAATCGCCGCATTGATGAAAGAAAATTGGGACAAGGATTCTGCCGAAACACTCTCACAGCAAGCTGCACAGATATTTGATCTTGATTATGAACAGCTTCTGCCATTGCTTGAAGAAGCTCTGGAGCAAAGTGCTGAACTCTCTGAAGCCCTGAGCTGACCCTGCTAGCCCCGTTTCTACAACGCATTAAGACTGTTGATCTCGCAACAATAATTATAATGGCCAGAACTTATTTGAAATATGAATTGATCCCTGCTCGATATTTGCATATAACAGCAGCATGACTCCCACGCAGGAAGAACCATATAAACCTCAACCAACATTACCCATCTGTCCTGTCGGTGAAACCGATTGTGGAATTATCAGTGAACTTGCCGAATTACGTCATAATTTAGCAGAGCTGTCCAATCTGGTGCGTACCGATCCCCTGACCGGCATTGCCAACTATCGCTACTTCGTCCAAGCCCTGGAACAGGAAATTGAACGAACCCAGCGCAGTGGTCAGCCAACCTCCCTGATTATGCTCGATATCGACTTTTTTAAAAAAGTTAATGATCAATGGGGCCATGAAATTGGTAATCAAGCGTTGATCCATCTTTCTCGGCTGTTGCAAAAAATTGTACGGAAGCTGGATATCCCCTGCCGTTACGGTGGGGAAGAATTTGCTATTATACTCCCCGATACCAACCTGTCAGCCTGCCTTCCGGTCGCTGAACGAATCAGAGATGGGATAGAAAAATCACCGTTGGATGTTACCGGGCGATCCCTATATATAACTGTCAGTCTGGGCATCGCAACCTATACGGACAAGCAGGAAACCACGGTAGAGGATTTGGTAAAACAAGCCGATGAATACCTCTATCAGGCAAAAGAACACGGGCGCAATCAAGTCTGCCATGCTGAGTTACCAAGCGTCGATATTGTCACCACAGAAGAGAAGCAAGCACTGTCTGAGCTATTCGGCAGTGGAACTACAAAAAAGGATCTACCATGAAAATTGTCGTTCTGGACGGCTATACTCTTAATCCCGGAGACCTCGATTGGGCGCCATTAAAGGAATTAGGCTCTTGTATTATTCATCCACGCACAAGTATTGAGCAGATTGTCGATAGTGCATACGATGCAGAGATTATACTCACCAATAAAACCGTTATTTCAGCCGATACATTAGCCAAGCTACCAAAACTGCAATATATCGGTGTGCTGGCTACGGGTGTTAATGTTGTCGACCTGGAAGCCGCCAAAAAACACAATATTATTGTCACAAATGTTCCCGGTTACAGTACCGGATCGGTGGTGCAGATGGTATTTGCCCTGTTGCTGGAAATGACCCAGCAAGTTGGCCATCATGCCGCAATGGTACGACAGGGAGATTGGGCAACCTGCCCTGACTTCAGTTTCAGAGATCGTCCCTTGATTGAACTGGCGGGGAAAACTATGGGAGTCGTCGGCTATGGTCAGATTGGACGACAAGTGGCACAAATTGCCAAAGCGTTTGGCATGCAAATCCTGATACAGACTGCTCATCCTGAGAAACATCAGCAGGAGACAGAATTTGAATTTGTTGATATCGATAACCTATTTTCTGACTCCGATATCATCAGCCTGAATTGTCCCCTCACAGAAGAAACCGAGAATCTGGTCAACACGGCCCGTCTGGCACGCGTCAAACAAGGAGCATTGTTGATCAATACCGGCCGCGGCCAACTTATCAATGAAGAGGCAGTTGCCGAAGCTCTAGAGGATGGCTATCTGGGGGGCTATGCCACCGATGTTCTATCTCAGGAACCTCCGTCCGAAGACAATCCTCTATTCTCTGCGCCAAACTGCCTCATCACCCCACATATAGCCTGGGCAACCGCTGAGGCAAGGCAACGCTTGCTTGATATTGTCGTTGCAAATATTGTCGCCTTTCAGAATGCTACCCCACAAAATCAGGTTGTCTGATACCACAGAGGGAAAGGGTTTTTAAGAAGCCACAAAGCCCTTTCCCTCTGTGCATAAAAAAAATATTTACGCCAATAAAAATATATACAATTTATATTTCCTGATAAATTGCTTTTATTTCAAGTAGTTATGATTTTATTAGCTTACTGTCTTGCGGAGTTCCTCCCTCCAACTGTATGTCCTCTTTATACAGGTGAATATCTAAGCATCTTTGTTTCTCATCTCTAAAATAAATTATTTATCTTTTGTTTTCAGTGAGTTATGGATTATTTTATGTTTTTTATTTCAACTTGGCACGGTCACTGCTTTATATCTGGTCATAAGCAAACAAAAAAGCAATTCAAACATAGAGATGGAGGACATCATGAAAAACACATTACGCAATACATTAATCGCCCTGATCACTTTTTCTTCTTCAGCTTTTGCAGCAGGTAGCAACAGTGCAAGTGGTGGTGGATTGCTCCTCTCTTTGTTCATCGGCTTCTTTGCTCTAATCATTGTCTGTCAATTGGTTCCTGCAACAATCATGTTGATTGGTGCTCTCAAAGGGCTATTTGGCCGTGATCATAAAGAAGTTACAACTCACTAAAACGATACGAAATAAACAAATAAATTAAACTTTTAAAGGAGATCATCATGAAAGCAATCATCACTACACTGACCCTGAGCCTGTTCGCCGTACCTGCATTTGCTGTTGATACAACTCAAACCTATAATAGTGGCATCCTGGTTCTTCTGTTTGTCGGGTTCTGTGCCTTGTTGATCGTTGCTCAACTGGTTCCTGCTGTATTGACCCTCTTCGGTATGACTAAAGCTGCTGTCAAGCAAAGTGGTCGTAAAGCTGCTACCGCTAAGAACTAAGATAACGAATAGAAATTTAACGCAAAAAGGGCAGCCGATTGGCTGCCTTTTTTTATTGGTCTATCTGGATATCCCCAGCAGTATCCCCTTGATTTGAAGGTCAATGCCGTCAAAGTTTCCGCATCATCTTTATTGGCAGCTCTGATCAATATGCTGGTATTATTCCAGCTTCAGCTGAGCTTTTGAATAAACCCCTTCAACCGCACATTTTTCGTCGGCATCAGGGATGGACAAGATCCCTGTTCCATCCGCGTTCATCTGCAGGCTGGCCTGCATGTCATCAACCAGACTCAAGCAGCCACTGGTATTTAATGCCATATTTTTACCCACGATCCCATACCAATTATCGTCATCCCGGCTCACTTTTATCGAGTATTTCCCCGCCTCCAGTTGAGCTTGTCCGTAGATCATCTTCACATCGCATTTACGCCCGGATTCCGTGAACGTTATTTCCCCACTATCACCATCTATACGCAGGAGAAGAACTGCCGGATCAGCACTCTCAAAACAATATTCGGTCTGGATGTACATTTTTTCAGTTGCTGCCCAATAAAGGTTGCCCCCTTTTTGCACCACATTGACTTGATACTCCAATGCAAACACAGAGGATGAGGTCATCAGGAAAGCCAAAAGAACCACTGCCATAATCTTCATAATTTCTCCTTTTTATATAAAGAGATCTTCGACACGAAGGAACCCACCCATCAGAGGACTATGATCTTTCCGTCATTCAGGGTTTCCAGTTCCAATTGGTCTGCTTGTGCCAGCATCGCCGGCCCCATGTGGGTGAGCACCATCCTTTGACAACCCAACTGATTTTTCTTTTGCAGCAAAGTCAGATAATCCAGATGCGAGGGAACCGGCTGGTCATAAGCAAAACATTCTGCAATGAACAGATCACTTCCCTGCGCCAGAGGAACCAGGTTGGCTGTCCATTCAGTGTCGCCAGTATAACTGATAATCTTTCCAGAAATTTCAACGCGTAATCCATAAGCATGCTGGCTGTTACCATGTTTGACCTGAAAACCCTCAATTTGTGCAGATTTTATCTGCAACGGTTTTTTTGGATCGAGCAACAGATATTCGATTGGAAAGTTAAACCTCTTACAGAGAAGCCCAGGGTAAAGTGCTTCTGCCGCGGCCTCAACCTGTTGCTGTAATCCTGGCGGCCCGATTAAAGTCAAAGGTCTGGTCCGCTGACTGGCATATTTCCCTTCCAGTAACAGATAGGGAATCCCACCAAAATGGTCGCCATGGAGATGACTGATAATAACCGTATCGATCTCAGATGGGATGATTCCACAACGTTGCATTCCAATCAAGCTGGAGCATCCGCAATCAAGCAGTATCTGTTCACCCGCAGCGGCAAGATGAAAACAGCTATTGAGGCGCCCGCCGCTGCCAAAAGCATCTCCCGTACCAATACAGTAAAGAGAGACAGAAGTTTTTATCATAGTCATTGCACCTTTCTTTTCCAAATATGCCAAATGCAACTACCAAACATTTCCATTTTCGACACTATTTACTAATAAACATGATATTATCTTGAATCAGTGAGTCCTCGGCGGCAAATAGCACAAGTCATTGAATTGCCTAAGCGTTCCAAAATTACCGCTGAACCTCTGGGTGCAGCTTGAGATTTTTGAACCACTTATTCAATCCAAGCACCTATACTCTTTATCTACCGTTTACTCACTGATCCAAGATTATGACAAAAAATAAATAGTAACAATACTTTAACATTGGTTTGCCATGCCTGTAGATTCTTTTCACATAATTTACACCCTTGCCGTTATTTTAATCGCCGCCCTGATTGGTGGTCGTTTTGCATCTTTCTGTCGAATTCCCCGCGTCACCGGTTATCTGCTTGCCGGATTACTGGTTGGTCCTTCGTTTGCGGAACTGCTTAAACTTCCCCAGCTAGTTTCCCACCAGGCTTTGGAAGAACTACGCCTGATTTCTGATGTTGCTCTGGCATTAATCCTGATGAATATTGGTGGTCAATTGCGCACTGAGAATCTGCGCCGCTGGAAACAGCGCATCCTCATCTTTTCGTTGACTGAAGTCATACTTACCGGTGTTCTGGTCGGGATCTCCGTTTTTGTCGCCAATCAGTTTATGGTACAGCAAACCGTCACCGGTTTGAGTCTTGGACAAACCTCTCTGCTATTCGGCATGTTTACCGGAACCATCAGTATAGCCACAGCTCCGGCGGCAACCTTGATGGTGGTGCGCGAATATGAAGCCGAAGGACCAATTACCAGATTGGTATTGACACTGGTCAGTCTGAATAATCTGTTTTCAGTCTTTGCCTTTACGATTGCAGTACAGTTACTGGTTTCCCCTGATGGTGGATTTATATCAATTTTCTATCAGTTGAGTGTTCCTTTGCTTCTGGGAGGTAGCTTTGGCTTTTTGATGTCGCTCTGGGCACAACGGATGGAATTACCCAGCGAGCATAAAATTCTGCTGCTCGGTGGGGTGACAGCAGTTGCCGTTATCAGCCGTGCTCTTGGACTGGAACCACTTCTATCCTGTATGGCTTTAGGGATGATTCTGGCTGACAGTTCACCTCGCTGGGAGCGACTGTTAAAATCTCTAAATGAAATTGACTACCCTCTTTATGTGGTGTTTTTTGTCCTCGCCGGAGCCAACTTGCATATTGCCACTCTGGCACATATCGGCCTGCTCGGGGTCACCTATGTTTTTGCCAGAGCCTGTGGAAAGCTGGTTGGCGCCTCTCTCGGCGCCCGCTTGGGGAAATTTGGACAACGCGAGCAAACCTATGTCGGTATGACCTTACTTGCTCAGGCCGGGATGGCCATCGGACTCGCAGCGACACTATCCAAACAGTGGCCAGAAGGTGGCAGACTGGTCGAAACGATCATTCTTGGCTCGGTTGTTATTTTTGAGTTGATCGGCCCACTGGCGGTTCGCTGCGGATTGGTTAAATCGGGCGAGGTTCCATTACTCTCATTATTACGTAAGCGAGCGCCGCAAAGTGGCATGGAAGGACTGCATAGCGTCGCCAACCATTTCCGCAACAATCTCGGCCTCCCCGCTGGACATAATTTGGATAATCCTGGGGATATTCTGGTCCGCCATGTGATGCGGCACAATGTTGAGACCATCCATCATGGTACGCCATTTCAGGAGCTTTTAAATATTATTGCTCACAGCCGCTACGACCGCTTTCCGGTCGTTGATGACGACCAGAACTTTGTTGGCATTATCAATTACACTGATATTCGCAACCTCCTGTTTGATCAATCCCTCTCAGGATTATTGGTCGCCCGCGATCTGGTTTCGGCACCACACCACGCTATTTCTCCCGATATCCCCTTGCGTGAAGCATTGAAGACATTGCAGAAAAAACGCAATATCAGCTACTTCCCGGTTGTCGACCCGGAGGAACCAAAAAAGCTGCTCGGCATTCTCAGTCAGAATGACGTCCTGGCAGCATTCAGACAGCTGAGTCTGGAGAAATAAGAAAGCCGGGCAATCAATATTCAACTGATTGCCCGGCTTTCCCTGAATTCAACTTGTAAGTGCAACTCTAAATCTTTGGTTTGAGAGCAAGCTG
>JAOZOH010000080.1 GCA_029933365.1 Desulfuromusa sp. | reverse complement strand
GATATCGCCGCACGCGGTCTCGACATCAACGAACTGCCTCACGTGATTAATTTTGATCTACCCAAAGTTCCAGAAGATTATATTCACCGCATCGGCCGAACCGGTCGTGCCAGTTCGCAAGGGGAAGGAATCTCTCTGGTCAGTGCCGATGAGGTCAAGCTGCTCGCCGTGATTGAAACTCTGATTCGTCAAACCTTGGTGCGTGAAGTTGAGACCGGTTTTATCCCGAGCCATAAAGTTCCGTTGACCCGCCAAACACGGGTGCGCCCGAAGAAACCGAAAAAGCCGAAGCTGGTACAGGCTCGAGGTGAAAATCGGCGAACCGGTAGTGATCAAAAACAAGATAGCAGTAAACCACGCCGGGGCAGCAAACCACAGGACACAGGAAAACCAAAGAGAAGAACAGCAGGGTTCAGAGGAAAACAAAGGCGTTGATTCACATGAACCCTTCTCCCTGAGGGAGAAGGTGGCTGAAGGCCGGATGAGGGGGAGTTTGCTAATCTCTCAAATCATTCTGTACTCCCCCCCTCACCCTAGCCCTCTCCCTCAGGGAGAAGGGAATGTTTCAAACCATAGCGAAAAATTGATCCTAATCACAAAACAGCATAAGATAAAACTTCATCAACTTTGAACTGAGTCACTATGTCAAACCAAAAAACATCGAAACCTGCCCCGATTTATCTAACACCCGCCTGTGCCCAAAGATTGAGGTCTGAGCTCAAAGAAACCCTCTACCAGCTACGACCTGAGATGGTTAAAACTGCTGCCTGGGCTGCGAGTAACGGTGACCGGAGCGAAAACGCCGATTACCACTATGCCAAAAGAAAACTCAGGCAGTATGACGGACGAATTCGTTTTTTGACCAAACGTCTGGAAGATGCAACCATCGTTGATCCAATTGAACAGCTGAAAATTGCCAATGGTAGAGTCCTTTTCGGCTGTACCGTCACAGTTGAGAATGAAGCAGGAGAAGAGAAAGTTTTCAGTATTGTCGGCACAGATGAGCTTGATCCCTCACGTGGTTACGTGAGCTGGGTCTCCCCCATTGGCCGTGCCCTGCTGGGAGCATCAGTTGCTGAAGTGGTCTCATTTAACACTCCCGGCGGCCAATCAGAACTCGAAATTATCAAGGTCGAATATAAAGCCCTTGAATAAACAGGAGAACAAAACATGGAACTAGATCTGGACATACTGAGCCACTTGATCAGCAAAAGAATAGACAAAATTGAACAGATTGTTGCCGGAACGGGCTACCTGCCCAAAACAGTCACCGGTGTCGGCACCTTTTTACTCGACAATGAAGGTGACATCGATTTACTGACCGCAAAACAAAAGGTCACCTTTGACAGGTTTCTTAAACCACTACTGGAAACTTAAAAAGGATCATCGGGATGGAAGACCTGCAAATCTCAAACAATATTATTATCCCCAAGCAAGAAATTGAGCTAACCGCTATCCGCTCACAAGGTGCCGGGGGGCAGAACGTCAATAAAGTTTCCACTGGCATTCATCTCCGCTTTGATATCCAAAACTCCTCGCTCCCCGAATACTTAAAACTCCGACTGCAACAATCTTCCGACCATCGAATCAACAAAGATGGTGTCATTATCATCAAATCACAACAGACCCGCAGCCAGGAACAAAATCGCCTCAATGCGCTACAGATATTGCAGGCACTTATTCAATCCGCCCTAATCACGCAAAAACCCCGAAAAAAAACCCGGCCGGGGAAGGGGGCAATGGAAAAACGGATTGAGCAGAAAAAAATGCGTGGAAAAGTGAAGGGATTGAGACAAAAAGTTACTGATTGAAAGGGTCAATAATCATGAGAAGCTCGGAACGCCAACCAGACTGTATTCTGGGAACGATGACCTTTGGTAAACAAGTTGATAAAACGACTGCTGACAAAATGGTGGGACAGTTTCTCGACGCCGGACACCATAAGCTTGATACCGCCTATGCTTATGCTGATGGGGTTACAGAAGAGATCCTTGGTCGAATTCTGACAAAACAACGCCGCCAGCAAATTCATCTGGCAACAAAGGCTAACCCATGGGGTGAAGATGGCTTGCGTCCAGAAAGCGTTCGACTCCAGCTCGAAACATCGCTGCAACGGTTGAAAATAGAATCCATAGATCTCTTTTATCTGCACGCCCCTGATTTAAAAACACCTGTTAAGGTCACCCTGGAGGCCTGTCAGGAACTGTTTCAGGAAGGAAAGTTCAGAGCATTGGGCTTAAGTAACTATGCGGCCTGGCAGGTTGTGGATATCTGGCATATCTGCAAACAGAATGGCTGGATACTACCAACGGTCTACCAGGGGATGTACAATGCGATCACTCGGGATGTGGAATCGGAACTCTTTCCAGCGCTACGAACCATGGGGATACGTTTTTATGCCTACAACCCCCTTGCAGGAGGAATATTAACTGGAAAACACCTTAACCCTAAGCAATCTCCCCCCAAAGGTCGCTTTGCTATTCAGAAAAACTATCAGGAGCGGTATTGGAAAAAATCCTGTTTTGATGCGCTGGACAAATTGAGACCACACTGTGAAAAACAGAAGATTACCCTGACTGATAACGCTTTACGCTGGGAACTGTTTCATTCCAGCCTCTCTGCCCCACTGCATGACGCGATTATCATTGGTGCTTCAAACCTGAAACAATTGGCAAGTAATCTGGAAAGCATGAATCACCCTCCCCTTAACGAAAACATTGTCACCGCTTATGAACAGGCCTGGGAAATTGCCCGCCCGGAGTGTCCAGCTTATTTCCGCAGATAACACCACACGCTAAATAATGGTCACTGAAGGTTCAGTTTTATTTACTGGAGTCCGGCCGGATAGCTCCCTTCTGGCGTAACATAGAGATATCAGCTTCCGAGTATCCAAGCTGTTGCAAAATATCGGGGGTATTCTCTCCAATTCCTGCAATTGGCATCCGCGGTTGCAAACGTCGTCCCCCGAAAGCTAATGGCAACAGCGGAACTGGCATCTCTTTGCCCTCTTCTATGGTCAGAGGAGCAAGGCCACCGCTCTCGATGAGATGTTTATCGTCAAATAGCTGATCCGGTCGCACAATAGGGGCGTAAGATAGCTCATACCGTTCAAAAATTTCATACAGTTCCTGGGATTCAAATTTTATAAGTAATTTACGAATTTCAGGGATGAGCCATTCACGAGCCACCACACGCAGACCATTGTCCTTTAATTGTTCGTCGTCTGCATATTCATGCAGATCAAATGCTGAGCAGAAGGATTTCCACTGTGCATCACTCACCACTGCCAGAAAGATCTGCTCACCATCAGCAGTTTCAAATGTATCATAAACCCCCCAGCAATGTTTACGTGCAGGCATTGGATTCGGGGGGATACCCGAACCATAGAAGTCTGCCATGTGGGTAGCGCAGAGGAAGACACAATTTTCAAATAACGCACTTTGCACTTCCTGACCCCGACCCGAGTGAGAGCGTTCGTGCAGAGCGGCAACAACACCCAGAGCACCAAAAGTACCACCCATAATATCATTAACCGAGGCACCCGCCCGCAAAGGTCGCCCCGGAGGGCCAGTCATATAAGCAAGACCACCCATCATTTGTACAACCTCATCAAGAGCCGTGCGATTCTCATAGGGACCGGGCAAAAACCCTTTGAGAGAGACATAGATGAGTCGGGGATATTTTTCTGCAAGAGTCTGGTAATCGAGACCAGCACGTTTCATTTTTCCAGGCTTGAAATTTTCACAGACAACATCAGCCTGTGAAATTAACCGCATGACCAACTCCTTGCCTTCAGGTTGATCCAGATCGACCGCAAGACTCTTCTTGTTACGATTACAAGCGTTATAAAATCCTGCCCCCATACCCGGCATTCTGCGGGTATTATCACCTTTAAGAGGCTCAACCTTGATAACGTCAGCACCCAGATCAGCTAAAATCATGCCACACGTTGGTCCCATTATCATATGCGAAAATTCTACGACACGGATACCCTGTAACGGTAGTTGAGTTGCTGTATCCATAATTTTCTCCTTCAATATTCCGAGGATCATTAGAGTTTTTCTGACAAAAATCACTACCGGGAGTGAGAACCAGAACCTTTTGGTAAGCCCGCCTGATAGAGATACCCATACAATGGTTCATCGGGTAACCACTGTCTTAATATCTTGCGGGATTCCATCAATGAACTGACATCAATCCCCGTAGAGAAACCCATACTCTCAACCATGAAAACCAAATCTTCAGTGGCGATATTTCCAGTCGCACCGGGCGCAAAGGGACAACCTCCTAACCCCGCCAGTGAGGCATCCAGTTGCCGGATGCCACAATCCAGTGCAGCCACGGCATTTGCAAGCCCAAGTCCCCGGGTATTATGAAAATGTGCGGTTGCCAATTTATCTCCCGCAATATCCCTGACTAAATGGCAGAGACGACGCACTTGAGTTGGATTTGCATAGCCCACGGTATCAGCAAGATTTACGCTGTCGGCTCCCACCTCTAATACCGCTTTTGCCAATCGGCACACCTCCGCCTCAGGAATTTTTCCCTGAAAGCTGCAGCCAAAAGCGGTTGCCAGGCTGGCGGTCACATGCACCCGTTTTTGCGATGGGTAAGAATCACGCAATTCACATATTTTACCCAATTCAGCGATCATCTCCTCGGGAGTCTTGTGTACATTTTCCAAGCTATGTTCCCAGCTCACCGATATCGGCAGATTAATCTTATCCACCGCAACAGCCAACGCCGACTCAGCACCACGTAAATTTGGTACCAATGCCGCTACTAACAGACCCGGCAAAGTCGCTGCATAGGCAACCACTTCTGCAGTGTCAGCCAGTTGCGGCAATAACCTTGGGGGGACAAAAGAGCCAACCTCAATTTCACGCAAACCGGCATCATAAGCGGCATGAACCCATTGACATTTAGCCTCCATCGGCATCACTGGAGTAATGCTTTGCAGCCCATCCCGCAAACCGACTTCAATAATTTTAACTTCGGGGATTTGTGTTGCTGATCTTACCAATTTTCCCACCATTCTCTTTATGGGTTATTCTGCCTTAGAATGAACTACCCCGCAGCAAGTTGCGGGGAATAAAACCTGTTCAAAGATTATTTAAAATTCCACCCATCATCTAAATAATTTGAATGGGAGATACAAAGCAATATCGGGAATAAAATAAATCAGGAAAACAGAACCAAGCATGATCAAAAAGAAAGGCCAAACACCCCGAATAACATCAATAAGTTCTCCACCATCAACGGCTTGAATCACAAACAGATTAAGCCCCACCGGAGGCGAAATAAGTGCACATTCGATCATAATGACAAAAATTATTCCAAACCAGATCACATCGAGATTGAAGGCCAGAACCGTAGGGTAAAGGATCGGCACCATCAGCAGCAACATGGACATAGACTCAAGGAAAAAACCCATAATTAAGAGGATGACGCAGACTGCCAAGATGAAAATTCCCGGGGAATGGATCGTGCGAACCAGGGTCTCCGAAATTTCTTGAGGAATGTCGTAAAGGGTAATAGCTTTACCAAAAATTTTGGCCCCGGCAACAATCAAAAAAATCGTTACCGTGGTCTTCATGGTGGATTGAAGCGCAGATTGAAACTTTATCCAATCAAAGCGTTTCATTCCGATGACAATAATCAAGGATAGGGTTACACCAATACCCGCTGATTCTGTGGGAGTAAACACTCCCGCATAAATGCCACCAATAATGACAACTGCCAATAGAAATGTTGGCAAAGCCTTCAAACTTGCATCAACCCTCATCCTGCTGGTTGCTTTGGAAGAGGGCTGATAGGCACCTCCAAACATTGAATAACCGATACTATAGAGGATAAACAATCCTGCTAATAACAATCCAGGACCAAAACCGGCCATAAACAAATCGACAATGGACTCTTCGGTAATCACACCATAGATAATCATCGGAATAGACGGTGGAATCAGAATCCCCAGGGTTCCGCCAGCGGCCAGCAAACCAAGGACAAAACGACGGTTGTAGCCACGCTCTGTCATTTCTGTGATAGCAACATTGCCGATCGTTGCCGCTGTCGCAACTGATGAACCTGAGATAGCAGCGAAAATTGTACAAGAGATAATCGTCGCTATACTGAGGCCACCGGGCCAATGACCAACCCAACTCTGCACTGCTGCAAACAGATCTTTTCCGATTCCACCCTGAAGCAGAATATGGGACATCAGCAAAAAAAGTGGGACAGAAAGTAAAGCAAAGCTATCTGCGGTGGAAAGAAGCTCCATTGGGATAGCTAAGGGAGATAAATCCGCGAGCAAGAACATAACCAGTGATAAAATTCCAAAAGTAAAAGCGACTGGAATTCCAATTAACATCAAGCCCATCAAGCTACATATGATTATTATCGTTGTCACAAACTGGATTCTTTCCGTGTCGACAGGATTTTAAGAAACTCAGAAAAGCACTGCAGGAGGAGGAGAGTAAATCCTATGGGAATAGCAGATTCAGTTAGCCACAAAGGCAGGCTGAGCATCGTCGCAGAGGCACGACTTAATTTGACAGAATCAATCATTATTCCCAGGCTATAAAAAACAGTCACTGCACTAAAGACTGCAATAACTAATAAAGAGAGCAGGTCAGAAAAAAAATTAAATCTTGCACCAAAATAGTTACCCAAAATGTCGATCTTGATTAAATCTCGATGTCGAAGAACATAGGAGGCTCCCAAGTAAGTCGCCCAAATCTGACAGAATAGAGACATTTCTTCAGCCCAGATAGTCGGTGCATGAAAAACATACCGTGCAACCACTTCGTAGGTCACCATAGCGGCCACCACAAAGAAAAGCCAGCCGGCAAGTCGTCCACACCAATCTGAAACACGATCAACAAAAACCATCAGGTTAGTCCTTTACCCCAGTTATCGGATTCCCATATTAAACAGAAAAATCATCAATCCAGCATAGAATATTACAAAGGGTGAAGGGGAATTCCCCTTCACCCTGCAGCCCTTCTTAAAGTTCTTTTGCCGCTTTTATAAGTTCAGCACCAAGAGGTCCTGAGTTATTAATATAAATTTTTTCCACAGATTGAGTCGCTTTTTTCCAGACAGCTATTTGATCAGAATCAAGCTCAGTAACCTTCATGTGCGCTTTTGCGTACACAAGCGCATCAGCTTCCAGAGATTGAATCTTACCACGCAGTTCTTTTTCTACCTTCCGCGCCGCAGTGACGATAACCTTTTGTTCTATGTCACTCAAACCCTGCCAGACCTTATCATTGATCAACACCAGAAATTCTATATCAGCGTGGTTAGTAATTGTTGCATAATCCATAACCTGATCAAGCTTACGTGGTTTAACTGCGGTAATACCCGTCATACCAGCATCCACTGTGCCACGTTGATAAGCCAAAAATTGTTTAGAACCAGACATCACTGTCGGTGCAGCACCCACTGCCTTGGCAAACTCTCCAAGCATTTTGCCAAAAACGCGAACCTTTTGACCTTTCAAATCCTCAGGCATTTTTACCGCATGATCCTTGGATAAAAGGACAACTCCACCATAAGCCTGCCACCATAAAGTCCGTGCACCTGTTTTTAGAATTTCTGCATCAATACGGCTGCGAATTGGACTATCGTACTGCGTTGCCTTGACGACCTTGTCATAGGAGGGTAAGAGGAAGGGAACATAAAATAAATCTACAGCAGGGATCGTTCCAGCAAATTGCGATAGCGATGCTACCCCCATTTCGATGGCACCGGAGGAAACTGCCTGCGGCACTTCCTTGTCCTTATACAATTGTGCAGAAGGGTAAATTTTAACTTCAAGAGATCCACCACTCTCGCGCTCAACTTGCTCCTTAAAATCAATTAAGTTGGCCCCCAAATGGTGCTTAATAGGTAGCTGAAGCGTGATTCGCAGCGTTTTTGCCGCCCACACCGGGGTGGTAAACAGGGTAACAGCCAGAGCTAAGGTTGCAAAAATTGTTACTTTCATCAGAAATTCTTTTTTCATCACATTGATCCTCCTAGTTTGGTTTCATGCTTCTGTTATGGTTTCGCTTTCCTTCAGCTTCAGTTCTACAATCAGGGGGGGGGAAAGGTGCCCATCAAGAACAAACAGTGTTATACATACAAGACATGCAGGTTCTTTATGCAACGGATGTTCCAAAAGAATCCGACCGGATTTATTCTTTCATCACGGGCATTTGGCTTTTTTTATAGGGATCATACACGACAGGATGAATATGCAATATGTAATAGAAAGAAGGGATTTTAATTGATTTGACCATTAATTTAATGAGAATTTAACACCATATGTTCTTTGTAATATATATAACAAATGTAATCATGGCATAATCATGTTTTATTTTAAGCATATGGATAGCTATAAGCGGCTTGTTAAAGGCTGAGAGCAAAACAAGCATTACCATTCTAAATTAGGCATTGTATTTGCTGCATACCAAATTGAAATTACTGTAATTTTGGATTTCTTCTATGGATCGGTTAAAAAATAAAAAATCATCTATAAATAAACAGCTGCTACCTCCATTTGCAGCTGCTCAGTTTGTCTTATTTCTTATTCTCCTGATCTGTATTTTATTAATTTTAGGCTACTGGAGTGCAGCGTTACTCAGAATTGAGGCACAAGGAACCTCACATAAGGCAAGTATTGAGCTCTTGGCACAGAAAATTTCTCATACGATTGATGAACGGCTTAAAATATTAAACGAACTTGCCAAAAACAAAATAACCATTGCTGCATTAAATCCAGACACCACAGAGAGCAACCAACAGGTTCAAGCTCTTATCAACACAGCTAATAGTCTCGCACGTACAAGCTACGTTTATATAATGAATAGTAGTGGCACAACTTTATATAGTGCTCACTTTAGTGAAATTTCAAATGTTGGCTATAATTATGCGTTCCGGCCTTACTTCCAAAACGCGATGAAGAACCATGTTGCCGTATATCCAGCGGTTGGAGCTATCAGTAAAAAAAGGGGAATACATTTAAGCGCACCAATCTACAAAAACCTTGCTGAAATCCCCATCGGGGTCGTAGCAATAAAAATAGAAATAGGTGAGATTGAAAACCTTCTATCCCAGAGCGAGGATCGAGTTGCCCTGATTTCACCGGATGGGATTATTTTTTCAAGTAACCAACCGGAGTGGTTATACAAGTCAATTCATCCGATATCCGACGCTACAAACAAACGCCTAAAGCAGACACGTCAGTTTGGTGATATCAATATTGTACCGTTAGATGTTGATATGGAAAAGAAGGATTTCCATCTGGTAAGCATCCCGTTGGCTATCTCCAAATGGAAAGTTATTTCGTATCAAAGAAAAAACTCAGGATTACCACTATCATCCTCTCACATTTATCTTCTTGAAATAATCCTTGGTGTCACTCTCAGCCTTGCCCTGCTGATTTTTTTCCTTTCAGCAAATGTCTATAGACGTAAAAAAATAGAAATAATGCTCAGATTGGCCGAAGAAAAATACCGCAGTATTTTCAAAAATGCTGTTATGGGAATTTTTCAAACCACGCAAGATGGTCACTTTTTAGAAATCAGTCCATCAATGGCCAATATCCTTGGATATGATAACCCAGAACAACTCATTTCATCCGTAAAAAATATTGGGGACGAAGTTTATTACAATCCAGAAGATCGAGAGAATTTTATCCACAAACTGGCAGAAGATTCTCAAGTAAAGGGATTTGAAACACAGTTTCGACGAAAAGACGGCAGTGTCATCTGGGTCTCCCTTTCTGGTAGAATGGCCTACAACCAATCCACCAAAGAGCCTTTTCTCGAGGGTTTCTGTCTGGATATCACACAAAGGAAAGTTGCATTGGAAGCCCTCTGGCGAGAACGAGATATTTTCTCTCGAGTGACGGAGACGAGTCCTGTTGGAATTGCTCTTGTTGATACCCAAGGGAATATTAACTATGCAAATAGCCAAGCAGAGCAGATTCTCAGAATAACCAGAAAGAATCTTTCTTCTACAAGTTATCAAACACCTGAATTCATTGTTACAGATCTGAATGGAGTTCCATTAGCAGAGGAGCAACTTCCAACGTCCAGAGTTCTAGCTACTGATCAAGTGCTTCGAGATGAACGCTGTGCCCTGAAATGGGCTGATGGCACACAGATCCTACTCTCAATTTCAATAGCCCCAATACACAATGAAGCAGGTGAGATTTCCGAAATAGTGCTGACCTATGAAGATATTACCGAAAAGGTTCGAGCTGAAAAAGAAGCTGTGGCACAGCGGCAACAACTTCTACAGGCTGATCGTTTAATTTCTATGGGTATCCTTACCTCAGGCGTTGCCCATGAAATCAACAACCCAAACACATTCATCCTTTCCAATATACAACTATTGTCAAACTCATGGAAAGAAGCCAAGGTCATCCTTGATGAATATTTCAGGGAAAACGGTGATTTCATCATTGGTGGCTTACCATACTCTATGTTTCAAGAAAAACTCCCCACCCTATGTGCGCGAATCATGGATGGGTCGATGAGAATCAAACGTATTGTAAGAGAATTACTAGTCTTTTCTCGATCAGAACCAATCGACTTAATCGAAATTGTCGACGTTAATAAAGTCATCCGCACTGTAGAAATTCTTCTATCTAGTATGATCATGAAAAGCACCCATAGTTTTGTGATGAACCTTGATCCAGAGATTCCACCAATAAAAGGTAATTTTCAACGTTTGGAGCAAGTTTTAGTAAATATTATCCAAAATGCTTGTCAAGCACTCCCTTACCCAGAAAAAAGCATATACATATCAACATCTTATTGTTCTGAAACACATTCTGTCATTATCATATGTCATGATGAAGGAGTTGGTATTGAAGAAAAGGATATTGAACACGTTCTGGATCCATTTTTTACAACAAAAAGGGATCTTGGTGGGACTGGTCTTGGCTTGTCAATTTCAGCTTCTATCGTGCAGGGATTGAATGGAACCTTGGAATTCTCATCAACAGTCGATAAAGGCACAACCGTCACCCTCCGTTTCCCGGATAAGGATTCTGGGGAAAATCGTGGGTAACTAACCTAAGGCGAGCTCATAATATGAAAGCTTCAATTCACAACAGATACTCTCTGCTTATTATAGACGATGAAGTGGATGTTTTAGAAACTTTTGAATTAACCCTAAACTCAGGGGGATTTACCGACATCACTTTATGCCAGGACAGCCGGCAAGTACTGCCAATACTCACCAGAAAAAGTAATATTGATGTCATCCTTCTCGACCTGATGATGCCCCACGAATTAGGCAAGGATCTGCTGAAAACATTAGTTGAAAACTACCCTGAGATTCCAGTTATTGTCATTACTGCAGTCGATGACCTTGATACCGCAGTCGAATGCATTAAATCAGGAGCCTTTGACTATCTGGTTAAACCTATTGAGAACCTTCGATTAATCTCCAGCGTACATCGAGCAATTGAGCGAATGGAACTCACTAAAGAAAATAGTGCTTTGAAAAAACGGGTTCTCACTGACACTCTTGAGTCCCCTGAGGCTTTTGTTAACATTGCAACCAAAAACCCTGCAATGTTGGCAATTTTTCAATATATAGAAGCGATAGCTAGCTCACCTGAACCAGTACTCATTACCGGTGAAACGGGAACGGGAAAAGAACTTATCGCCAATGCCATTCATTATCTGTACAATTACGAAGATCCTTTTATAGCCGTAAACGTCGCAGGACTGGATGATCATAGTTTTTCTGACACCCTGTTCGGCCATCGTAAAGGAGCTTTTACTGGTGCAGATTCACATCGAGATGGTCTGCTTAAAAAAGCTAGTGGTGGAATTTTATTTCTGGATGAAATTGGTGATTTAAACCAAACATCACAGATCAAATTGCTAAGATTGCTGCAAGAACGTGAATATTTCCCTTTAGGTTCTGACCTTCCACAAAAATCGAATGTCCGCATACTAATAGCAACCCATCGTGACCTCAGCCAATCAGGAGAACATCAAACATTCCGCAGGGATCTTTATTATCGACTTCAAACCCACCAGATTCATCTCCCTCCCTTAAGGAAGAGGCTGGAGGATTTGCCATTCTTAGTCGATATGTTACTTGATAGAGCGGCTAAAAAACTTGACAAAACAAAACCGCGCTACCCAAAGGAATTACTTCCGCTATTAAAATGTTATCAATTCCCTGGAAATATCCGTGAATTAGAAACTATAATATTCGACGCTGTCAGTAAAAATAAAACGGGGACGCTGGCTCTAAATACATTCCAAGAAAGATTTTTCAAGGATCGTTCTCATGCTGAGCAACCCTCTTTGACTCCAGATGAAGAAAAGAATATATTTACCCTTCTAAAAGAACTTCCAACTTTGGCGGAAGCCAGTCAGCAATTAATTAAAGAGGCTATTAAGCGTGGGTATGGCAACCAGACTCTAGCTGCCCGTTTTCTTGGGATTACTCAACCCGCCTTGAGTCGACGGTTGACCAGGCAAAAACACAAATAAATTCATTAATTCTGAGTATTCTCCAGGTGTTTTTTAACCTTGTAAATATTTTAGCTTAAAACATTCTAACTGAAGTTTAGAGTTTCGTGATCTTTGAAAATTTGTCGAAATACTTAAAATAATCATGAAAAAGTGGTTGACATTGACACCATAGTGCGTGGCCGCACCTTC
>JAOZOH010000225.1 GCA_029933365.1 Desulfuromusa sp. | reverse complement strand
TGTTGGAGCAAAGTTGCGCCCAACCGGTCGAACGGCAGGCCATCACGTCAGAATGATCACCAAAGATCGACAGCGCCTGTGCGGCAATCGCCCGAGCTGATACGTGGAAAACTGTCGGGGTCAATTCACCGGCAATTTTGAACATATTCGGGATCATCAGCAACAGACCCTGAGAGGCGGTAAAAGTGGTGGTTAATGCACCAGCTTGCAGGGCGCCGTGAACGGTACCAGCTGCGCCACCTTCAGATTGTAACTCAACAACTTTAGGAACAGTTCCCCAGATATTTTTCTCCCCAACAGCACTTTTAGCGTCAGAGATCTCACCCATAACCGATGAAGGGGTGATGGGGTAGATAGCAATCACCTCGTTGGTCGCGTGAGCTACATGCGCCGCAGCTGAATTACCATCAATATTAACCATCTTCCGAGACATAAATAACCTCCTTGAGTAGTAAAAAAAATGGTGCTTTTTACAAAAAAGCCCGAGTTTTTATCAACCTATCCAATACTTAATTACAAATACTAATTCAATACTACCACTTAAAAATCAAAATTCTCGTCGACCCGCAACCGCCTGTTGTACCGTCCCCGCATCAACATACTCCAGATCACTGCCAGAAGGAATACCGTGGGCTAGCCGAGTGACCGATATCCCTTTATCCTTGCAGAGTCTTGCCAGATAAAGGGCCGTTGCTTCCCCCTCAACCGTAAAATTGGTTGCTAAAATGATTTCTTCAATTGTCTCCTGCTCTAAACGTTGCAGCAATTGCGCAATTTTTAAATCATCGGGGCCAATACCGTCCAACGGCGAAAGAGCCCCATGAAGGACATGATACAGTCCAGAATAAGAGTGGCTACGCTCAATCGCCAGGAGATCCTGCGGTTCCTGAACCACACAGAGCCGCTGATTTTCACGAACCGGGTTGGAACAGATCTGACACAACTCCGTTTCAGAAATGTGAAAACAGCGTTGACAGAAACCCACCTTGCGCCGCATCTCCAACAGGGACTCAGCCAATGCTTCCACATCCTGTTGAGATGTTCGTAAAAGATGAAAAGCTAACCGGGCAGCCGTCTTTCTGCCAATTCCCGGAAGTTTACCCAGTTCAGATTCTAATCGGGCAAAAGACGGGAGTGAGCCTAGCATTAAATTTCTCCTGAATCCAATAGTTTAACTCCCAAACAAGTTAATTTAAGGGAGACTAAAAACAGATAAAATTTACTCAAAAACCATGGTCTATTGGTCTGACCAAAAAGAACTCTACCACAATTTAAAAAACAACATCAACCCAAAACCGAGAGTTTTGAGTTATTTTTTTAGTTAAACTAAAACACAATAGTTTTACAAAAAAGATGGCTAAGCAAAAATTTCGCCCTACAAGGCATGGTGGTTTTTCAAGGGGGAAGACATACTATGGTATGTCGAGGTCTTGAAAAACTGCGACAACACCGTAGTGCGGACTTTTTGCGACGCCATCATTAAAACATTCCGGGGATATTCATCCCACCGGTCACCTTACTCATCTCACTCTGGATCATCTCCTGGCTCTTCTTCAGCGCTTCATTGACCGCAGCCAACACCAGATCCTCGAGCATCTCGATATCTTCTGGATCGACAACATCTTTCTCAATTTTGAGTTCGAGCAACTGCTGCTTACCATTGGCACGCGCCGTCACCATTCCGCCACCAGCAGTGGCTTCAACCTCTTTCGTTTCCAGTTCCTGCTGGACCCGAGCCATCTTCGCTTGCATCTGCTGAGCCTGCTTCATGATATTTCCAAGACCTTTTGCCATTGACCTTAATCCTCCATAGATTAATTAGTAGGCTGTTTCTAAACAAAACCCTTATCGATCGGCTTTACATCCTCAATTTCCCCGCCAAAAATATTCAGTGCCGATTTCACCAGGGGATGCTCAACAGCATTTGCCCGCAATTTCTTTTGCCGGTCACTTTCCTGCTGGGTACGCTCTTCATGCAACGACAATGGCGCCTTATCCCCGTTACCAACTTTTTTAACCTCAACTTTAACATCCGCACCAAAATATTCTATTGCCAGATCCTTGATCGCCTGCCGCATATCACTATCGGCCAAACTGTAATATTTTGCCGGCATCCCAATTCGCAAGCACGGCAATTCCAGAAGCATCAAACTGGATTGTTCAAGCAGTGAAGAAATCCTTGGCTTATGGCGATTTCTCACAAAATCAACCAATCCTGCCCAGTTTTTATCACCACTTTCCATTGGTGGAGAAACAACCGCTCCCGCCTCATCGGGCTCTTCCGGTGGCGGGATATCATCGACGGGCGGAACAGAATTTCGTACCGGTGTTTGTTCTTTGACCACCGGGAACCCGGAGGCAAGTTGCCTTTCCAGTTTATCCAGCCGCTGCAATAAAGTAGAGACATCAATCCCGGCCGGCAATCCAGACAACTTTACTAACACCATCTCCATCGTCAAACGGGGATAATTTGAAACCGCCAGATCAGCTTCGGTGCGGATCAAAATCGTCAACAAACGCTGTAAATCTTCTAACACTGCCGGTTTAGATAGCCCGCTGATTTCCTGCAATTCAGCAGCATCAATATCGATCAGGTCACCCGGTTGATCGATCACTTTAAGAACCACCAGAGTCCGCACCAGTTCGACCAGTTGCTGACAAAATTGCCGGAAAGAATGGCCATGTTCATCAACTTTTTTCACTAAACCAAGTAACTGTCCAGGGTTTCGTTCCAGAATCGCCCTGATTGTGGCCACAAGGAGAGCCCGGTCAACCAGTCCCAACAGGCTTTGGATCTCATCATCACTCACCTGGTCACCACAAAAGGCAATCACCTGATCCAGCGTTGACAGTGCATCGCGCATACTGCCACCACCGCTCCGGGCAATGAGAGTCAGGCCGGAATCTTCGATTTGAATGTTTTCCTGATCAACAATGTAGCGTAAGCGGGCTTGTAATGGGGCCAGGCCGATTTTTTTAAAATCAAAACGTTGACAACGGGATAGTATAGTAATGGGAATTTTATGCGGCTCGGTGGTGGCAAAAATAAACTTGGCGTGAGCAGGAGGCTCTTCCAGAGTTTTTAACAGCGCATTAAAAGCATTGATCGAAAGCATGTGCACTTCATCAATGATGAATATTTTATAGCGGGACTGTGATGGAAGATAGCGGATATTTTCGCGTAGTTCACGAATATCATCCACGCCAGTATTGGATGCCCCATCAATTTCCAGAACATCAATACCCTGACTTTTCGTGATTTCAATACAGGAAGGACAAATGCCACAGGGTTTGGTTGTCGGCCCCTCCAGGCAATTAAGAGCTTTGGCAAAAATTCTGGCAGCTGAAGTTTTTCCCACCCCCCG
>JAOZOH010000015.1 GCA_029933365.1 Desulfuromusa sp. | reverse complement strand
CGTGAAGTCTGATTCGGCCGGTTCTGCCCAACGTGGATTTGCCCGTTGACATCCAGAAATAATCACGTAAGTATTTAAATATTCTTTGCTTAGTCCTCTTATTCTTTTTATAGTGCATCACCTGTGAAAGGCTTTAGTTATGGAGAAGGTTGCGGCGATTATCCCCGCTCGTTACGGATCGACTCGTTTTCCCGGTAAACCGCTAGCATTAATCAATGAGTTGCCGATGATTCAACACGTTTACCAGCGGGTTGCCAATGCGAAAATGGTTGATCGGGTAATGGTTGCCACTGATGATGCGCGTATCGCTACGGTGGTTGATGGTTTTGGTGGTGAGGTGGTGTTGACCAGGGCTGATCATCCAACCGGTACGGACCGTCTGGCTGAAGTTGCAGAGAAAATTGATTCTGAGCTGATTGTTAATGTTCAGGGCGATGAACCCCTTATTGATCCAAGGATGGTTGATCAGGCAATAGCCCCACTCGTGGAAAATAAGCAACTGCAAATGGGAACACTTGCCAGTAAAATTGAACAGATTGAAGATTTTTATAATCCCAATGTGGTCAAAGTGGTCAAAGATCAAGCGGGGCTGGCACTCTACTTTTCCCGCGCCCCAATTCCCTGCCCTCGAGACTTGAACCCTGATCAGTTTGCCAATGTTTTTTTGTTGCGCCATATTGGCCTCTATGTTTATCGCCGGGAGCTTTTGCTTGAATACCCGTCCTGGCCGAAAACACCTCTGGAAAAGTTGGAGAATCTGGAACAATTGCGCGCTCTTGAACGAGGAATCAAGTTGTATGTGGCGGAGACCGAGTTTAGTTGCCATGGTGTTGATACTCCAGCGGATCTTGAGCGTGTGTCCTGCCTCATCTCTGCACAAAATCAATAATTAAAACGAGCTGTTACTCTCTTTTTTAAATATGGAAGGTTTTTTGCATATCAGGGTTTCTTTCGCCTCTGTTTCTGTGTAGAATCGACTTCTATACGGATAGAGGTTGTTTATTTAATACTGTAATGGAGCAGCAGTTTTTATGAAGGATGGAATGAATCAATGAAAACGAAGTTTCTCTTTGTAACTGGCGGAGTGGTTTCTTCCCTGGGTAAAGGCCTGGCGGCGGCCTCAATTGGTGCGCTGATGGAAGCCCGTGGCCTGAAGGTTTCGATGCAAAAAATGGACCCTTATATCAATGTCGATCCTGGAACCATGAGCCCTTTTCAGCACGGTGAAGTTTTTGTCACAGAGGATGGCGCAGAAACGGATCTTGACCTTGGTCATTATGAGCGTTTTACCTCAGCAAAATTATCCCGAAAATCAAATTTCACCACGGGTCAAGTTTACGATTCAGTTATTCGCAAAGAACGGCGCGGGGATTATCTGGGTGGTACGGTTCAGGTTATCCCTCATATTACCAATGAAATTAAACAGAAGATTCTTGACAATGCAAAGGATGTTGATATTGCAATTGTTGAGGTCGGCGGTACTGTTGGGGATATTGAATCCTTACCATTTCTTGAAGCTATTCGCCAGTTTCGAGCTGATCGCGGGCGTGAAAATGTTCTCTATATTCATTTGACTCTGGTTCCCTATATCGCAACTGCGGGAGAACTGAAAACCAAGCCAACTCAGCATAGTGTGAAGGATTTGCGCGAGATTGGCATCCAACCGGATATATTATTGTGTCGTTGTGATCGCGAGATTCCGCGGGATATGAAGGAAAAAATTGCATTGTTCTGTAATGTGCCAGAGGAAGCAGTCATTACTGCTCGCGACGTTGAGACTATCTATGAAGTGCCCACCGCTTTTTATGCCCAAGGGTTGGATGAACGGATTGTCGATTACCTCAATATCTGGACCAAGACTCCCGACTTATCAGGATGGGAAAGGATTGTTGAGCGGATAAAACAGCCAGCAAATGAAACAAGGATTGCCGTGGTTGGTAAATATGTCGGCTTGACCGAGAGCTATAAATCATTAGCTGAGGCGTTGACCCATGGTGGAATTGCCAACAACTGCCGGGTCAATTTGAAGTATGTTGATTCTGAAGCATTGGAACGTCACGGTATCAATGATACTTTTGTTGATGTTGACGGGATCCTGGTTCCCGGCGGTTTTGGTGAGCGCGGAAGTGAAGGTAAAATTGCAGCGATACGCCATGCCCGTGAAAACAAGATCCCATTTTTCGGAATTTGTCTCGGGCTGCAAATGGCTGTTGTTGAGTTTTCTCGCCATGCTTGTAATATCGACGATGCTCATTCCTCTGAATTTCATGAAACTGCAGCAAATCCGGTTATCCATATTATGGAAGGACAAAAGAAGGTCAAAGGGAAGGGTGGTACCATGCGGTTGGGTGCCTACCCCTGTGATCTAGTAGAGGGTTCTCTGGCACGTCGGATTTATGGGAAAGATCATCTGACTGAACGTCATCGCCATCGCTTTGAGTTTAACAATGATTACCTCGAAAAATTAAAGACTTGTGGATTGATTTTTTCAGGAATTAATTCTGAATTGAATCTGGTGGAAATCGCCGAATTGGCTGACCATCCCTGGTTCCTTGGCTGTCAGTTTCACCCTGAGTTTAAATCCCGGCCGATGGAACCGCACCCTTTATTTGAATCTTTTGTTGGTGCCTGTCAGAAACAGCACGAGGAGAGTAAATGAGACAAGTCAATGTCGGTTCGGTTTGTTTTGGTGGCTCTAAGCAATTAGTTTTGATTGCCGGACCCTGTGCTATTGAAGATGAAAACCTCACTTTGCGAATAGCCGAAGGATTAAAAGAAATCACCCAGACTCTTGGGTGTGAGTTGATATTCAAGGCTTCCTATGATAAGGCCAACCGAACCTCCGTAACTTCTTTCCGTGGACTTGGAGTGGAGCGGGGTTTGCGGGTTCTGGAGCGGATTAATAAAGAGTTTGAGCTACCAATTATTTCCGATGTACATGATGTCAGCCAAGTTGCCGCAGCTGCTGATGTTCTGGACATTCTACAAATTCCAGCTTTTTTAAGCCGTCAGACCGATTTATTGGTCGCTGCGGGCAAGACTGGAAAACCTATCAATTTGAAAAAAGGGCAATTTTTAGCCCCTTGGGATATTGAGCACGGAGTGAACAAAATTGCTTCAACCGGGAATGAAAAAATTCTGTTGACTGAGCGGGGCGTTTCATTTGGTTACAATAACCTAGTTGTCGACATGCGCTCACTGGTGATTATGCGCGAATTAGGTTACCCAGTAATTTTTGATGCGACCCATTCGGTGCAGTTGCCGGGTGGTGCTGGAGGCTCCTCTTCGGGACAGCGGCAATATGTCGGTGCTCTGTCACGAGCGGCAGCGGCAACCGGCATTGATGGTTTGTTCTGGGAGGTTCATGAAGATCCCGATCAGGCTCTTTGTGATGGTGCTAATTCCTTGCGGTTGGCACAGGTCAAAAAGTTGCTGAAACAGATTTTAGAATTTGACGCAACTTTTAAGCAGACCGAAATGGGGAGCGCAGACTGATGATTGAAACAGCAAAACGAGTTTTGCAGATTGAGGCAGACGCTGTTTTGGCATTGCAATCCCGGATTGATGGTGCTTTTTCACAAGCCGTTAAAATGATTCTTGATTGTCGGGGGAAAGTCGTTGTGACTGGAATGGGAAAGTCCGGATTGATTTGCCAAAAAATTGCAGCAACTATGGCTTCTACAGGAACCCCGACATTTTTTCTTCATCCTGCTGAGGGAATTCATGGCGATCTGGGGATGCTTTCAAGAGGGGATGTTGTTATTGCTGTCTCTTACTCAGGTGAAACTGAAGAAGTCTGTCGGATTTTGCCAGTGATTAAACGGATGGGATTACCGCTGATTGCTATATCAGGAAATCCTCAAAGCACTTTGGCAATTGCTGGAGATGTCCATCTCGATATCAGTGTAGCTGAGGAGGCTTGTCCGCTAGGATTGGCACCGACTGCCAGTACGACAGCAACATTGGCTATGGGGGATGCCCTCGCGGTTGCTCTGTTGGATGAACGGGGATTTAAGGCAGAAGATTTTGCCCTTTTCCATCCGGGTGGTGCGCTAGGGAAGAAGTTGCTCTTGCGAGTAGAGGATCTGATGCATGTTGGTGACGAGATCCCACTTGTCGCACGCGAGACTCTGCTGCGTGATGCTTTGTTTGAAATTACCAGTAAAAAACTGGGCGTAACCGGTGTTGTTGACACTCAAGGTGTTCTGGTTGGGGTTTTTACTGATGGTGATTTGCGCCGCATTATGGAACTTGGCTTGGAGAGCCTGCAGCAACCAATTCATCAGGCAATGTCAACTGCGCCAAAAAGGATTCTGCGGCGGAATTTGGCAGCAAAAGCGTTGCAAATTATGGAGAAGCATTCGATTACGTCATTATTTGTTTTTGCTGATGAGCAGGGGACATTACCTGTCGGTATTGTCCATTTGCACGATCTGCTTAAATCAGGGGTGGTTTAATGGAAGCCAAGCTGGCTAAAATTAAACTGCTGTTGCTTGATGTTGATGGTGTTCTAACCGATGGACGGATTATCTACGATAATCAAGGCAATGAGTTAAAAGCATTTGATGTCAAAGATGGACACGGTTTGAAGCTGCTTCAACGTGCAGGGATTAAGATCGGCATTATCACCGGAAGGTCCTCAGAGGTTGTCAGCAGACGGGCGAAAGAGTTGGGAATTGAAATACTTTACCAGGGAGCTTTGCACAAGCTGGAACCCTATCTGGAAATTCTTGCTGAGCAGGGATTGACCGATGAGCGGATAGCCTATGTTGGCGATGATGTTGTCGACCTCCCTATTTTACGCCGGGTGGGTTTCAGTGCAACTGTTGCCGATGCTGTTTCTGATGTGTTTCCTTTTGTGGATTACGTGGCATCACGTCCCGGTGGTTGCGGGGCAGTCAGGGAGATATGTGATTTATTGTTGCGCGCTTCGGGGCAGTGGGACGAGTTGACAAAGAGATATTTTGATCCTGCTTTTATGCCGGACTGATGTTTAATTTACGGCGTTTGCTGGCGCTTTTGATCCTGATTTCTGTTGTTGGTTTGACAACGATTATTTATCGTCATTTGCAACAGCAGAGCCCGGAAGAAATTCTCAGTATGTTGCCGGAAAATATTGATCTGGCTCTCGAGGAACTCCACTATACCCAGAACGAAGATGGTCAGCGGCGTTGGACTCTTGATGCCGATAAAGCTGAATATCAACGCGACAGCAGCCTGGCAAAACTTGAAGTCGTCAAGTTACTGTTTTACGCAGCGGGGCAATTTGGTGACCTCACGCTGCAGGCCGATCAGGGGCAGTTAGAGCAGGAAACAAGCCGGGTTGATGTCTGGGGAAATGTCGTGTTGACAACTGGGCGGGGTGAACAACTTTTTACCGAACGGTTGCACTATGATGATCGGATTCGCCAGTTGAGTACAAAAGATCCAATCCGGTTTCTTTCCTCTCAGGCGGAGTTGACTGGAATCGGGTTACAAATTGATATTGATCAGGGCCGCATGCTGGTAAAAAATAATGTCTGGATGCTGCTGTATCCAGCTGGCAGTCTGTCGGACTAACAATGAACTGGCTGCAAATTCGTCTGTTTGGCTCAAGTTTCAGCTCCTTTTCGACCAATAGCTATGGCTATTACTCTCAAATGAGCCAAAATCTGATCACGAACAACCAAATTTTCGCTTCAGCCCAGATAGTCCGACAGGCTGCTAGCAGTGAGAAAAAATAGATGATGGGTAGATGGTTTCTGTTATTATTTTTTTGTTTTTCATGTAGTTGTGTGTCTGCAGTTTTTGCCGCTGACACAAAAACGGAGCTGGATCGTAATCAGCCGATTGAAATTACTGCGCAACAGCTGGAAGTATTACAACAGCAGCGGCAGTCAATCTTTATTGGGGATGTTGTTGCCAAACAAGGAGAAATGATCCTCCATGCGGATAAGCTGATTGTGTTTTTACACAAGAACCAGGATCAGATTGAACGTTTGGATGCGATTGGCGGGGTCAAAGTCCTGCAACTTGACCGGATTGCTACAGCAGAGAAAGCTGTTTTTCATCAAGCGGAAGAAATATTGGTTTTAATCGGCAATGCTGAGGTGACGCAGGGAAAGAATATAATTTCAGGGGATGAAATTACCCTCTATATGAAAGAAAATAGAACTCTGATTAAAAGCTCTGAAAAATCTCGGGTTAAGGCAGTTATTGTCCCTGAGAAAAAACTGGAAAAGCCGTGAGTAGAGTTCTCAGGGCGACCGACCTGCATAAGTCTTATGCAGGTCGCGAGGTTGTTTGTGGAGTCAATCTGGAAGTCCACTCAGGACAGGTCATTGGCCTGTTGGGTCCAAATGGCGCTGGCAAAACAACCAGCTTTTATATGGTCGTGGGTCTGGCAAAGCCGGATCAGGGGTCAGTTTTTCTGGATGAGAAGAATATCACGGGCTTACCTATGTATCAGCGGGCACGATCCGGGATTTCTTATTTGCCACAGGAAGCTTCAGTTTTTCGTAAGTTGACAGTGGCAGAAAATCTGTCGGCCATTATTGAAACCCTGAAGCTCACGCATGGTGAACAACAGCAGCGTCTGGAAGAGTTGCTGGATGATTTGAATATTGCTCATATTCGAGATTCAAAAGGTTATGCCCTTTCTGGTGGGGAACGTCGCCGGGTTGAGATTGCCAGGTCTCTGGTGCTTGAGCCTGCTTTTTTGTTGTTGGATGAACCGTTTGCCGGGATTGATCCAATTGCAGTGATTGATATTCAGGCAATTATTTCACAGCTTAAAGAGCGAGGAATTGGTATTCTGATTTCTGATCATAATGTGCGCGAAACACTCGGCGTTTGCGATCAGGCTTACATCCTGAATCAGGGCAAATTGCTTGAATTTGGAACTCCTGAGGAAATTGCTGCAAGCCCTCGCGCACGGGAAATTTATCTGGGAGAAAAATTTAAACTTTAATCTATGTGTAAAAGTGGGCTATTGGCACCAACTATACTCTTAAAATTAAATTTTACGGTGGTTAACCCCTAACTACCCCTTGGAAAAACAACTTTATGGCTCTTGATCTTCGACTACAAGTTAAGCTCAGTCAACAACTGGTGATGACACCCCAACTGCAGCAGGCAATCAAATTATTGCAACTGTCGCGGATGGAATTGGTTGATGTTGTCACTGAAGAACTGGCTGAAAATCCGCTACTTGAAGAGGGGACCGAGACAAAAGAGGAACACGATGAGGGAGTTGCCAATCTTGAGGGGGAAGCTGTTACAACGGCAGATGCTGCTCCTGAGCAGGAAGTTAAGGCTGAAGCGGAGGGGATGACCGATATCGACTGGCAAACCTATCTTGAAGGTTACAGTCTCAATAGCAGCGATACCCGCAACAGTTACGAAGATCATGAGGATAGACCCTCTTACGAGAGTTTGCTGACTCGACAGGAAAGTCTGAAGGATCACCTGATGTGGCAGCTCAGTCTTTCTATATTTACAGATGCAGAGCGGCTTGCTGCTGCTGAAATTATCGGAAATCTGGATGATATTGGCTACCTGCATGCCAGCCTGGAGGAGATGTCAGAAACTTCAGGGCAGGATCTGGAAGTTTTTGAGTCAGCTTTTAAGCGGGTTCAGCAGTTTGATCCGGCTGGGGTCGCGTGTCGAAATCTTCAGGAATGTCTGCTGCTGCAACTGGAAAGAGTGTCGTTGTCAGATTCTTTGGCTGCGACCATTCTGCGTGACTTTATCGTTGAGTTGGAAGGCCGTAAGTACCCAATCATTGCCAAAGCATTAAAGGTTTCTCTGGATGATGTGCTACAAGCTGCAAAAATGATCTCCAGCCTCGATCCACGCCCTGGTAGAGCCTATAACGAAGAGGATGTTCACTATATTTCTCCCGACATCTTTGTCCATAAGGTTGGGGATGAGTATGTTGTGACGCAGAATGATGATGGTTTGCCAAATTTGCGTATCAATTCTTTCTACCGTAATGCATTGACTGATTCAAAGGCTGTTGATAAAAAGGCCGGAGAGTATATTCAGGAGAAAATGCGCAGTGCGGTTTGGTTGATCAAGAGTATTCATCAACGTCAGAGGACCATTTACAAGGTCACTAAAAGTATCGTCAAGTTTCAGCGGGAATTCTTCGACAAAGGGATTGAGTATCTGAAGCCCCTTGTTCTTCGCGACGTTGCTGACGACATTGAGATGCATGAATCGACAGTCAGTCGGGTGACAACAAACAAATATGTGCAGACTCCACAGGGGCTGTTTGAACTGAAATATTTCTTTAACAGCGGGATCAATACGGCTGATGGAGATGCCATAGCTTCGGAGAGTGTCAAGAGTCGTATCAAAGAGATTATAGCAGAAGAAAATCCAAAAAAGCCTTATTCAGATCAGAAAATTGTTGCTCTTTTGGAAGCTCAGGATATTAATATTGCTCGCCGGACGGTGACTAAATATCGGGAGATGCTTGGTCTTGGTTCGTCAACAGAGCGGAAAAGGCTGTTTTGATGGCGTTGCAGTCGTCTTTTCAGAATTATTACATACTTTATGTATGCCTTCACCCCTGAAAAACCATTGTGCAAGATTATATGATTATTTCCATGGGGAAGAGATGCCTCATGGGTGATTCTACGTTATAGTTAGATTAATCCAGACTTCATGCCGGAGTCTGTTGAAGTGAGGAGGTTGCCCTATGCAAATTGCCGTTACTTTCCGTCATATGGAGAGCAGTGATGCTATTCGCAACTACGTGGAAGAGAAACTGGCCCGGGTTAAAAAGTATATCGATGAACCCATTGATGCCCAGGTAGTTTTATCCGTACAAAAAAAAATAAATAATCGTGCCGAAGTGACCATGGTCGCCAAAGGGTTGACCATGAAGAGTACAGAAAGTAAGGAAGATATGTATGCCGCCATCGATTTGATGGTTGATAAAATCGAACGGCAGCTGAAGCGTTATAAAGATAAATTAAAGCGGCATAAAGGGAACAGCGGAATTCAACGGCGTCTGGAAAAGACTGTTTTTGCTGCATCAAGTGTTGATGAGGGAAGTGACAGTCCTGAGATTATCCGAAGTCACTCTTTTTCTGTCAAACCGATGTCGGTGGAAGAAGCGGTGATGCAAATGGATCTTCTGAATAAGGATTTCCTTGCTTTTACCGATGATAGTTCTGCACAAATGCATGTAGTTTATCGACGTAAAGATGGAAATTATGGTTTAATAGTTCCCCAAGGGAGCTAATATTTGCGCAACGGGTCTTTTTCTTGATATAGATAAAGACCCGTATTTTTTCATTGCTGACCTAATAAGAATATGATTATGAAAATATCTGAACTGCTGGATCCACAGGCTATTGTTGCTGATTTGCAAGCTAAAGATAAAAGTACAACTCTTGCGGAACTGACCGATTCTCTGATTTCCTGTGAATCCTCTCTTAATCGAGATGATGTTATTGCTGTTTTACAAGAGCGGGAAAAACTTGGTAGTACTGGAATAGGTGATGGTGTAGCAATCCCCCATGGCAAATTAGCAGGAATTCCCGAGTTGAAACTGGTTTTTGGGCGGAGTCACTCTGGAGTTGATTTTGAATCAATGGATGGACAGCCCGCTTACCTGTTTTTCTTACTGATTGCTCCCGAGGAATCAGTCGGTGTCCACCTGAAGACTTTGGCAAGAATTTCCAAGTTATTAAAAGATATCGCTGTTAGGAAGAAATTGATGAATGCTCCTGATCAGCAGGCTATTTACCAAGTTATTCTTGATCAGGAGGGACAAGCCTGATTTTAAGGAATCTCTTCCTCATTTCTGTTCCCGATCAGGTTCTGAGACTATGCCAAAACTTACCATTCAGGAAATGCTTGATGAAAAAGAATCGGGACTCGATCTAGAACTGTTGTCCGGTGCCGGAGGATTATCCAACATAATTTCGGTGCCAAGGATTCAAAAGCCAGGACTGGCTCTGGCTGGCTATACAGATAGTTTGCACCCCGATCGGGTGCAAATCATTGGTTCCACTGAATTGAGTTTCCTGCAATCCATGTCCCGGGATGAAGCGATTGAAAAGTTACGGGGTCTCTGTCGTAAGAACCTTTCCTGCCTGATCATTACCAAAAATCAGGAAGCCCCAGATTATCTCATCGAGTATACTGAAGCAGGAAACACCCCCCTGCTGAGAACCAAACACCTCAGCTCTAACTTTATCGCCCTGCTGACCCGTTTTCTGGAAGAACGTCTGCTACCGACTTCAACTTTGCACGGAGTCCTGATGGACGTGCTGGGCGTCGGTGTTTTGATCCAGGGGAAAAGCGGGGTTGGTAAAAGTGAGTGTGCACTTGAGTTGATTCTGCGCGGTTATCGCCTGGTTGCGGATGATATTATCAAGGTGCGCTTTAAGCTCCCTTCAGTTATTTTTGGTGAAGGGATGGATCTGCTCCACTACCATATGGAAATACGTGGACTGGGTATTCTTAACATCAAGCATCTATTCGGTGTTGGTGCAATTCGCGAACGCAAAAAAATTGATCTGGTTGTCGAGTTAGTTAAGTGGGAAGATGGTAAAGAATATGATCGTTTGGGGTTAGAAAAGCAGACCTTCAGTATTCATGGGGTTGATCTTCCCTTTGCACGGATACCAGTTGCTCCAGGTCGGAATATCAGCACTATTGTTGAAGTTGCAGCACGTAATCAGCTGCTGAAAGAGATGGGTTATCATAGTGCCCGTGAATTTCAGGAACTACTGGAAAAAAGGATGGCCGAAGCGGCGCACTTACATTCTCATAACATTATTGGGGATGATTTAGAATGAGCCGCCGCTTACTGATTATTACAGGGCTGTCTGGCTCTGGAAAAAGTACCGCCGCCAGGGTGTTGGAGGATCAGGGCTTTTTCGTGGTTGATAACCTGCCGTTGGTGATGTTACCGGATTTCATGCAGCGTGCTCGGGAGGGACTGACTCCAAACGCGAGTGTTGCAGTTGTGATAGATGTTCGTAACCGTGGTTTTTTGACCGACTATGTGAAGATTTTTGAGCAATTAAAAGGAGATGGTTACCAACTTGATATCTTGTTTTTTGAAGCGGCAGATGCGGTGTTACAGCGGCGTTACTCTGAAACGCGACGCTTACATCCACTGGCAGAAGTTGAGACTGTTCAGGTTGGAATAGAAAAGGAACGCCAGCAATTGCATCAGTTACGAGATAGTGCAACAAAGATTATCGATAGCAGTAACCTTAATTCTCGGCAGTTACGTGATCTGATGCTCGATTTTCTTGGCGAAAAACATGAATCATTGCTTATTGTTAATCTGGAGTCATTTGGCTACCGTTATGGCCTTCCACCAGCTTCTGATCTGGTATTCGATGTCCGTTTTTTGCCCAACCCGCATTATATTGATGAATTACGACCACTGACCGGTTTGGATCCAAAACTGCGTGAATATGTTCTCTCTCAACAGGCCTGCCGTGATTTTCGCTATCACCTCGATCAGTTACTGGTTTTTTTGCTACCCCATTATTGTGCAGAGGGGAAAAGTTACTTGACTATTGCCATTGGTTGTACCGGCGGTAGACATCGCAGTGTTTCCATTGTTGAAGATCTGTTCCGTAGCTTTCCTGAAACGGGAGTTATCCTCAGGAGTAACCACCGTGATATTGATAAGGGTTAATAGGTGATTGGTATTGTTGTTGTAACTCACGCTGGTTTGGCTGATGAACTACTCCAGGCGGCTGAGTTGATACTTGGTCCACTCAATGCGGTTGAGACCGTCTGTATTGATCGTGAGATGTCAGTTGATATTGCTAAAAAAGCGCTGCAGCAAGCCATAACTCTGGTTAGACAAGATGGTGATGGGACATTGATTTTGACCGATCTGTTTGGTGGAACTCCGACCAATATCAGTGCTGAATTTCTTCAGGACGGGTTGGTTGAAATCCTGACGGGGGTTAATTTGCCAATGTTGATCAAAGGTGTTGGGGCTCGTACGAATAATAATCTGGACGAGTTGGCCGCGCTGCTCAAGGATTATGCTAAAAACGCAATTATGCGTCCTTCTGAACTGCTACGTTCTGCTCGGTAGAATGACTCGTTGGAGAATAGATGTCTCTGGTTCTTACTCGCATTGATAACCGTTTAATCCATGGTCAGGTTTTGGAGGCTTGGGTTCCCTTTGTCCAGGCCGATTGCATTGTGGTTGCCAATGATGAGATTGCCGGGAATCCGTTGCAAAAAATGATGATGCAGGCGTCAGTCCCTAGTCGGATACGAGCTGAAATCGGAACTGTTGCAGAGTCGATTAGCCTGTTGAATTCAGCTCAACTCAAGCAGCGGAGAGTTCTCTTGCTGTTTGGTACAACCGCCGATGCCGTTCATGCCTATCATAGTGGTCTGACATTCAATCAGCTAAATCTTGGAAATTTACAAGCGAAGAAAGGGAAGGCTCGACTGAGCTGCACTCTATTTCTTGATCCTGTTGATCTGGATGATCTGGAATTACTTGATCAGGCTGGGGTTAAGATTACCGCCCGCTGTATTCCTGCAGATGGTGAGCGTCCCTGGCGAAAACTGATTCCTGTCTTTAATGGGAGAAGATAATGGTTCTCAGTCTAACCCTTGGAGCTTTGGTTTCTTTGATCTGCGGACTGGATCGTGTGGCAATTTTGCAGGTTATGCTTTCAAGACCGATTGTCGCAGCTCCTTTGGTCTCCCTGATTCTTGGTGAACCTTTGGTTGGGTTGCAGATCGGGGTGATGGTTGAGTTGCTGTGGCTGGCAAGATTACCTGTTGGTGCGGCAGTTCCTCCTGATGATACTCAGGTGGCAATTGCCAGTAGTGTCCTGGCAATAATACTAGGGCGTACATTGGGCACATCAGGAACAGAGTTATTGTTGCTTTGTTTGTTTATTGCAATTCCTCTGGGTAAGTTTGGCCAATACTTTGATCGCTATGCCAGGCAATACAATGTACGACTGGTAAGGCAGGTTGATACGGCTCTGCAACGAGGCTCATTTGTCGCAGCAGAATGGCTGCATTTACGTGGGTTAGTCAGCTTTTCTCTGTCGTCCCTGGGAACCTATATTATTATTCTTCTTGGTGGTTTATCAATTATCCCGATCCTTTGGCCTTTTGTTCAGCAGCCCCTGAGCTATTCGTCAGGTTGGATGCAGTTAGCTTTTCCTCTGGTTGGGATTACCGTTATTTTGGGAACCATCAATGTGAGTAGGGCAATTACCTTATTTTGCGCTTCTTTTGGTATGGCCTTTCTTTTGTTGTGGTTGGTATGAAGATGGCTATCTCGCGGTGGGTTCGCCTGCATATCTGGTTTCGATTGTTGTTACTCCAATCTAGCTGGAACTTTGAAAGGATGCAGGGGATAGGATTTTTCTACGCATTATTGCCGGGGTTGAAAAAACTGTACAGCAAAGAAAAACTTGCAGAAGTTAGCCTTAAATATGCCGGTTACTTTAATACCCATGTCTATTTTGCACCTTTGGTTGCCGGGGCGGTATTAAAGTTAGAAGAGGATCGGGCTTCTGCCAATACTGATCTTGAAGTTGAAATTGACGATTTTAAAGAGATGGTAGCAGCACCTTATGCCGCGATTGGGGACGCATTTTTCTGGGGAGGCTTGCGACCTCTGGCTGCAGGAATTGCCCTGTTTTTTGCGGTAAAAGGGATTCTCTGGGCACCATTGATATTTATCCTGTTGTATAACATTGTCCCCATCTGGTTCAGAATCCTGTTTTTTGCTCGTGGTTATCGTCAGGGTTTGAAGTCAATTGAATTTATCCAACGCCACAAGTTGCCAGATTGGGCTATTCACACCAAGGAAGCAGCTGTTGTCGTCCTTGGCGGGTTGAGTGCATTGATGGTTTTTTCTCATTTAACCGAACAGCAGTTGCCCGGCTGGTTGGGAATGTTGGTTTTATTTCCAATGATTCTACTAGGGCTGGTGGCGCGTAAGGGAGTATCAACATTATTAATGGTTGTTATCACCGTGAGTAGTATTTTTTTAATTGGATTGTTCTGGGCTGACGTTGTGGGATTGATTATTTCATGAGGGGTGAAAGAAGTTATGCAAAACCGTAATTTTAAAATAATAAATCGTCTGGGATTGCATGCCAGAGCGGCTGCACAATTAGTACAGACAGCCAATAAGTTCAGCTCTGAAGTTAATTTGATCAAAGATGATATCGAGGTGAACGGGAAGAGTATTATGGGGATTTTACTGCTTGCGGCACCACAGGGTACAGACATTATGGTGACCGTAGATGGTGCGGATGAACAGCATGCGATGCAGCTCATCGCAGAATTGATCGAGGATGGTTTTGGGGAAGATTAAGATTGCAGAAGACACTTATCTCATTGGCATAGGAGTCTCACCGGGGATTGGTATTGGGGAGGTCAGCTTGCTTGATCAACGACCTTTGGTAGATCAATCCTTAATTGAGATTACAGAGGTCGAGGCTGAACTGGTACGTTTTCAGCAAGCTATCAGCCGAGCTCGGAACCAACTGCAAAAGATTAAACAGTCGGTTTCCAGACAACCACACCTGCAAGAACATCTGTATATCCTTGATACCCATTTACTTATTCTTGAAGATGAAATGCTGGTTGGTGGTACCGAAAAAGAGATTCGTGCACAGATGAATGCAGAAGGGGCTTTGACACAAGTTCTTGAACGGCTCCGGGCATTATTTGACAACATAGACGATGAATATTTACGCGAGAGACGTTCTGATGTTGATGCTGTTGGAGAGCGTTTGCTGCGGATACTAACGGGAGTCAGCGAGCGTGTTATCGGGAATATCGGGCGTAAATCGCTGGTGGTTGCACATGATCTATCTCCGGCTGAAACGATACAGATGGACAGGTCTCATGTCCTGGGGTTTATTACTGACAAAGGGGGACGAACTTCCCACACCGCGATCCTTGCACGTTCATTGGATATACCGGCAGTTGTCGGTTTAGAATCTGTCACATCAATGGTCTCTGATCGCATGCCGGTTATTATTGATGGTTCCACTGGGGTGGTCATTCTCAACCCCTCAGAAGAGACGTTCAAGGAGTATCTTAAGCGCAAGCAGTCCTACGAATACCTGGAACAAGATCTTGAAAAGTATCGTGATCTTCCATCTGTCACGACTGATCATGTCCATATTCCTTTGCGTGGCAATCTGGAAATTGCCAATGACGTTGATCAGGCTAAAAGACATGCTGCTGAAGGTGTTGGCCTATACCGGACAGAGTTCCTCTATCTTGGGCGAAGTGAGCCACCCGATGAAGAGGAGCAGTATCGCTCATATTGTGAAATTCTCAAGAAGGCGGATGGTGAATCGGTTACGATAAGAACACTTGATATTGGCGGCGATAAGTTTGTTCCTGAGTTGAATCTGGAAGATGAAGCTAATCCGGCCATGGGGCTACGGGCAATCCGGTTTTCGCTTCATGAGGAGCGCTTGTTCCGGATTCAGCTGCGGGCAATACTGCGTGCTTCCAGTTGTGGCCCAGTTCGGATTATGTTTCCGATGATCAGTGGCGTTGCAGAGATTCGAGCTTGTAAGCAGATCCTTTCTGATATCCAAGCTCAGTTGGATCGGGAGGGGATCGCTTATGATGCTGATCTTGCTATCGGGATCATGATTGAGACTCCGTCGGCAGTCATGATTTCCCATCTGTTGGCGCAGGAAGTTGATTTTTTCTCCATTGGAACCAATGACCTGATTCAATATTTTCTTGCTGTTGATCGTGGTAACGAGCACGTTGCTTACCTTTATGACCCGTTACATCCAGCAATTCTGCGTGCGTTAAAAGCGACCTGTGATGCGGCAAATTCTGCTGGTATCGAAGTCTGTATTTGTGGCGAAATGGCTGGTGAGTCACTCTATACATTGGTACTGGTTGGACTGGGGTTGCATGAACTTTCCATGAATCCTGCTTGTGTCCCTCGGGTTAAACGGGTATTACGACAGATATCCAAAAAAGATGGAGAGTTTTTGGTTGAAAAATTATTATCACTGTCGACCAGTAAAGAAGTTTCAATAGCTATTGAGAATGAAATGCGTAGCCGATTGCCAGATATTTTTGCGCTGCCATTAATTTAACTCTGACGAAATAATTTAAGATGAAGGAAAGGATAAACAAAAATGTCGATGACCGATTTTTTATTCACCTCAGAATCCGTGGGGGAGGGACATCCTGATAAAGTTGCTGATCAGATTTCTGATGCCGTTCTTGATGCTATCCTCGAACAGGATCCTAAAGCCCGGGTCGCCTGTGAAACATTAGTTACGACCGGTATGGCAGTCATTGCTGGAGAGATTACTACAACTGCCTATGCCGATTTGCCAGCGATTGTCCGGCAAACCATTAAAGAGATTGGTTATAATGATTCGGCAATTGGGTTCGATTATAAAACTTGTGCCGTTCTGACCTCGATCGATCAGCAATCTCCCGATATCTCCCAAGGTGTGAGTGAGGGTGAAGGGTTGTTTTCAGAACAGGGTGCAGGGGATCAAGGTTTGATGTTTGGCTTTGCTTGTAATGAGACTCCTACACTGATGCCGATGCCAATTACTTTTGCCCATAGACTGGTACAGAAATTGGCCACTGTGCGCAAGAGTGGACAGCTCAATTTTCTACGTCCTGACAGTAAATCTCAGGTATCAATTCAGTATATTGATGATAAACCAACCCGGATTGATACCGTTGTTATCTCGACCCAACACAATCCAGATATTTCCTACGATGATCTGAAGGAAGCCGTTATTGAGGAGGTCATCAAGCCGGTCCTTCCTGTAGATCTAGTTGATAATAAAACTAAATATCTGGTCAATCCAACCGGACGCTTTGTTGTTGGTGGACCCATGGGAGATTGTGGCCTGACCGGCCGGAAGATTATTGTTGATACCTATGGTGGCCAGGGTTCCCATGGTGGTGGTGCATTCAGCGGTAAAGACCCGTCAAAAGTTGATCGTAGTGCTTCATATATGGCGCGATATGTTGCAAAAAACATTGTTGCCGCTGGACTGGCGCGTAAATGTGAAGTCCAATTAGCCTACGCAATTGGCGTTGCAGAGCCCGTCTCCGTGATGATCAATAGTTTTGGCACGGGTAAAATACCATCAAACCAGATCGCCAAGATTGTTCAGGATGAATTTGATATGCGTCCCGCTGCAATTATTCAACAGCTTGATCTGCTCCGACCCATTTATCGGAAAACTGCTGCCTATGGTCATTTTGGCAGGGAATTGCCTGAATTTACCTGGGAGTTGACTGATCGGGTTGATTCCCTTCGGTCTCGTGCTGGTCTTTAAACAGCACAATTTTATTGAGAAAAGCAAAAAGGGCAGATCCTGTGGGTTTGCCCTTTTTATGTGAGACTCAATCACGCCAGCGTTTGAGTATTTCCTGGTAATGATCAATGCGCCGGTCACGGAAGAATGGCCAGATCTGTCGAACTTTTTCACTTTGTTCAAGATCAATATCGATGCATAAAAGTTCTTCCAATTTTGTATCTGCCTGACCAAGAATTTCTCCCTGGCAACCTGCCACAAAACTGCTTCCCCAAAAATCTATTCCAGCGGTGGCTTGACTTGGGTCGGCCTCAAATCCAACTCGGTTGACTGTAACGATCGGGATGCCATTTGCAACGGCGTGTCCCTGTTGTACCGCCATCCATGCTGCTAACTGGCGTTGTTGTTCCAGCGGTTTGTCGTTTGGGTCGTAGCCTATAGCGGTGGGGTAAACAAGTATCTCAGCACCTGCCAAAGCCATCAAACGGGCTGCCTCCGGGTACCATTGATCCCAGCAAATCATAATGCCTAATTTTCCAACTGAAGTTGTAATTGGATTAAACCCAAGGTCGCCTGGGGTAAAATAAAAATTTTCATAGTAGCCAGGATCGTCCGGGATATGCATTTTTCGATAGGTTCCAGCAATGCTCCCATTTTTTTCCAGTACGACAGCGGTGTTGTGGTAGAGTCCCATCGTACGTTTTTCAAACAGTGAAATAACGAGAACGACCTCTAACTCTTTGGCCAACTCACCAAATTTCTCGGTTGCTGAGCCCGGGATACTCTCTGCAAGATCAAAGTTGGTAATATTCTCTGTCTGGCAGAAATAGTGACTGCTGTGCAATTCCTGCAAAACAACGAGCTCAGCTCCTTGTGCACCTGCTTGACGGATTTGCTTGCAACTTTTTTCAATATTTTTTTGTTGATTAGTAAGACAGCTTTGCTGCACCAGGGCGACCTTTAATGATTTCATGAGAGAACCCCTTGTGGCAGCTGCATGGTAATACAGTGCAGAGACCCGTGTTGTCTGATCAATGGGAGGCAATTAATGCCAATAACCTCCCGCTCAGGGAAGGCCTGCTTAATGATGTCGATGGCCAAAGTATCTGCGGGGTCGTTGTAGGTTGGGACCAAGACCGCGTTGTTGATGACCAGAAAGTTTGCAAAGGATGCTGGCAACCGATCATTCTCGTCGTAGCAGGCTTGAGGCATGGGGAGGGGGAGGAGGCAAAATGGTTGTCCGCTTTTCGTCTTGAATTGTTTGAGCTGAGTTTCCATTTTTTTCAGTTCAGGATAATGTTCATCAGCGGCATCATTGCACTGTACATACAGAATTGTATTATTTGGACACAAGCGAGCCAGGGTATCAATGTGTGAGTCGGTATCATCCCCAGCCAGCCAGCCATGGTCGAGCCAGAGATAATGACTGAATCCCAGCAGCTTTGACAATTCTGATTCAACCCCTATTCTATCAAGATGTGGATTGCGGTTCGCGTCGAGCAGGCATGTCGATGTGGTCAATACCGTTCCTGCTCCATCACTTTCTAAGCTACCACCTTCCAAAATTAAGTCGATAGAATGTCTCAAAATTTTTTTGAATATTCCCGTGTTCCACAGTTTTCGGGTCGCTTGATTATCTTTATCGGCCGGGAATTTCAAACCCCAACCATTAAAGTTGAAATCAAGCATTTGTAGCCGACTGTCAGTATGGACAGTTATTGGACCAAAATCACGAGTCCAGGTGTCGTTTGTATCGATTTGGCGCAGTATAATATTGGAGAAATTGACAGTTTCTTTTTTGAGGACTTCACGGACAGCATTGATTTCTGGTGCAATAATGATAGCTGTTTCAAAACGGCTGATCTGGCGGATGAGTTCGATATAGACTTGTGTGACCTGCTTGAGGATTGGTAGCCAATCTGTCTGTTCATGTGGCCATGCGAGTAGAATTGCATCTTGCGGCTCCCACTCTGCTGGGAGCCGCCGTGTGTTTGCGAGATGTTGTCCCATGTCTGATGTACCTGTAAAAGTCACATGCTGTCATCAATCATTGTCGTTTGCTTCTGCAATAGATACACTTTCAATGATAACAGCCTCTTTTGGGACATCCTGATGATGTCCACTGTTGCCGGTACTAACTTTGGCAATCTCATCTACAATATCCATCCCTTCGCTCACCTGTCCAAAAACCGCATAGCCGTAACCGTTAGGGGTCTTTCCCTGATGGTTGAGAAAGTCATTATCTGCAAGATTGATAAAAAATTGGCTGCTGGCACTGTCAACGACCTGGGTCCGCGCCATAGCCAGAGATCCGCGTAGATTTTTCAATCCGTTATCGGCTTCATTCTTGATTTCTGCCTGAGTCTTTTTCTGTGCCATTTCAGATGTGAAACCACCACCTTGAATCATGAAGTTGGGGATGACCCGGTGGAAAATTGTCTGCTCATAAAATCCGGTACTGACATAATTAAGAAAATTTTCAGTACTGATCGGAGCTTTCTCAGCATTGAGTTCAATGATGATCAGCCCTTTATTGGTCTCCATTTTTACAATTGGTTGTGTGCTCATACAAATTTCCTCCTAGTTATTATTGATGTCAGTGAAGTGTTTGATTTTATGCGTCACAAATTTATGATTGCAGTTGATACCATATTTTGCGGCGATACGGATAGAAAATACAAAGGGAGTTGCTGTGAGCAAATTCGATGCGGGGTTAGACGAAGGTTGTCCCTGCCTCCAATAATTTTATAAACTGATCACTTGGGAGTGGTTTACTGAAATAATAGCCCTGATAGAGTGGACACCCTTTGCCTTCCAGAAATTCCAGCTCGAACCTGGTTTCTACCCCTTCGGCAATCACTTTCAGATCCAGGTGGGTTGCCATGGAAATAATTGTATCGACAATTGCAGCATCGTTGACATCGGTTTCAATATCACGGACAAAAGATTGATCAATTTTTAAGATATCCAGAGGCATTTTTTTCAGGTAGGCGAGGGAAGAATAGCCTGTGCCAAAGTCGTCAATTGATAATTCAATTCCAAGTTTTTTGAGGGCTTCCATTTTTTCGATGGTATCTGAAATATTATCTATCACCATCCCTTCGGTCAATTCAAGACCAAGTTGGGTTGGGTCTGCGCCGGTTTGTTCAAGAATAGTCTCCACTTGAGCAACAAAGTTGGGTTGGCGGAATTGACGTGGACTAACATTGACAGCAAGGTGCTTAACCGGGATGCCTCTATCGCTCCAAGCTTTTAGATGCTCGCAAGCTGTCTGTAAAACCCACTCCCCGATCGGTAGAATCAAGCCAGTTGCTTCTGCAATTGGGATGAAAGTTGCGGGGGAAATGAAGCCTTTTTCCGGGTGTTTCCAGCGTGCCAGAGTTTCTGCCCCAAGAATTTCACCTTTGCCATCTACTTGCGGTTGAAAAAACAGAGAGAGTTCGTTACGTTCCAGGGCGTAACGTAACTCCTTTTCTACTGCCAATCTGCTGTCTGCTGCAGCTTGCATGCTTGGCAAGAAGAATCTTATCGTATCACGACCATCATCCTTGGCACGGTACATAGCTGTATCGGCGTAGCGGAGGATGTCATCTCCTGTCTCTTGGTCTTGATTGCCGGAAGGGAACATTGCAACACCGATACTGGGTGTAACGTGGAGTTCATGTCCATCAATGATATATTTTTTTGCCAGATGGATCTTGATATTCTCAGCTTTCTGTTGAGCCATTGCCGCTGCATTGGTTGGATCTTCCCCGAGATCAGAGAGGAGCATGACAAATTCATCTCCACCAAGTCGCGAAACTGTATCCTCAGCACGCAGATCATGGAGTAACCGCTTGGCAACTTCTTGTAGCAGGCTGTCGCCAATCGGGTGTCCAAGTGAATCATTGATATTTTTGAAGCGATCCAGATCAAGGAAGAGCATGGCGCCAAAGTGACAGGAGCGATGGGCACGGGAGATGTTTTGCTCGAGTCGATCCAGGAGCAGGCGACGGTTGGGAAGTCCCGTTAATGAATCGTAAAATGCAAGGTGTTGAATTCTTGCTTCGGCCAGTTTGCGATCGGTCACATCACGTAACGTTGCACAAATTTTATCTTCTTCTCGATATGTCCCCATCTGGTAGCTGGCATTAAGAGAACAGGGAACTAGAGTCTCATCTTTGTCACGCAGGTGGAGTTCATAATCAAAAATTTTGATTTCTGTGCGTAATTGAGTCAGCAAGCGTTCTCTATCCTGAAGACTTGGGAATACCTGCTCTATGTTTTTATTAATAATATCTTCGCGAGAATATTGAGAAATATGCGAAATTGATGGGCTGATTTCCGTCACTTTGCCATCAAGGTTCATCTCCAAGTAAACGTCCTGCAGGTTATCAAAAATAATACGATATTTTTGCTCGCTGTTTTTTAATTTCAGATGGGATTTATTCAGATCTTTGATTGCTTTTTGCAAAGCCAGGGTTCTTTTGGTCACTTCTTCTTCCAGATGTTCCTGGTAGGTGCGGTTTTCAACAATCAGGCGTGAGCGTTCAGTCGCTTGGTTCATGGCATGGAGTAGAATAGACATGTCTTGGATTGGCTTTAATAAATAATTCCATGCGCCACAGCGGATTGCCTCGATGGCATCGCCAATAATTCCCGTTCCTGAGACAACAATAATTGGAGTATCGGGAGAATCATGTTTGATCTTTTCAATAACCTCAAGACCATCAACTTCTGGCATACGGAGGTCGCAGATCACTAGATCTGGTTTTTCCCGGGCAAAAATTTCCAATCCTTCACGCCCGTTTCTTGCCTCTAAGACCTGATAATCGTAATCTTCCAAAAACATTCGAAAACTGTCTCGGATATTTTCTTCGTCATCAATTGTCAGAATGATTTGATTTCTGCGCTGCGTCATTTATGAAGCACCTTTTGAGACATTGTAGATCAGTGTGAGTCAAAAAATCATTATGCCGCTTATTCTCTAGTTAGTCAATTTTAATTTTATGGTTGGGTCAAATATTCAGAAAATAAAGGGTAGACTTGATTTAAGGGCGGCAACTCTCAGTTGCTTTTGCAGTATTGGGGGGGCAGGGAATAATTTGTTAACTTGTAAGCGCACGAATTGTTTTCTCGGTTTCGGTGCGGAGAATTTCATTGGCTTCTTCATTAAGGTAGAATTTTTTCCGGTATTCATCAGCTATTCCACGTAAGCAGGTATCGCCATTTGAGCCAAAATGAAACTGGTAACTGAGTAGATTAGCAACATGAACCGCAGCAATGACATCCTGATCAATGGGGGTATATTGGGGTTGGTGATGCCAGCGGATTGCGTTAGCAATAAAGGGTGGTAAAGTCCACCACTCGGCGAGAAAACTACCCAGTTCGGCATGATCTGTTGCGTAGATTTCCATTTCAGTTTCAGTTAAAGGAGATCTTCTCCGCTTGGCCAGTTCAATTGCTTTCTCAAATTGAACAGGGAAAAAGTTTGCCACAGCCAATTTCCCCATGTCATGTAAAAGACCGGCGATAAATGCACGATCATGCTGGTCAAAATCTGTGGGGAGTAATGATTTAATCAAAAGCCTTGAGATGACAGCAGTTGCCATCGAATGTTTTTTGAATTTAACGAAATCAAACCCTTTTATGTCAGGCAGCTTTCCTGCAATGGTGCGATTGACCGATTCGGAGAGGATAAGATTTTCGACGATATCAGTGCCAAGAACAATGATCGCTTTTTTGATTGTGTCAACCTGAAACCGTTGGCCAAAAAGGGCAGAGTTTGCCCAGTGTAGCAGTAAGCTGGGAATGGCAACATCCTGACTGATGTATTTTGCCATTGTTTCTATATCAACTTCATCCCCAACAATACAGGAGCGAACATTGGAATAGCTCTCTGGTAGCGACGGGAGTAACGGGATCGAATTGATCAGAACCTGAAATTCTGGGCTATGTTGTTTTTGCTGCTTGCTCTGGCGTAAGGCACTGCGGATGATCTCTATTAATTCCTGATCGATCCAGGGCTTGGGGATAATTTGCTGGGTATATCCTTCCGCTAGCGCTTTGATGATGTTTTCCTGTTTGCTGAAGCCAGTCAGAAACATGCGGATCGTACTGGGATAGAGTCTGCGGATTTCTGCGACGAAATTAACGCCATCCATATCTGGCAATGTGACGTCCGTAACAACCAGATCAGCTGCTTGTGCTTGCAGAAAATCCATCGCCTCTTTGGCGCTGGATACATAGTAACAATCCCAATCTTCATCCAGCATCAAGCGCTGTAATGAGTCCAAGGCCTCTTTTTCAGCATCGACAAAAAGGATTTTTGAAGTGATATTATTCATATGCGCGCCTTGTGGCAAAGCTGTGTTGTCCTGCTTGCTATGTTTTGCCTAGGGTTCAGTCTGCCATAAATCTCATCATTTGTTAACAATAATTTATCTTTGTTTTGGTTTATTATTTGAATATCAGTTTCGGGCCACGGGTTTGTAACTTGAGGATTTCACAATTTTCGTAACATATCTGACGAAACTCAGATGAAATGCGCTCATCAATCGCAGCACTTTTCCAGAAGAAGATTGCAGTTTTCAGAGCAGCTGGCAGCTCAGCCGCGACCTCATTACGGATTGGTAGTGGGGTGAACAGACGCAGGGGGATTTCCCCAGAAATTGGTTCATATAGTGTTGGGCGGGTGCCATAAAATGGGGCTACAATGTAGGAATCTTGTTGGTGCGGAATAAGAGAAATGTTTCCAAAATGTTGGTTTGTATTGCCAATTAAATCGCTGAATAATGCTAACCAGCGCAATTTCTGGCACCCTTTTGCGCTGATTAAGTGATGTTTCCCCAATCTCACCGCAGCGTTTATCCAATTATCGCAGGGCGCTTGAATGCGTGAATGTACAGACCGCAGTGAAATAGATGGTAGCCGACCCAGCGCACCGCGTCGGTCAAAACGTTTCAAACAGAGAAATACCTGATTTCCGGAAATTACCAACCGAGAGCGAGCCGCACTGTGGCCTGACAGGCGAATTGCTTCCAGTGCCAGATGTTCACAAATCAGCAGGTCGGCATAGCGGCGCGCTTCATCACTCTCGGCCGCTGGAGAAAATTTAACCAACATATGACAGGGGGTGCCCCGATCGTCGATGCAGGTAGAAAACTTCGGTTGTTCTCCACCCATCTGCGCTGAGTCGATTTCTCCCACCAGAGTTTTTTGGGCCAATTGCGGGTAAATCCACGGTCTTGTGTCCATTTTGATTGGGGGCGGCATGTCTCTGGCCAGGGCAAAATAGCGTGCCAGCGAGTCTTCTCCGATGATAAGGTTTCCGCCGCGATCTTCGCTACGATAACAACTGGCAGAAAGGACATCTTCTTCGCTCCAGTCAGCCAGTTTTCGCGGCAGGTGCAGCTGTTCGCTCTGGCGGTAGGCAAAGGAACGGGCACTGTACCCAGTCAGTTTCATATCCTGTAAAAACCAGGGAATCTGGTTGAAAATATCACTATCCTCTTTCGTCCCCTCCCACCAGTATTGTCCACCTTGCAGGGCGGTCAAATGACCATAAAGGTTGGCATCTCCACGTGGATCAATACTGTAAACCGGGAATCGACTTTCTCCATTATGAATTTTTCGAGGGAGTCCATAACGGGTTGCACGACCCTTCCCCATGATGACTATTTCATGGCTCATGCCGCCTATCAACCGAGACAGGGTAGGTTGACTGACATCAAGTCCCTGCATCAATTCACGGGAACCCAGCGCTCGAGAGGCAAGTAACTGGCGTAGGTGCTGCTGTTGTTTGTCACGCATAAAGAACTCCAGATGAATATATCACTGCATATAAAAATAGCTGATAACTATCTGAAATCAAGAATTTTAATAAAAATATAGAATTGAATAATTAATTATAGATGGAATTGATCAGGCTGTTTGTATGGAAAGCGCTTTGATATAAATATTTTAAAAACGACGTTGTTTTTTGCGGGAAATTTTACCAATGATCCAGCCACCCAAGAAAACCCCGCCCCCGGCAAGAAACCACTGAATCATGTTGGAACGATGAAATTTTTGATTCTCTTCACGTAGAACCAGCAGTTCGCTATTGAGCAGATTATTTTTTTCGATTAATTGCTCATTTTCAGTCCCCAGAGTCAATACGTTTTCAGACTTACTGCGCAGCGTTTGATACTCATCTGCAGACTTTTTCAGCTCCTGACGGGTTTGGTTTAATTGTGCAGAGAGTTGGGTGATTTGGTCTTTTTGAGCACTGGTTTCTTCCTGGCTGCCCTGAAAATTTTGCTGTTGGGCTGTCAGTTGTTGTTGCAGGGCAGCAATCTTATTATTTAGCTGCGTTATCTGGGTACTTTTGGGTACAGTTTTGCTGACGTAATGAGCTTGAATATAACCTTCAGTTCCTTTGGGGGTGACAACTTTTACATAGGTTTTGTCATCTTCCAGAACTGTTACAGGGGTTGAAGTTGGTAGGGTTTCTAGGATTTTGTATTGGTTCCCTTTGCCACTTCGAACCGTGACGATAAGTTGATCAGAGACATAACGGGTTTCGGCATAAGCCGAAGCGGTGGCAAGGAGAAATAAGAGACTAAAAATGATAAATTGTAAGGAGATTTTCATGTCTGACTCCCTTTGGATTCTGTGCTGTGACAATCTTCTGCGGATACTACAGGCATGAAACTGCAAATTCAAGAGTTAATCAGGGATTTTTTGCAGGTTCAGGCGTGGCGTAATCAGCTAGGTATAGAGGGTCTTTTTATAAAAAATCAGCCATTGTTTTGCATTTCCATCAGGAACCACCGATAATAAAGGCTATAATTTAACTCAACCACGGACACTATAATGATAAATTTATCTTTGACTAAAGCGTTTTTTTTAACCGTCCTCTTTTTGTTCGGATCGGTTATTTCTTCTTCAGCCATAGATTTACGCGAATTGATTCGTACCGTTGAGCAGCAATATACCGGGCAGTCATCGATTTCTGCCGTGGAAATGACAGTTGTTACCGGTCACTGGGAACGGCACTTGAAAATGGAATCCTGGTCCCTCGGGCGTGAGCGGTTTTTGGTACGGATTCTTGTCCCGGTTAAAGAAAAGGGGGTGGCAACGCTCAAGGTGGAGAACGAAGTCTGGAATTACTTACCTAAAGTTGATCGGGTGATCCGTATTCCCCCCTCGATGATGGGAGGTGCCTGGATGGGGAGTCATATAACCAATGACGATCTGGTCAAGGCTAATCATATCGATCAGGATTATGATTTTACCTTGTTGGAAGAAACCAGTGAAAGTTGGCGGATTGAGGGTGTCCCGAAGCCTGACGCCCCGGTTATCTGGGGTAAAATCATTTACCAGGTTCGCAAAGAACCGCTGGTTCCGTCACAGATTGATTACTTTGATGAAGAAGATATTCTGGTGCGGCGGATCTTGTTTGATGACGTCCAGACGGTGAGTGGACGAACCGTTCCGCTGAAAATGACTGTTTTGCCATTGGAAAAACCAAAAGAGAAGACGATCATGCACTATCGTGAGTTGCAGTTTGATGTCGATTTAGAGGAAGATTTTTTCTCTCTGGGCAATCTAAAAGGGTGACGTTAATGCTTTATCAGCTGGCGTTACGAAATATCTGGCGCAATCGAAGGCGCACGCTACTCACTCTGTCGGCGATGATTGTTTCTTCCGCCCTGCTGATTCTGGCGCTGGGGATTTTTTCGGGGATGTTACGCGATATGCTCGCATCGGCAACTGAGCAGTACTACGGTCATATGGTCATCAGTGCCAAAGGTTATCAGGATGACCGCGACATGTTTCGCCATTTCCCAGCGGATAAATCTCTTGAAGCTGTTCTGGAACAGGATGAAATTCTCGGCTATTCACAGCGTTTGCGCAGTTTCGGATTACTTTCTCACCAACAGGACAGCTCTCCGAGCGAAATTCTTGGGATTTTGCCAGATCAGGAACAGACTGTAACCAGTCTGCAGGATTCATTGATCGACGGAAAATATCTAGGAGCCGAAGATCCTGACGGTGCAGTTTTAGGTTCCGGGCTGGCGCGACGTCTGAATGTTGTTCCGGGAGACCAACTGGTTTTTGTCACTCAGGCAGCGGATGGGTCCATCGGTAACGATTTGCTGTTGGTCAAGGGGATTTTTTCAACCGGTGACGTTGGTCATGACAATACGTTGGTTCTGGTGCCGTTGGCCTGGTTGCAACAAGTTCTGGTTTTACCAGGACAGATTCATGAGATAGCCATACGAACAGATCAGCCGTTAAATGCGGCTGATCTGGCACGAAAATATCGTGTTGATCTCCCGGATACTCTGGAGATCCTTGATTGGGGTGAGATGTTGCCAGAGATGGCAGAAGTCGTTGCCAGTTACGATGTTTCAAGAATGATTATAGTCGTCATTCTTTATCTCGCAACGGGGTTGGGGATTCTTAATACGTTATTTATGAGCGTCATGGAACGTACCCGGGAACTTGGGGTGCTGATGGCACTCGGCATGCGACCGGGGCAAATCCGTACCATGATTCTTCTGGAGACCGCTATTATGGGCAGTTTGGGGTTGCTCTGCGGGGCTGTCGTCGGAATCGCTTTGAGTTTGTATATGGCGCTGGTAGGTATCGATCTCTCTGGAACTCTGACGCCGATTACCTACTCTGGTGGGACTATCCTGCCCCGTTTGCACGCGGTGATTGAACCGGGCAATATTTTGATTCCTTCCGTTTGCTTGTTGATCGTCAGTCTGTTGGCAGGTTTTCTGCCAGCAAACCGTGCGGCAAAAATGCAACCCGTGGTCGCAATTCGTGAGGAGTGATGGCGTTGCAAAAATTTAGATCTGCCATAAAAATCCCCCTCAATCCCCATTTTTTAAAGGGGGAGGCTCAAAAGCACCCTTCTTTGGCAAAGAGGGGCTAGGGGAGATTCGAAGGTTTGGATTAAATACAGTTGTTTCAGCTATCGAAATTTTTGCTTAGCCAGCTAATTTTTTTTGCTAGTCAATCGGGAGCCATATGGATCTATTTATCCTGGCCTGGAAAAACCTCTGGCGTAGCCGACGGCGCACCCTGATAACCTTGGCGGCGCTCAGTTTCAGTCTAATGCTGATACAGGCATCTCACAACCTTTCTTATGGGGTTTACTCAGCCATGATCGATAGCGGTGTGCGCGCAGGAACCGGGCACCTGGTGGTTTATCGGCACGATTATTTAAAAAATCGTGATGAAAAACTCTCATTCAATCCTCAAGATCTGGTTGAGAAAATTGGTCAGATTGATGGTGTCGAGGTCGTTTTACCGCGACTTTACCTGCCGGGACTTGCTCAGTCAAGCCGCGAAAGTCGCGGTATTTTGTTAACCGGAGTGGTTCCTGCGGCAGAACGGAAGGCCAATCCCTTTTTGCGTGGTTTGCCGGATGACCAATGGTTGACCTCTCTGGACGGACGGGAAGCGATTCTTGGTAGTCGGCTGATGAAGGAACTCCAGTTGAAGCTGGGTAATAAATTTGTTGTCACCTTGCAACATCACTCAGGAGAACTGGTCAGTGAAATGTTCCGGGTTCATGGGGTGATCAAAACCGGGATAAAAAGTATTGATAAATCACTGCTGATGGTTGGTCGTGACCGGGCTGCAGCAATGGCTGGAATTCCAGGCAATATTCACGAACTGGCGATTGTTCTGGAAAATCAGAAACTTGACCACCTGGTATACCCACGCCTACAGGGACTGTTGAAAACTCATAGTGATCTGGAAGGATTGACATGGGAAAGGGCGATGCCGAATCTTTATAATGCGATCCGGCTTGATTATGCCAGCCAGAAATTTATTTTTGTGATCATGATGCTGATTGTCACTATTGGGGTGATCAATACACTGCTGATGTCGGTCATGGAACGGTTTCGTGAATTCGGGATTATCTTGGCAATCGGAGCCAGCACCTCAAGGTTGCGAATGCTGGTTTTTATTGAGGCTTTGTTGTTGGGTCTTGTATCAATGGTGATTGGAAATTGTCTTGGTTCATTGGCAACCTGGTATCTGCAAACAGTCGGTATTGATATGCGAAACTTTATCAGTGAAACTCTTGAATTTGGTGGAGTTGTGTTCGATCCGCTACTGCGGGCCGGTTGGGATATCCTCTGGATGGCAAAAATTTCCGTCTACCTGTTGTTGTTGTCCTTGCTGGCAGCGGTCTACCCATCCATCAAAGCAGGTCGAATCAGTCCGGCTGCTGCAATACGACATAATTGAAAGTTTGAAACTATAACTAAAACAAAGGCTGATTACTACCAAGACACCAAGAGCACTAAGACAAACTATATTCCTAAAGGTTTTGATTCTCTTGGAGTGCTTGGTGTCTTGGTGGCTGGTATTTTAGAATTTTTTTGGGTTATAGAACCGTTAGCTCTGATGATTTGATTTGGAGTCTGAAGCGATATGGCATTGATAGAATTAAAAGCAGTCACAAAAATATATCTCCTCGGCAGTCAGGAAGTGGTTGCTGTTGATAATTTTTCTCTGTCAATTGAAGCAGGGGAATTCAGTGTCTTGGCCGGCCCTTCCGGGAGTGGTAAGACTACGTTACTCAACCTAATCGGCTGCCTTGATCAGCCAACCAGTGGGGAAATCTGGCTGGCTGGCCAGGAAGTCAGTGATAACGATCAAAAAACCCTGTCTGAATTGCGTTTGCGAAAAATTGGATTCATATTTCAGGCCTATAATTTGATTCCGGTGTTAACTGCTGCTGAAAATGCTGAATTTACCTTGATGTTGCAGCGAGTTGGTAAAAAACAACGCCGTCAGAGGGTCTTGCAGCTTTTTTCTGAATTAGGGTTGGATGGGCTGGAGAATCGCAAACCTTCTGATCTTTCGGGCGGCCAGCAACAGCGGGTTGCCATTGCCCGGGCTATGGCTTCGGAACCGGCGGTGATTCTGGCCGATGAACCGACCGCCAGTCTCGATTCTCACGCCAGTGAAGAATTGCTGGCACTGATGCAGCGGCTGAATGAAGAGCAAGGTGCAACCTTTATTTTCAGTTCTCACGATCCGCTGGTGATCTCCCATGCCAAGCGGGTGGTACGTTTACAGGATGGCCATCTGGAGTCGGATCAGTGAAACGGTTCTGTTTGTTTTTTATGTGTCTATGTAGCAGCGTTTCTGATGGTCTTGTACTGCCCACTTCAAGGGACGCATTTCACCCATCCCTGGGGCTTGACTGTCGCCATCCGGGCGACAGTCACCCTTTCCGTGGGCAGTACAAGACCATTCTGCTGATTATTATTGTCCTTGGAATCATTTTTATACCGACTTTTTCGGGAGCAAAAACTCTCGATGATGTTTCCATTCACGGCTCACTGAAATCCTTCAATCTTTATATCGAAAACTTTCCTCATCCAGATCAGGATGGAGTGTTGTCTTCTGATCGGATTCGACTTGATTTGACCGGGCAGCTGACTCCGCGTTTTGATCTCGAATTTTCTTTGGATCACCAATTTCTCTGGGTGAGTCGCACGGGAGTTGTAGCGTTAGCAGACGATTCGGTGAATCGCCGTTTTGATTTGCAGAAAAACTGGAATGAAGGTGATCGGTTCAGTGGTCAGTTGCAGGTTGATCGGCTCAATATTCATGGAGAATCTGGTGGTTTTAACTGGGCACTCGGTCGGCAGGCTATCGGGTTCGGTCGTATTAGCTTGTTTTCACCCCTCGATATCATTGCTCCTTTTCCCCCTGACGCAATTGATATTGATGTCCGTCCCGGAGTTGATGCCATCAGAATGACTCGCTATTTCGGGATGGCCGGACAGGTTGGTGGAATTGCTGTGTTTGGGGCTGAAAAAAAAGACAACAGCTATCTGTTGACCTTGGGCGAGAACTTCAAGAGTGTTGATTTTCTGGCTATTGGGGGGCGCTTACGGGGGCGCTCAATGGTGGGTGTCGGTCTGGCAGGAGAACTTGGGAAGCTCGGCCTTAAAGCAGAGCTTAGCTGGTACCAGGGGAAGGAGGTGGGGCAACCGCAGGGAGATCTCTATGATGATTTTGGGATTGCCGCTGTGGAAGGGTGGTACCGTTTTGACAATGGCCTGGTATTGCTCGGTGAATATCTGTTCAATGGCATCGGCAGCGACAATCCGAATGAATATCCCCTGGTCGCCACTTCTGCACCCATAACAGAGGGACTCAGCTTTTTACTGGCACGTCACTATCTGTTATTGGGCCCCTCATATCAATTTCATCCGTTGGTTACAGCAAACGGGCTGCTGATTTATAATATTGAGGATCACTCCAGTTTGATTCGACCACAATTGGTCATATCGCTAGCTGATAACCTGCAGCTTGATCTATTCTGGGCCATAACCATGGGCAAGAAATCACAACTCCATCCGCTAACGCAGTTGCCAGTTATTCGTAGTGAATTTGGTTCGACAGGAGATAGTGGCGGGCTGTTACTGCGCTGGTATTTTTGAATGAAACTTGAAATTTCTGAAACATAGGAGATCAGATTGAACATCGATTGGGCATATCTGCGTAAAGGTTGAATATCCTGTAAAAAAGCTCAAGAGTTTCTTGAGTAGGTACAGGCGACAGTAAAAGAGGTTGTGGATGCGCGGAAAATACGAATTGATGAAACACAGGCTTGGGCGTTGCTACAGGGGGCTGAGTCTATTGCCGTTGCCAAAGGTAAGAAAAATCAGCGGTTTGAATCTGTTGCAGCTGATAAAGATGCCATCTTAAAGCAGGTTATAGGACCCAGCGGCAACTTGCGTGCCCCGACTTACCGGGTTAAGGATGAGTATGTTGTCGGCTTTAATCCAGATCTTTATGCCGATTGGGTTAAAGATAAAGAAAAGTAAAGAGGTCAAGCATGGACGAAGCACTCATAGGCCAAGCTGCTCAAAAAATCAAAGATGCCCGGCGCATGATTGCGTTTACCGGTGCGGGTATCTCTGTCGAAAGCGGGATTCCCTCTTTTCGCGGGCCAGATGGTCTTTGGAGCCGCTATGACCCTCAGGTCTTGGATTTGTCGTATTTTCAGCGTTATCCGGATGAGTCCTGGCAGGTCATCAAAGAAATATTCTATGACTTCTTTGGCGCAGCCCAGCCCAATCCGGGTCATGAAGCTTTGTCACGACTGGAGTCAGCCGAAATTCTGCACGGCGTAATCACCCAAAATATTGACAATCTGCATCAGGAAGCCGGCAGTCAGGATGTGATCGAATTTCACGGCACCAGCCGCCGCCTGACCTGCCTCTCCTGTCAGCAATCTTTGAAATTTCAACCTGAGTTGTTTTCCAGTATGCCACCAAGTTGTCCCGACTGCGGCGGATTGCTCAAGCCGGATTTTATCTTTTTTGGCGAGGGCATCCCGCCTCAGGCCTATCAACGCTCCCTGGAAGAGACACAATTGGCAGATGTCTGGTTGGTCGTTGGTACAACGGGTGAAATTATGCCCGCTTCCATGTTGCCCATCGAAGCCCATAAGAACGGCACGCTGATCATTGAGGTCAACCTGCACCCGTCCAATTACACGGATACCATTACCGATATATTCCTGCACGGTAAGGCCAGCGAGGTTCTGAAAGCTTTGTCGGATGCGATTTTACTTTGATTGACCAATAATGCCGATTGGGTTGGTTGACAGGCTCAAAGAAAAGGAATTAAATGAGGTCAGGTCTGTCGTTGATGTTGAAAAAAGCCAAACGGAGACTTCTCTGACCCTCTTTTAACCCTTCTCATCCCTTTTGGAATCGCTATGAAAAAAACGTTTAAAATGACCCACCCAAAGATCAAAGTTCCAAGGCTTGTTGAGGCCATTAAATATGAAGTTAAAAAATATATTAGAAGAGAACGTAGAAAGACTTTACCCCTCGACGTAGATTTTTGGGATTTTGACTGCCGTTTCGGTGTTGATGAAGCAAGTAGTGACGTTATTCATCTGTCTGCCATTAATAAATCCATCTCTCTGGCCGAATCAAAACAGCTCGAATCCTTTTATCTAGAAATTCTGGTCAAACCGGGGTATCGAAGTAAAAAACCGAAAGAAGAGGAGCAAACCAGTGACCAATAATGATGTCTTACGCCGTATCCGCTTTATTTTCGATTTTGGCGATTCAAAAATGATGGCCCTGTTTAACTTGGCGGGTCATCAGGTCACGCGGGAGCAGATCAGCGATTGGTTAAAAAAAGATGATGATCCCGCCTACCAGGAATGCAGCGACACGCAACTGGCAGTTTTCCTAAATGGTTTAATTAACGACAAACGTGGCAAAAGCAATGGGCCACAACCCGAACCAGAGCAGCATTTGAATAACAATATCATCTTCAGAAAATTGAAAATTGCATTAAATCTGCAAGCTGAAGAGATCTTGGAGATTATGGCTCTAGCTGATGTGCAGATAAGCAAACACGAACTCAGTGCGTTTTTTCGGCGATCAGGGCATAAACACTACCGTGTCTGCAATGACCAAATCTTTCGTAATTTTCTAAAAGGTGTACAGCTTAAATATCGTGCCGATACTTCGGAGCCAAATTCTGTGGAGATTCCAGGGAAGCAATAGTCAAAACAAGGAAACAGCTGTCACAATGTATGTTCTGGGGACACCTCATGAAGTGTTCTGACCTATAGCTCGTGGTGTACTTGCAATTTGAATTCACCGTTCCCCGAACTTCAAGTAGTAACAACAAGAAAAAAGGCAAAAGCTGAGAAAAACAAAACAACAAAGGGATAGTCACAGGTGTAATGCAATGGGGCCATAAAGAAATTCCTTTCTACATCCCCAAAAGTCCTGGCTGGTTTCGGTCGGGCCTTTTGTTTTAGCGACTATGTGTGTCAAGTTCCGGACGGTATATCAGCTGTTGCCTGGGGATTGAATATTGCCAACGCCACTTCCAGGAGTACAAGAAAAACAGCTCCCCCTTATGGGCATCTGCTATTTCTAGGCTACACTTTAACCTGAAATATAAAGTAAGCGGTAGATGAAGAGTGCGAGTGCTTGGATTGAATAAACGATTCAAAAAATCTTAGCTGCACCCAAAAGGTCCAGCGGCGATTTTGGGGATGTTTAGGAAATTCAATGACTTGTGCTATGCGCTGACGGGAACCAAGCATGCTGCAACGGGCACTGACATTGCTGACCCTGCTTCTCATCACGGGCCTGCCGGCCCAGGCGGATGATGGTGCGACTGAATCTATCAAGAGCAACTGGATTGATCGTTCCCATAAAGCCATGCAGCTCCGCACCCAGAAAACCGCCATCTGGTTTGATAGTTTTTTTGGTGATCACTGCGATGAAGAGGAACCAGCTATCATGCGCGCACGCATCTCCCTGGGATCGGAAGCCAGCGAACATGGTTTTAATAACAACTATGCCCGGGTTCGTGCAAAGGTCAAACTGCCCAATCTCAAAAAACGCTTCTATCTGGTACTGTCCAATGAGGATAAGGATGATTCCAACCTTTTGCCGTTAGAAGCCAGCCGTCCTGAGGAAGCAGTGGATTCCACCGACAACTACAGTGCCGCCCTGAGTTGGATCAAACGCACCCCGTTAAAGAAAAAATCGAGGCCCGACTTGGGCTGCGCTCTGGATTTAATATCTACCTTCTCGGTCGTCACCGCCGCTATCACAACCTGACCAGGGCGGTCAAATTACGCCTGACACCAGCAATATTTGTCGATAGTGAATATGGCCTCGGAACCCGGTTACTGACTGAGTTCGATTATCTGTTCGACCACCCCGGCCTGGTCCGTTTCAGTGTTCGGGGACAGTTTGACAATAGATCCGAAGGGATCGAATGGCGTAGTGGGTTATCCTATACCTATCGGCTGGCGGATAACGGAGCGATTGTTGCTGGCTTTTATTTGCGCGGCGAGAGCGATGGTGAGGATGACGTAGAGAACTATTCCACCAGCATCCGCCTGCGAAAACAGTTCTGGCGCCCGTACCTATTCTACGAGATCGAGCCCTTTATCGACTGGCCGGCTTCGGACAACTACCGCACCAACGGTGGCATCGCGTTAAGTCTCCAGATGGTCATTGGTGAATAAAAGATTTTTTAATTTGACCGCTAACCCTTAAACAGAAGAGTTGATCATGAGCGATAAAAACCTGGTTATCACCATTGCCAATCAAGTGGCATTAATCACCATTAACCGCCCTCAAGCGATGAATGCCCTTAATCCCGCCACGATCATTGAGCTATCTTCTGCTATTGCCGAATTAGAACAACAAACTGGGGTTCATGTGATGATTATCACCGGCGCTGGGGAAAAAGCCTTTGTAGCCGGTGGTGACGTCGCCTTGATGCGAACTCTCACTCCGATTCAGGCTCGTGACGTAGCATTAATGGCTGCCGAACTGTTTCAGCGGATTGAAAACTCACCTTGTGTCGTCATTGCTGCTATTAACGGCTATGCGCTGGGGGGTGGCTGCGAACTGGCACTGGCTTGTGATTTGCGCTTGGCAGCAGAACAGGCCAAGCTTGGTCAACCTGAAGTCAATTTAGGAATTATCCCCGGTTGGGGTGGCACTCAACGGTTACCCCGTTTGATTGGCATCAGTCGTGCCAAGGAACTGATGTTTACGGGTGAGAGGATCAGCGCTGAGCAGGCGCTGAAACTTGGTTTGGTCGATCATATTTATCCTGATGATCAGCTGCTCGATCATGCTCAAAAGCTGGCACAGACCATCGCGGCCAAGCCACAAACGGCTATCCGTATCATTAAAGAAGCGGTCAATAAGGGCATGTCAATGGATCAGGACAAGGCGATCCATTATGAGGCTGAGATGTTTGGGATGTGTTTTACGACAGCAGATCAAAAGGAGGGGATGGACGCGTTTCTTGAAAAGCGTCCAGCAGTATGGAAGGCTGGTTAACTTCTACCTCGAAACTCTAGATCAGCAGAAAAAAATCCACAACTTATTTTCTACACTGCTTAGAGAAAGATTTCAGGCAGTTTGGGTGTAGAACAATTTTTTATCAGCAACTCTCGTCTCTCTTCAATCACGGGATGATTGAAAGACCGAGCCTCAACCGGACATATCTTGACGCAGGCAGAACACATGATGCAGTTTTCTGCTTGAGTTGTCACTGAGTTTGACACTGTAATAATGCGAACCGGACACACCTCAGCACATCGGCCACAGAGGATACAGCTTTCGGCATCGGTTTCCGGCGCGACGCCACCAAACCTCACTCGCTCTTTGTAGGGAACATTTCCGTCGATCTCTGGGGTGTGAAAATCATTAAGTTCAATTTTCGCGGCGATATCTTGCCCGAACTTTACTGCCAGGCATAAATCATCGTCGTTAGGTCTTCCGGCCGCAATGGGTTGTTCCGGGGTAGGTAAGAGTGCTCGCCGATGAAGGCACCAGCAGCAATGACATTGAACCCCTGGGTGATGGTTACATCCCGCAGCTCCACGAGAGCATCTTCGAATTCACGATTACCGTATAGAACAACTAAAACCGCTGGCACGCCATCAGCCTTGTAATTTACTATTCTTTCCAGGCAGTCCTTGGGAACGCGCCCAGCATAGACAGGGACACCAATAACTGC